>JAKLKS010000085.1 GCA_023150535.1 Planctomycetota bacterium
CCTCCGGCGGGGGCGCCGGACGGGGTCCCGCCGGGGTGCGGGGGGGAGGGGCCCCCGGCCCCGCCGAGCCTCGCCTCCAGGGCGGCCAGGGCGTCCAGCGCCTCGGGGAGGGTGGCGGAGCGGCCGCCGAGGGCGACGCGCAGGAGGGCCGCCTCCACGAGGGGGCGCTCCTCGTCCGTCGCCCTCACGAGGCGCAGGGCCTCCGCGAGGACCTGGACGGCCCTCAGGGAGCCCCCGGGGCCGAAGGCCTTCGCCAGGGCCGCCAGCGCCTCCCTCTCGGCGTCCTCCGCCTCCACCACGGGGGTGCGCACCCCTCCCACCGAGACGGCGGTCACCTCCCGGAGGAGTTCCAGGGCCTGGCCGAGGAAGGTGGCGGCGTCCGCCCCCGCGTCGTGGACGGCCGCGTAGGCGACCAGGGTCCCCGCCCCGTCCCCCGCGGCGGCCCGGGCGAGGATCTCCCGCACCCGCTCCCGCGGCACGGTCCCGAGGAGCGCGGCGAGGTCCTCCTCGACGACCCTCCCCTCCCCCGCGAGGACGGCCTGCTCGAGGAGGGATTCCGCGTCCCGGAGCCCCCCGCGGGCGAAGCGGGCGAGGGAGGCCAGCGCCGCGTCCCCCACCTCGATGGGCCGCTCCCGCTCCGCGTTCTCCCGCTCCACGATGGAGCGCAGGGTCCGCACGATGTCCCGCGCCTGGATGCGGCGGAAGTCGAAGCGCTGGCACCGGGAGAGGATCGTCTCGGGGACCTTCTCCGGCTCCGTGGTGGCGAAGACGAAGCGGGCGTGGGCCGGGGGCTCCTCCAGGGTCTTCAGGAAGGCGTTCCAGGCCGCCGTCGAGAACATGTGCGCCTCGTCGAGGATGTAGACCTTGTACCGGCCCCCGGCGGGCATGTGGGCGACCCGCTCCCGGATCTCCCGCACGTCGTCCACCCCGTTGTGGCTGGCCGCGTCCACCTCCACGACGTCGAGGGCGGACCCGTCGGCGATGGCCCGGCAGGCGGAGCACTCCCCGCAGGGATCCGGGGTGGGGCCCTCGGAGGCGCCGCAGTTGAGGGCCTTGGCCAGGATGCGGGCCATGGTCGTCTTCCCGACGCCGCGGGGCCCGGCGAAGAGGAAGGTCGAGGGGATCTCCCCGGCCCGGATGGCGCCCCGCAGGGTCCGCCCCACGGCCTCCTGGCCGACGACCTCCTCGAATCGCAGCGGGCGGTACTTCCGGGCGAAGGCGGTGTGGGGGCGGGGGGCCGGGGCGGGCCCGGCGGTCGGACGCTTGGCGGATCGGCTCACGGCGCGGTCACCCCCCGGGGGACCGGCGCGGAGGCCGGCGGAAAGGTCGTGCGCCTCCCGTCGTCGCCGCTCCCGTCGATCGCTTCGGGCGGGAAGCTCGGGCCACGCGACCCCACGGCACACGACGGGGGACCGCTTAGGGCTGCTTCCTTCCGGACCTGACCCGGTTCACGTCCCGGCGTTGCATGGGACATGGCCGTCATCGCGTCCCGCCCAGCCACGACCTCCGGAGGCGAGCGCCTCTGTTCGGCATCACCCCCGCTGAAGCGGATTGCGGGTACAGGGCACCGCTAGTTCCCCGGCTGCACGACCTTACCGTCGGCCTCCGCCGCCGGTGATGGGACCATCCTACGGCCGCGGGGGCCCATCACCCCGGTATTCGCCCCCCCGGTCATCGCCCCCGGGGCCGGCTGGCGGAGAGGGGGGGATTTGAACCCCCGGTGAGGTTGCCCCCACACGCGCTTTCCAAGCGCGCCCATTCGGCCGCTCTGGCACCTCTCCGTGGCGGCCGGGATGCGGCAAGCCGCTCCTCTTATCCGCGGGGGGAGGGGGGGGCGTGCGGCCGCCGGGGGCGACGGGAGGGGGGGGACCATCGGAACACGGGGGCTGGTTTCCCGGCGGACGGGGCAGGTCCGGGAGGGGACCGGGGGCGGTTCTTTCCCGTCATGTCGCCCGCCGGGGTCGTCCCCCCCCTTCCGCCTTCCCTCCCCCCGCGTTCCATGGTGGCCCCTCCGCACCGGTGCCTCGCCGTTGAACGGTCCCGTCTCCCGTCGGCCGATCCGTTCCGGCCGACGGGAGACGGGACCCCGGGCCGTGGAGGGTCCTCCCCCCAGGAAGGGGCAAGGACCACGGGGGGGCGGGTACCTCCCTCCCTTCAGACCGCGTCCAGGGCCCTCTTCACGTCCGCCAGCACGTCCCTCCAGTCCTCCAGCCCCACGGAGATGCGCACGAGGGAGTCGTCGATCCCCGCCCTCGCGAGGTCCGGGGGCCCCATCTCGGAGTGGGTGGTCGAGGCGGGGTGGCAGCAGAGGGATTCGATGCTGCCGAGGCTCACGGCGTTGCGGACGATCTCCAGGTGCCGGATGAAGTCGAAGGCCGCCCTCTTCCCCCCCGCCAGCTCCAGGGAGAACAGCGCGCCGGGGAAGGCGCACTGGGCCCTGTAGATGCGCCTCTGCTCCCGGTCCTCGAAGAGGGTCGGGTAGTGGAAGCGGGCGATGCGGGGGTGGCCCCGGAGCCCCTCGACGATGCGCTCGGCGTTCTTGCTCTGGCGGTGCATCCTCTGGGAGACGGTGGCGATGCGCCCGTCGAGGAGCCAGCACTCGTCGGGCTGGAGGATGGTGCCGAGCATGGCCCGCGTGCCGCGGAGGTGGCGGATCACCTCCGGGTCGCCGCCGAGGATCACCCCGCCCAGCATGTCGCTGTGGCCCGCGAGGTACTTCGTCGCGGAGTAGACCGAGAGGTCCGCCCCGAGCGCCAGCGGGTGCTGGAAGGCCGGCCCCATGAAGGTGTTGTCCACCGCCACGAGGGGAGGCTCCCTCCGGGCCCGGGCGGCGGCCACGGCGGCGGCGATGTCGGTCATCACCAGCGTCGGGTTGGCCGGCGTCTCCACGAGGACGAGCTTGACCCCCGGCGCCGCGGCGACGGCGGCCGCCAGGGCGGTGCCGTCCCCCGCGGGGACCGCGACGGGGTGGATGCCGAGGGGGACCAGCAGCTCGTGGACCAGGTGGTGGGTGCCGCCGTAGAGGGGCTCCGTGTGGACGAGGGAATCCCCGGGCCGGAGCAGGGTCAGGAACATGGTCCCGATGGCGGCGAGGCCGGCGTTGAAGACCGCCGCCGCCCTGCACCCGGGCTCCAGCGGGACGAGCTGGTCCTCGAGGATCTCGGCGTTGGGGTGGGAGAGGCGGGAGTAGATGAGGTCCACCTCCTCCCCCGGCTCCGGGACCGCCCTCCCGAGGGCCACGGAGAAGGCCCGCTCGGCGGATTCCGGGGAGCGGAAGACGTAGGTCGAGGAGCGGAAGACCGCGGGCCGCGCGGACCCCACGGAGAGGCGGGGATCGAAGCCCCGGGTGAGGACCGCGGTGTCGGGGCGGACGATGTAGGGCGGCCCCTTGGGGGCGGCGGCGCGGTGCGCGGGCGCGGGCCGCGGGGCGGACCTGCGGCGGGGCGGGGGCTTCACGGGCACGGAGGCCTCCTCGGTCGGCCGGCGGCCGCACACCGGGGGAGCCGCCGGACGGGATGAGGGAATCCTATCCCCCGGGGGGGAGGACCGGGGCCGGCGCCCCCGCGGGCTCCGTGACCGGGGTCGCCCCCCTCCCCCCCCCGCCACCGCCCCGTCGGATGGGGACTCCCCCCCTCCCCCGGTGGTACCTTGCGGAGGGGATCGGCAAGGACGGGACCCATGGCCATCGAGACCGACGGGACGCGCTTCGCCCGGGAGGAGCCCCCCGCTCCCGGGCGGCGCATCGTGGACGCCGAGGCCGAGGAGGCCGCCCGGATCCTCGGCATCGTCGAGGCCATGAACGGCATCGAGGACGCCGACGCCCTCCTCGACCAGCTCGCCGAGCAGGCGGCCCGGGTCGCCGGCTACGGGGCGGGGCTCCTCTCCCTCGCCCTCCCCGAGGGGGCCATGGTGGGGACCTGGGGGATCCCCGAGGAGGATCGCCTCCGCTTCAAGAAGCGGGCCACCCGCACCGCCATCGACTACCGGGTGGAGAAGCGGCGGAGGATCCGCGCGCACTGCTTCCCGGGCACGGGGATCGCCTACGTGCCGAGGGACGTGGACCTCGACCGCGCGCCGCTCTCCGAGGACTACTTCGGGCGGCCCCGCATCCAGGGCTCCTGGGACCCGAAGGACCGGCTCTTCATCCTCGTCTCCGGCGCCGGGGGCAGGGAGATCGGGATCTTCTCCCTCGACTTCCCCGAGGACGGGAACGCCCCCGACCCCGGCTCCCTCGACCGGCTGCGGCTCGCCGAGAGGCTCCTCGCCATCGGCGGGATCCTCCTGCAGGAGCGGCTCCTGGAGCGCTCGCTCCGGCGCAGCGAGGAGGAGATGCGGGCCCTCGTCGAGGACGCCCCCGTGGGGATCTACCGGCGGCAGGTGGAGGGCCCCCTCGTCTCCGCCAACCAGCGGCTGGCCTCCATCCTCGGCTTCCGCTCGCCGGCGGACCTCCTCGCGGACGGCTCCCTCTCCGCGCGCATCGAGCCGCCGGAGGTGGCAGGCGCCCTCTCCGCCCTCGGGGACGGGGAGGAGATGCTCCCCCGGGAGTTCGAGGCCGTGCGCCGGGACGGCACCCGCGTCCGCCTGCGGGTCTCCGCCCGCCGCCTCCCGGGCCGGGAGCACCTCCTCGGCATCGTCGAGGACGTGACCTCCGCCACGGACCTCGCCCGCCACCTGCAGAGGGTGCGGCGGCTCGAGGCCGTCGGGACCCTGGCCTCGGGCATCGCCCACGACTTCAACAACCTCCTCTGCAGCATCCTCGGGTACGCCTCCCTGCTGCGCCTCGAGGGGACGGCCGCCCCGGGGGCGCTCGCGGCGGCGGGGCACATCGAGGAGGCGGCGGAGCGCGGGGCGGACCTGACGCGGCGGCTCCTCGGCATCGCCCGGGAATCCCCGGGCGAATCGGCGTCCGTCGACGTGGCCGCCGTCCTGGCCGACTGCGCGCGCCTCGCCCGGGAGACCTTCGACCGCAGGATCGACGTCCGCCTCGAGACCGGGGAGGATCTCCCCCCCGTGCGGGGGCGCGCGAACGACCTCCACCAGGCCGTCCTCAACCTCTGCATCAACGCCCGGGACGCCATGCCCTCGGGGGGCGTCCTCCGCCTCTCGGCCCTGCGGGACGCCGCCGGCCCGCGCCGCCCGCCGGCGGGGGATCCCCCCGCGGCCTGGGTGCGCCTGGAGGTGGCCGACGAGGGCGAGGGGATGTCCCCCGAGGTGCTCTCCCGCATCTTCGAGCCCTTCTTCACGACCAAGCAGCGGGGCAAGGGGACCGGGCTCGGCCTCTTCATGGTGTTCCAGAGCGTGCAGTCCCACGGGGGGGTCCTGGAGGTCGATTCCGAGCCGGGGAAGGGGACCCGCTTCCGCGTCTTCCTCCCCGCGGCGGAGGGGCCGGCGGAGGCCGCCTCCCGGGAGGCCTCCCCCCCGGGGGAGCGGGCCCGCCCGGCGAAGATCCTCCTCGTGGAGGACGAGGCCATGATCCTCGACCTGGCGGCGGGGTACCTGCGGTCCCGGGGCCACGCGATCGTCACGGCCTCCGACGGGACCGCGGCCATCGCCCTCCTGGAGGCCCCCGGGGCCGCCTTCGACCTCGCGGTGCTCGACCTCGTCCTCCCGGGGGCCAGCGGCCTCGACGTCTACCGGAGGCTCCGGGCGCGGTTCCCCGCCCTCCCGGTGATCCTCAGCAGCGGCAACCTGGAGGACGCCGCCCTCGACCCCGGGCTCCGCGCCGGGCTGGCCGGGATCCTCGCCAAGCCCTTCCGCCCCTCGGAGCTCGCCGCAGCCGTGGACGCCGCCCTCCGGCGGGCGCCCGCCCCGCCGTGATCCCCGGGGGCCCCGTCGCGACCCTCTTCCTCGACGCGGGAGGGGTGCTCGTGGACCCCGACTGGGTCCGCGTCGCGGGCGTCCTCGCCCGCCGCGGGATCCGCGCCGATCCCTCCGCGCTGGCCGCCGCCGAGCCCGCCGCCAAGAGGACCCTCGACCTCCCGCAGGCGGTCCGCTCCACGGACGACCGCCGGCGCGGGGGGCTGTTCTTCCACGCGGTGGTCCGCTGCGCCGGGGTGGACGCGGACCCCGCCGCCATGGACGCCGCCGACGCCGACCTCCGCGCGGAGCACGCGCGGAGCAACCTCTGGTGCGTCGTCCCCCCGGGGGTGGAGGAGGCCCTGGAGTCCCTGCGCGCCGGGGGGATCCGGCTCGCGGTCGTCTCCAACGCCGACGGATCGGTGGAGGACCTCCTCCGGAGGGTCGGGCTCGGCGGCTTCTTCGCCGCCGTGGTGGATTCCGGCCGGGTCGGGTTCGAGAAGCCCGACCCCCGGATCTTCGGGGAGGCGCTGCGCAGGTCCTCGGCCGATCCCGCCTCCACGCTCCACGCCGGGGACTTCTACGAGATCGACGTCCTGGGCGCCCGCGCGGCGGGGCTGCGCGCGGCCCTCGTCGACCCCGCGGGGGCGAACGGCGACCGGGAGTGCCCGCGCTTCCCGTCGGTCGCCGCCCTGGCCGGGGCCGTCCTCCGCTCCCGCTGACCGCGGCGCCCGCCGGGCTACCGCCCCTCCGCCCCCCACCGGCGCCGCAGCCACCGCTCCGCGGGCCCGAAGACCGCCCGGTCCACGAGGAGCCCCACGGCCACGACCACGATCATCACCCCCAGCACCTGGTCCATGGCGTGCAGTTCGCGGCCGTAGTGGAGGAGGTGGCCGAGGCCGAAGCCGGTGAGGATGGTGACGAAGATCTCCGCCGCCATGAGGGAGCGCCAGGCGAAGGCCCAGCCCTGCTTCATCCCGGAGACGACGACCGGGAGGGAGGCGGGGAGGGTCACCCGGAGCATCGTGTGGAGCCCCCGCGAGCCCATGGTCCTCGCGGCCCTCCCGAAGATCGGGGGGACGCCCCTCACCCCGCCGTCGGTGGCGAGCGCGATGGACCAGACCGTCCCCATGACGACCACGAACAGGACGGCGGTCTCCGTCTGCCCGAACCAGAGGATGGCGAGGGGGGCCCAGCAGACCGAGGGGAGGGTCTGGAGCCCGAGCGCGAGCACCCCCACGGTGTCCGAGGCGGTCCTCGACTTCGCCGTCAGGAACCCCAGGGGCAGGCCGACGGCCGCGCCGAGGAGGTAGCCGGCGGCGAGTCGCCTCCCCGTGACCAGGGCGGCCTCCGCCAGGGAGCCGTCCCGCAGGCCGCCCCAGAGGTAGCGCGCCACGGCGCCCGGCGGGGGGAGGATGACGGCGCTCCACAGCCCCGAGCGCGAGAGCGCCTCCCAGCCGCCGAGGAGGAGGAGGAAGAACAGGCCGGCGACGAGCGCGCGCCTCACTCCGCTCCCTCCGCCGGGGGCGACTCCAGGTGGCCCCGGAGCGCCGCCATGATCTCCCCCGAATGCCGCGCCAGCTCCACCCCGTGGAAGTCCCGGGGGCGCGGCAGGTCCACCCGGAACTCCTCGCGGATCCGGCCGGGGTGGGGCGAGAGGAGGACCACGCGATCCCCCAGGCAGGCCGCCTCCCGGACGTTGTGGGTCACCAGCAGGATGGTCCGGCGGTGCTGCCGCCAGATGCGCTGGAGGTCGCCGTAGAACTGCTCCCGCGTGAGGGCGTCGAGCGAGGCGAAGGGCTCGTCCATGAGCAGGACCCGGGGCTCCGGCGCGAGCGCCCGGGCCAGCGCGACCCGCTGCTTCATCCCCCCGGAGAGCTCGTGGACCGCCGCGTGGCGGAACCGCTCCAGCCCCACCATGCGGAGGTAGTAGTGGGCGTAGTCCCGCCGGGTCCGGCGGTCGAGGCCCGGCTTGAGGCCGAGGCCGAACTCCACGTTCCCCATGGCGTCGAGCCAGGGGAAGAGGGCGGATTCCTGGAACATCACCATCCGGTCGGCGCCGGGGCCCCGCACCGGCCCGCCGTCGGCGAGGACCTCCCCCGCGTCGGGGCGGTCGAGGCCGGCCACGATGTTGAGCAGCGTCGTCTTCCCGCAGCCGCTCGGCCCCACGAGGCAGACGAACTCCCCCTCGGCGACCTCCAGGGAGACCCGGTCGAGGGCGAGGACCGGGCCCTTGTCCGAGGGGAAGGACTTGCTCACCTCCCGGAGGACCAGCTTCGCGGGGGCGGCGTCCTCCGGCCGGGGGAGGGGGTCGCTCAGCGGAGGACCTGCACGAGGCGGGAGAGGTCGGGCGCCTCCGGGGCGGTCCCGGCGCGGACGGCGGCGGCGGCGAAGGCGTCGAAGTCCCCCCGCGCCAGTTCGACGTCGAACCGCAGGCGCGGCCAGCACCGGTCGAGGAGGTCGGCGGGCATGGGGCGGCCGGTCTCCGCCTTCAACTCCGCCAGCACCAGGGCCTTCGCCTCCGCGGGGTGGTCGCGGACCCAGGCCGTGAGCTCCCCGTGGGCCTGCGCGAAGCGCCGGGCCGACGCGGGGTCCCGGGCGAGGAAGGCCGCGGAGCAGGTCAGGATCGTCGTGAGGGAGCCCTCCTCCTCGAGGAGGACCTTCGCCCCCGCCTCCGCCACGAGGCGGGAGACCCAGGGCTCCACGGTCCAGGCGGCGTCCACGCCCCCCGACTGCAGGAGGGTGATCATGTCGGGGTTGGCGGTGGGGATCACCTGGACGTCCCCTCCCGAGGGCGTGACCCGGAACCCGTGGTCGAGGAGCCAGGCGCGGCAGGCGACGTCCTGGGTGTTCCCGAGCTGGGGGGTGGCCACGCGGCGGCCGCGGAAGTCCTCCCGCTTCGCGATGCGGCCGTCCCCCGCCACGACGAGGGCCGCCCCGCCCCGCGCCGCCCCCGCCAGCACGCGGACCTCGGCGCCGGCGCTGCGGGCGTGGGCGTTGATGGCGGGGTTGGGCCCCACGTAGGTGAGGTCGATGCTCCCCGCCAGCAGGGCCTCCATGGCCGAGGGGCCGGCGTTGTAGACGAACCACTCCACCCTCGCGCCCGGCCCGAGGCGCTCCTCGAACCACCCCTTCCCCTGCCGGGTGAGGGCGTGGGCGACGAGCCCCTGGACGTGGGTCACGTTGGGGAAGTGGCCGACGCGGAGGACGACCGGGGCGGCGGCGGGGGCCGGCCCGGGGGAGGGGGCGCCCGCCCCGGGGGAGGGGGTGTCCCCGCCGCAGGAGGCGGCGAGGGCGAGGAGGGCGAGGAGGGGGAGGTGGTGGATCGCGCGCACGGGGCGCCTCCGCATGCAGGGGACGGTCAAATACCATCGGATCGATGATGATTGATACCGGAAACACCATCGTTCTTGTCGGGAATTGCGGGGGGCGCGGTCACGCCCGGTTCCGGGGCGGGCCGGAGGCTAGGCCAGGATCCAGACCGCCGCGCCGACGGCGATGGCGGCCAGCGCCCCGAAGGCGGGGAGCGTCCAGCGGCGCAGCTCCGGGGCCCCCATGGTCAGGGTCAGGGCCCCCTTCACCACGGTGTTGGCCGCCATGGCGAGGACGATGCCGGCGGCGGCGGTGCTCAGGAAGGGGACCTGCGCGGCGTCCCCCCCCGCGGCCTCGAGCAGGCCCTTCCCCTGGGAGGCCGCCTGGGCGGCGAGGCCGTCCGCGTCGGCCATCCCCATGAGGCCGCTCGCCAGGAGGAACCCGCCCTCCCCGAAGAGCGCGTAGGACGCCCTGCTGACGAACCCGATGACCGCGAGGACGACCCCGAACTTCACCGCCGAGGCGAGCTCGAAGGGGTTCCTGAGGGCGACCCCCTCGGAGTGCCCCTCCCCCTTCTCCGGGCCGAACTGGAGGAGGAGGCTCGCGGCGACGCCCGCCAGGGTGAGCAGGGCCACGGGCTTCCAGAGGAGGCCGAGCAGCGGCGGGCAGGCCACCGCCGCCACGACGAGCACCCGGGGGAACATGATGGTCGAGGCGATGACGATGGCCCCGGCGAAGGGGCGGGAGAGGCGCGGCTCCTCGCGGCTCTTCCTCGAGAAGGCGAGCGCCACGGCCGTGCTCGAGGCGAGGCCGCCGAAGAGTCCGGTGATCCCGATCCCCTTCCTCGCGCCCAGGGCCTTCACCGACACGTAGCCGGCGAAGGAGATGGAGGCGATGAGGACCACGTAGGTCCAGATCTTGTGGGGGTTGAAGGCCCTGTAGGGGCCGTAGTCCAGCCGCGGAAGGAGCGGGAGCACGATGAGGGTCACGACGGCGAGCTTCAGCGCCGCGAAGACGTCGTCCCGGTCCAGGCGCTCCACGAAGCCGTGCATGGCCTCGCGCATGGACAGGAGCACCGTGGCCGCCACGGCCGCCGAGGAGGCGAAGTCCTCCTGCCCCCAGAAGCAGAGGGCCCCGAGGAAGTAGACCGTGAGCCCCGCGATCTCCGTCGTCGCCCCCTTGTCCTCCCCGAGAGAGGTGAGGACGTAGGAGGCGAGCACCAGGCCGCCGAAGGTGAGCGAGACCCCGGCGAAGATGAGCGGGTCCCGCCCCTCGGCGAGGAAGGCGGCGAGGAACCCCAGCAGCCCGATGAGGGGGAAGGTCCGCACGCCGGCGAACAGCTGCTCCTTCTCCGTGTGGGAGTACTGCCTCTCCGCCCCCACGAGGAGGCCGATGAGCATGGCGATGGCCCCGCGCTGGGCCAGCTCCTTGAAGGGATCCCCCAGGTCCGGGACGGGGGCGGCGGCGGCCGCCGCGGCGGGGCCGTCCCCGGCCGCGAGGAGGAGGTGGAGGAGAGGCGGGGAGGCGCCCATGCCCGTGGACCCCGTGCCTTCGACGGGGAGAGACTATCCGCCCGGCGAGCGGCGGGTCAACGGACGGGGAGCCCCCCGGTCACGGCCCCGCGCCCGGGGGGAGGATCCCCTGGGCCGCCGCCAGCGCCCGGAGCCTCCCCCCGGGCCGCGCCAGGAGCGCCTCGAAGGACCCCGATTCCACCAGGCGCCCCCCCTCGAGGACGTGGACGGCGTCCGCCCCGCGCACCGTGGAGAGGCGGTGGGCCACCACGAGGAGGGTCGCCCGGCCGTGCAGCGCGGCCAGCGCGGCGCGGATCCGCTCCTCGCTCTCCGAGTCCAGGCTGCTCGTGGCCTCGTCGAGGACGAGCAGCGAGGGCCGCCGGACCAGGGCCCGCGCCAGCGCGATCCGCTGCCGCTCCCCGCCGGAGAGCGTCGACCCCCGGTCCCCCAGCACCGCGTCGAGCCCCCCCGGGAGCGACCGCACGAGGTCGAGCGCGTCCGCCGCCCGCAGCGCCTCCTCGAGGTCGGCCTCCGGCGCCCCGGGCGCCGCCCAGAGGAGGTTGGCGCGCACCGTGTCGTGGAAGAGGAAGGGGTCCTGCGGGACCGCCCCGATGCCCGCCTGCCAGGCCGCCCGCCGGGCCGGGTCGAGCTCCGCCCCGTCCACGAGGACCCTCCCCGCCGAGGGCCGGAGGAGCCCCGTGGCGAGGTCCACCAGCGTGGACTTCCCCGCCCCCGAGACCCCCACCACCGCCGTCGTCCGGGCCGCGGGGATCTCCAGCGTCACCCCCTCCAGCGCCGCCGGCCCCTCCTCCCGCCACCGGAAGGAGACCCCCTCGAACCGCATCCCCTCCCGCAGGACCAGCGGCGCCCCGGGGGGCGGCCCCCGCTCCTCCCCCTCCGCCCGGCACTCCGCCTCCAGGCGCGCCACCGCGTCCCAGGCGGGCAGCTCCCCCGCCATGTACTGGACCTGCTGCTGGAGCCCCCCCGCCCGCCGCATGAGCCTCCCGTAGAGGAAGAGGAGCAGCACCAGGGAGCCCGCGCCGAGGGAGAAGACCTCCACGGCGACCCAGACGAGGACCGCCAGGGCCGCCGTGGTCACCGCCTCGTTCCGGAAGCGCGTCCCCGCGTGGGTCTCCGAGAGCCCGCTGCCTCCGGCGGCGACCCGGTCCACGAGGACGTCGAACCGCTCCTCGGCCCGGTCGGCGTTGCCGAAGGCCCGGTGGAGGCGGAGCGAGGAGAGGTGCTCCGTCATCTCCCCGTACCAGGCCGCCAGGGCCAGGGAGATCTCCTCCCCCCCCTCGCGCGCGGCGAGGAGCCGCCGGCGGGCGGCCAGGAGGAGGAACGCGGCGCAGGCCGCCGTCGCGGCCGTCAGCGCCGGCGAGACCCGCAGCGCCATGGCGAGGTAGACCGCCGCCACCACCGCTCCCGTCCCGATCTCCACGGCGAAGTGGAGGGCCGAGGCGACGCGGTCCGCCTCCGCGGTGAGGGCCAGGGCGAGGTCCGAGGACCGGCGGCGCGCGAGGAAGGTCCAGCGGGCCCGGGAGACGGCCGCGTAGAGGCGCTTGCGGATGCGCGCCGTCGCCCCGGCCTGCAGGCGCGCCGAGGCGGAGGCGTGGACCGAGCCCAGGAGCGCGACGCCGATCCCCGCCGCGGCGAAGACGGCGAGCACCGCGCCGAGGGTGGGCTCCAGCCCGAAGGCCCGCAGGAGGCCGCCCACGGACTCCGCCAGGGGGTCGAGCCCGCCCCCGCCGAGGTCGAGCCCCGCGAGCCGCAGGAGGGGGACGAGGAGCAGGAGCTCCACCCCCTCCAGGCAGGCCATGGCGAGGGTGAGGGAGGCCAGGGTCGCAGCGGGGCGCCCGACCTCGAGGCGGGCGAAGCGCAGGAGCCCGCGGAGGCCCGGCTCCCAGGGAGGGGCGGCGCCCCCGCCCCTCACGGGGCGCCCCCGGCCCGCGGGCGGGCGTACTTCCAGGCGAGGCGCAGCGGCCGGAGCACGCGGTAGGCGGGGAAGGCCCAGGGCGGGAGCGGCAGGGCGTCGTAGTCCGTGCGGCGCGGGGTGAGGACGTTCCCCGCCAGCATGCGGAGGCGGTGGCCGCGCCTCTCCCGCAGGGAGCGGACGAAGCGGAAGCGCCGGTGGTCCTCGAGGGGGGCCTCGGGCGCCAGGAAGGGGACCGAGAGCCAGGCCTCCATGGCGCGGGCGGCCCCGGGCTCCTCCGCGAGCGCCCGGAGGGGGCCGCCGGGGAGCGGGGCCTCGAGCAGGCGGGAGGCGAGGCGGAGCCCGAAGGCGAGGAAGCCGAGGGTCCCCGTGCCGCGGGCGAGGGACTCCACCTCCGCCCCGTCCACCCCGGGGAAGCGGTGGAGGGCCCGGGCCACGTCCCCCACCCACAGCCGGCGCCGCCAGAGGTCCTTGCTCCCGTGGACGCAGAGGTAGTGGAGGAGGTGCCCGGGGCGCAGCGAGGGGACCTCCCGGCCCGCGACCCGGAGGGGGACCGCCCCCCGCCGCCAGGCCTCCGCGTCCACCGGGAAGGGGAAGTTCGGCTTCTCCATCCGCCAGTGGAGGTCGAGGTCCGGGGGTTCCGCGGCGCGCAGCGTCACGAACCCCTCGGCCCGGTGGGTCGCCTCGTCGAAGGGGTCCCCGGCGAGGGCGTCCCGCCACCCCAGGGCGGCGAGCGCCTCCCGCGCGCGCCCCGCCTCCTCCTCCCGGACGAGGAGGTCGAGGTCCTCGTAGTCCCGCAGCAGCGGCGGGTCGTAGAGGAGGGCCGCCAGGACCGGCCCCTTGAGGGGGAGGGGCCGGACGCCCGCCGCCTCCAGGGCGTCCAGGGCCCGGCGGAATCGCTCCTCGGAGCGCAGCGCCACGGCGGCGGCCCGGAGGCGATCGGCGGCCAGCGGCGCGGCGAGGGAGGGGACGGGATCGCCGGCGGCGGCGAGGAGGTCCCCGAGGAGGGGGGAGAGGCCCTCGTTGCGGGCCGCCTCGAGGAGGACGGCGCCGTCGGTGGCGGCGGCGAGGGCGCGGGCGCGATCGAGGAGGGGGTCCGCCCGGTCGGGGCGGAGGGAGAGCCAGAGGAGGTCCCTCTCGGGGGAGCCGTTCCGGGGGGCTCCGGGGGACCCGGGACCTCCGGAGACCGTCACACCATCAGCATCGTGGCCGGGTTCACCGAGTCGAACATCCCCGCGAGGGAGGAGTTCATCGTGCGCCGGGCGACGGCGCCGTACTCCCGCAGGGCCGGGGTGCCGTAGCGGGCCCGCGCGGGCTCTCCCTGCGCGGTCCGGCTCCCGTCGGGCCCTGCGTCGTCGCTCCTCGTCCGATCGCTCCGCATCGCTCCTGCCCCTCTCGCCGGTCCCTGCGATCCCGGCCGTCCTCTTCTCCTCGAAGGCGCCGGGACCCGCCCGGCGACTCCCGCACGCGACAATCACAGGCGGAAAGGAAGGCACCGGATTCAGGCCTCCTCTCCCTCCCATCCCCCCTCGGGGGGGGGACCGTCCGGCCCCATGCTACCCAACCACGACTCCAGGGCAAGCGCTTTCCCCACCACCAGCGCCTCCTCCATCCCCCGGTCCGACCCCTCGCAGGCCCCCTCGCGCAGGCGCCGGGCCATGGCGCCGAGGACCGGGGCGTCCACCCATCCCCGGGCCTCGAGCCGACGGAACCCCGTCCCGTCCCGCCGCGCCATCGCACCGAGGAGGCGCACCTCCAGGGCGGTCGCGTGGGGCTTGGCGTCCCGCAGGCGCAGGTCCTCGGGGACCCGCCCCCGCAGGGCCTCCCGGAGGACCGCCTTGGTCCGGACCCCGTCCCAGAGGCTCTCCGGGGGGAGCCCGAGGCAGAGCCGGATCAGGCGCAGGTCCTGGAAGGGGTGGCGCATCTCCACCCCCGCCCTGGAGGAGATGCGATCGTTGTACTCCCAGGCCTCCTGCCACCACCCCGAGACCGCCCGCAGGAGCAGGGCCCGGGAGGGGTGCGGGACCCCGGGACCGGGGTCGAAGCGCCGCCGCCGCCTCCCGTCCAGGTCCACCCTCCGGCGGAACTCCGGGTGGACCCAGGGGGCCCCCCGCGGGGGGCGGGGGACGAGGACGCGGATCGCCCGCCGCGCCGCCTCGGGGACGAGGGGGCGCAGG
>JAKLKS010000086.1 GCA_023150535.1 Planctomycetota bacterium
CGCGCTCCTCCCCCGCGTCCGCCCCCTCCCCGCCGCGGGCGGGCCCGGCTCCCTGCTCGAGGCGGCCGAGGGGGAGGAGCGCGTGCGGGAGGTGGAGCCGGGGCTCTTCGAGGTCGAGGTGCGGATCGCCTGGCCCCTCCCCGGCGGCGGGCGGGGGGAATCGCGCCTGGCGACGCTGCTCGCGGGAGGGGCGCGGTGAGGGGGACCGAATCCGGGATGAGCCTCGTCGAACTCTCGGCGGCGGTCCTCGTCCTCGCCGCCGGCGCGGCGGCCCTCGGGACCGTCACCCTCGGCGCGATCCGCACCGACCGGGCGGCGGCGGAGCAGGCGGCGGACGCCGCCGCCGCCGCCGCCGCGCTCGATTCCCTCCAGCGGGACCTCCGCCGCGTGACGGACTTCGAGAAGGTGGAGGAGGGGTTCCTGCGGGCGCGCGCGGGGGAGGAGTGGATCTCCTGGCGCCTCGCCGGGGGGCGGATCCTCCGCAACGCGGGGGGGCGGGACCTCGCGCTCGGGCGGAACCTCGCGGGGTTCTCGGTGGAGGTCCGGGGGCGCCTCGCGACGGTGCGGATCCGGGCCGCGGAGCGGGAGGGGGGGCTCGTCCCCGCCTGGTCCGCGGCGGCGGCGGCGGCGACGCGCATCGAGGAGGGGGGGCGATGAGGCGCCCCTCCGCCCGCGGGGAGAGGGGGTTCACCCTGCTCCTCCTCCTCGCCCTCGTCCTCGTCGCCTCCACCGTGTTCGCCTCGGCCATGGGGCGGATGCAGGTCCTCGCCCGGGAGCGGGTCCGGTCCCGGGCCTCGGAGCGGGCCTTCTGGGCGGCGCAGGGGGCCCTGGAGAGGGCGCGGGTCGCCCTGGCCGCCGACCCCGGGTGGCGCGGGGGGGCGGTGGCCCTCGGGGAGAGCCGCGGCGAGGTCGAGGTCGGGACGCCGGAGGGGGATCCCTCGGTGCGCACCCTCCGCGCCCGCGGCTTCGACCCCGGCCTCGGGACGGAGGCCACGGCGGCGCGGCGCACCCTGGTCGCGGTGCTGCGTCTCGGGCCCGGGGGGCCGCGGGTGGCGGCCTGGAGGGAGGAGCCGTGAACGGGGCCCCCGATCCGCGCGTCGTCGGCCCCTTCCGCCTCCTCGAGGAGCGGGGGAGGGACGAGGTCGGCACGCTCTGGTCCGCGGTGGACGGGCGCACCGGCGCCGCCGTGGAGCTGCGGATCCTCCCCGCGGGCCTCGCCCGGAGCAACCTCCTCCACTCCCGGTTCCTGCGGGACGCGGCGCGGGCCGCGTCCCTCGACCTCCCGGCGGCGGTGCGGGTCCTCGAGGGGGGGGAATCGGGAGGGGAGCTCTGGCTCGCCTCGGCGCCGCCCGAGGGGCGGACCCTGGCCTCGATCCTGGAGGCGGCGCGGGCCTCCCCGCCGCCGGAGGGCGCGGCGCCGCTCCCGGGGGAGGGAGGCGACCCCTTCGCCCGCGCCGCCTCCTTCTTCGAGCGGCTCGCCCTCGGGCTCGCGGGGATCCACGCCGCGGGCCTCGTGCACGGGCGCCTGGAGCCGGGGCGGATCCTCCTCGGGGAGGACGGCGCGGCGCGGGTGCGGGACCTCGGCCTCCCCGGCGCGGGGATGCTCGGGGAGCTCTCCCTCGACCGGGCGCCGGTGCGGGCCACCCCCTGGAGCGCGCCCGAGGCGCTGGACCCGACGGAGCTCCTCGAGCCGCGGGCGGACGTCTACTCCCTCGGCGCCCTCCTCTACCAGTGCCTCGCGCTGCGCCCTCCCTACGACGAGGCCACCGCCGAGGGGCTCGCCTGGCGGATCCGGTCCGCGGACCCGGTGCCGATCCGGAGGTGGAACCCGCGGGTGCCGCAGGGGCTCGCGAGGATCGTCTCCAACGCCATGGCCCGGGACCGGGGGCCGCGCTACCGGTCCGCCGTCGAGTTCGCCGCCGACCTCCGGCGGTTCCTGGAGGGGAAGCGGATCCCGGTGCGGAAGGAGCGCCTCCCCGCGCGGCTCGTCCGCTGGCCGGTGCGCCACCCGGTGGTCGTCTTCTCGGGGCTCATGGCCGCCCTGGTGGCCGAGGCGGGGCTCCTGATCTGGGCGGGGAGGCTCCCCGTGGAGGACCTGGAGCGGCAGGTGGAGACCCTGCGGGTCCGCGCGGAGCAGGACCGCCGCCGGCTCGAGGCCGCCGCGGAGACCGAGGGGTGGGCCCGGGCGGCCCGGGCGCTGGAGCCCTTCCTCGCCGCCTCGAGGGACCACGGGAGCGCCGACCCCGACCTCGCCATCCTCCTCGCGCGGGAGGCGATCCTCCGGGCCCGCTCCGGGGAGTGGCGCGACCACCCCGACGCGCTCGCCTTCCGCCGGCGGGCCGCCGACCGCCTGCGGGAGGCGCTGCGCGACGACCGGGAGGTCGGGCGCTCGCGGCCCACGGGGAGGCCCGCGGGGGCGGTGGTCCCCGCGGGGAGCGGGTCCGGCGGGGCGGCGATCGGCGGGGGGGACGGGACGGTGCGGATCCTCGACGGGGAGGGGCGCCCGACGACGCTCGGCACCGGCCACGACGGGCCGGTGCGGGCGGTGCGGGCCGGGCCGTGGGAGACGCTCTACGCCTCGGCCTCGGAGGACGGGACGGCGCGGATCTGGAGCGAGGACGGGAAGACGGCGCTGGTCGTCGCGTCCCACGGCGCGCCGGTGAACGCCGCGGCCCTCGACCCGGGGGGCAACCGGCTCCTCACGGCCTCCGACGACGGGACCGCGCGGTTCACCGACCTCGCGGGGAACCTCAGGGCGGAGTGCCGCGGCCACGGCGGCCCGGTGCTCGACGCCGCCTTCGCCCGGGCGGGCGGGCGGCTCCTCACGGCCTCGGCCGACGGGACGGCGCGGATCTGGGATCGCGACGGGAGGGGGGCCGCAGTCCTCAGCGGCCACGGGGGGCCGGTGACGCGGATCCTGCCGGGGCTCCTGCCGGAGGGGCGGCTCCTCACGCTCTCGGCCGACGGGACGGCGCGGACCTGGACGGCGGCGGGGGACCCGCTCCTCGTCCTTCCCCACGGGGCGGAGCCGACGGGCGCGGCGGCGCTGCCCGGCGGGCGGATCGCGACGGGCTGCCGCGACGGGCGGGTGCGGATCTTCGACGGGGACGGGCGGGCGGTCCTCGACCTCGACCTCGGGGCCGGGCCCGTGGCGGCGGTGGACTTCGCGCCGGTGTCGGGCCTCCTGCTGGCGGCCTGCGGGGACGGGACGGTGCGGCTCCTGCGGCAGGAGGGGCTCGAGGTGGACCGGTTCTCCGCCGCCGCGGGGGCGGCGGTCGGCGCCGCCTTCGGCCGGGACGGGGAGGTCGTCCACGCCTCCTTCGCCGACGGCTCGGTGCGGACCTGGCGGCGTGAGGCGACGGAACTCGGGCTGCGGCGGGGGCCGCCGGGGGAGGTGAAGGTGGCGCTCGCGCCCGCGGTCCGGGGGGCGAACGCTGGCTGCTGGGCCGCCCTCCCGGCGGCGGGCGGCGGCTTCCCGTCCCAGCTGGTCCTCCTGCGGGCCGGGACCGCCGCCACGGAAATCACCCGACCTCTCGGCGAGAACGGCGTGACGGCCCTGGCGGTCGGCGGCGTGGGGGCGGGGACCGTGGCGGCGGGGAAGGAGGACGGGGAGGTGCGCACCTTCACGGGAAGGGCGTGGGCGTTGGAGGCCGCCGGTGGAGGAGGCGGATCGGCGGTCGGTGCGCTGGCCCTGGCCGCGGACGGGACCTCCGCCGTCGGGTACGAGGACGGCCGGGTCCGGTTCAACGAGGGATCGACCGCGAGAAGGGGGAAGGCCCCCGGCTCGGAGGTCGCCCTCCCCGGGTGCGCGCGGCCCGTCCTCTCCCTCGACATCGCCGAGGGCACCTGTTTCGTCCTCGCGGGCGCCGCGGACGGCACGATCCACCACTGGAACCCCTTGGGCCCCAAGGGGCCGGCCCACACCGCGCTGCCCGGGCCCGGTTCCCCGGTCGCGGCGGTGGCCTGGTCGCGCACCTGGAACCAGGGGGACCGCCGGTTCCTCGCCGTCGGGGCGGACGGGACCTACGCCCTCCACGATTCGAGGGGGCGGCGGCTGTGGAAGGCCTGGCGCCGGCTCCCCGAGGGGGGCGTGAGGACCGCGAAGGCGCTCCGGGGCGGCTCCTTCCTCGTCCTCACCGATTCCGGGGACGGCCGGTGCCGCGTCTGGAGGATCGACGGGGAAGGGGGGCCCTTCGAGCGCGTGGCGACGCTCGAGGGGACGGGGGTCGTGGCCTCGGCGGCGCTGGAGGAGCAGGGCACCGTCGCGGCCGTCGCCTCCCTCGACGGGACGGTCCGCCTCTTCGCCCTCGACGAGGACGGGCTGCTCGAGGTCGCGCGCCGCCGCGTCCCGAGGGACTTCACCGAGCAGGAGAGGACCCGCCTCGCACCGCTCCCCCTGCGGGCGCCGCCGCTCCCGAGGGGGGGGAAGCGGTGAGGCGGGCGCCCTCCCCGCCGCCGCCGCCCGGCCCCCGGGAGGGCTCCTAGAACTCCACGGGCTCGAAGGTCCCGGCCCTCTGCCCGTAGGGGACGGCGTTGCGGAGGCGGAGGAGCTCCGGGTCGGCCAGGGCCTCCGTGAGCTTCGCGTAGGAGGCGACCTCGATCTGGGTCACGTGGCTCCAGGGGGAATCGTCGTCGAGGCTGCGGAGGACCTCGGCCTTCACGAACCCGTCGTGCTTCGAGGCGTGGGTGACGAAGGCGGTCCAGGCGGCGAGGAACTCCTTCTCGCGGTCGGCCGGGACCTTGAAGGGGCGCAGGAAGACGACGTTCTTCACGGGGGCCTCCTCGGGGCGGGCGCCGGCCCGCCGAATGTATACAGAAATGATACTTTACTTCGCCGGTTTCCCCGGGTCCAGCTCGATGGAGACGGAGTTGATGCAGTACCGCAGGCCCGTGGGCTCCGGCCCGTCGTCGAAGACGTGGCCGAGGTGGCCGCCGCAGCGGGCGCAGGTCACCTCGGTCCGCACCATGCCGTGGCTGCGGTCCACGGTCTCCTTCACGGCCGCCTTGTCCAGCGCCGCGTAGAAGGAGGGCCACCCGCAGCCGGAATCGAACTTCGTGTCGGAGGTGAAGAGCACCGCCCGGCACCCGGCGCAGCGGTAGGTCCCCGCCGTCTTCGTGTCCCAGTAGGCCCCGGTGAAGGCCCGCTCCGTCCCCTTCTCCCGGAGCACCCGGTACTGCTCCGGCGTGAGGACCTTCCGCCACTCCTCCTCGGTCCGGGGGAGGCCGGCGGAGGGATCGGGCTGCTCGGCGGGGGTCCGCGGGGCCTGCGGGGGGGGCACGGGGGGGCCTCCTTCCGGGAGGGGCTCCTGGGGCGGGGAACCGCACCCGGCCGCGAGGAGGAGAAGGACGAGGGGAAGCGGGAGGGAGCGCAGTCGCATGGGGGACATGGTAGCGGGGGGCGGGGCGGAGCGGAGGAACGGGGTGGGGGGTGAGGGGAGGGAAGGAGGGAGGGGCCATCGGAACCGTGGGGGGCTCTCCCGGCGGGGTGGGCGGATCCGGGAGGGCCCGAGGGAGATCCCTCATCCCGCAGGACCGCCCGCCGGGAGCGTCCCCTCCCTCCCCTTGACCCCCGTCACCGGGGGGGATTCCCGGGGAGGGGGAGATTCCCGCGCCATCGGGGCCGCCGCGGCGCAACGGTCCCGGCCCCGCGTTTGCATCCCTCCCCGCGGGCCCCGACCGGTCGCCGGCCCCGGAGGGGCGGGAAGCGAGCGATGCACGAGCTGGCCCTCGCCGAACAGATGCTCCGGGTCATGCTCCAGTCCGCGGGCGCCGCCCGCGCCCGCCGCGTGCTGCGGGCCCGCCTGCGCATCGGCGCCCTCTCCTGCATCGAGCCGGAGACCCTGCGGGGCGCCTTCGAGTTCGTCGCCCGTTCCACGCCGGCCGGGGAGTGCGAACTCCACTTCGTCCGCGTCCCGGTCCGGGTCCTCTGCGGGGCCTGCGGGATCCTCCGGCCGGGGCTCCCCTTCGACCCCTGCCCCTCCTGCGGCGCCACCGGGGGGGAGGTCGTGGAGGGGCGCGAGACCTTCATCGAGAGCATCGACGTGGACGCTCCCGGCGATCCGCCGGGGGGAGGGAGCGAGCGGTGACCGAGATCCCCGTCGGGAAGGACCTCCTCGACCCCAACGACCGCGCCGCGGCCGCCCTGCGCGCCCGCCTCGCGGAGCGGGGGGTGTGGATGCTCAACCTCATGAGCGGCGCGGGCGCGGGGAAGACGACGCTCCTCGTGCGGACCCTGGAGCGCCTGAAGCGGCGCTTCCGCGTCGGGGCCGTGGCGGGGGACCTCGAGACGAGCCGGGACGCCGAGCGGCTCGCCACGGCGGGGGTCCCGGTGGCCCAGATCAACACCCACGGGGCCTGCCACCTCGAGGCCGACCAGGTGGAGCGCGCCCTCCGGGAGATCGGCGGCTTCGACCTCGAGGCGGTCGTCGTCGAGAACGTCGGGAACCTCGTCTGCCCGGCGGAGTTCGACGTCGGCGAGACGGAGCGGGCCATGATCCTCTCCGTCGCCGAGGGCCACGACAAGCCCGCCAAGTACCCCCTCATGTTCACGGAGTCCCGCGCCCTCCTCCTGAACAAGATCGACCTCCTCCCCCACGTGGACTTCGACGAGGAGGCGGCGCTGCGCGACGTGCGCGCCCTCAACCCCTCGGTCGAGGTCTTCCGGACCTCGGCCCGCACGGGGGAGGGGATGGAGGCCTGGTACCGCTGGGTCGAGGATCGCATCCTCGCCCGCCGCCGGGGGGCCTGACCGTGTGCCTCGGCATCCCCATGCGGGTCCTCGAGTCCCGGGACGGGGCGGGGGAGGGGGAGCTCGCCGGGGTGCGCCGGCCCGTCCGCCTCGACCTCGTCCCCGCGGCGCGGCCCGGGGACTGGGTCCTCGTCCACGCCGGCTACGCGCTCCAGGTCCTCGACCCCGCGGCCGCGGAGGAGACCCTGGCGGCCCTGCGGGAGGTGGGGGAGATCGGGAGGGAGGAGCCCCGGTGAGGTTCCCCTCCCCCGACCCCTCGCTCCCCTTCCGCGCCCCGGAGGCGGTGCGCGGACTCGCCGCGGAACTCGCCCGCCTCGACCCGGGGCGGCCGGTGCGGGTGATGCACGTCTGCGGGACCCACGAGCACGCCATCGGGGCCGCGGGGCTGCGCGACCTCCTGCCGCCCTGGCTGCGGGTGACGGCGGGGCCCGGCTGCCCGGTCTGCGTCTGCCCCGCGGCGGAGATCGACTGCGCGGCCCGCCTCGCCGCGGACCGCGGCGTCGTGGTGGCCGCCTTCGGCGACGTCCTCCGCGTCCCCTCGCGCCTCTCCCTGGAGGAGGCCCGCGCGCGGGGCGGGGACTGCCGGGTCGTGGGCGGGATCGAGGAGGCCGCGGCCCTGGCGGCGGCGGAGCCCGGCCGCCCCTTCGCCTTCCACGCCGTCGGCTTCGAGACGACCGCCTGCACCACGGCCGCGGCGGTGCGCCGGGGGCTCCCCGCCAACCTCTCGATCCTCTCCTCCCACCGGCTCGTGCCCCCGGCCCTGGAGGCGCTCCTCGCCCCCGGGGGGCCCGCCCCCGACGGCCTCGTCCTCCCGGGCCACGTGCTCGCGGTGACCGGCCTCGGGGAGTACGAGGCCCTCCACCGCCGCCGCCCCGTGCCCATGGCGGCGGCCGGGTTCGAGCCGGCGGAGATCCTGCTGGCCCTCGCCTGGATCCTCCGGCGCCTGCGCGGGGAGCCCTCGCGGGAGCGCGTGGGCAACGCCTACCGCCGGGTCGTCCGGCGCCGCGGCAACCCCGAGGCGCGCCGCGCCCTGGCGGAGGTCTTCGAGCCGGTGGACGCAGACTGGCGGGGGCTCGGCCGGATCCCCCTCTCCGGCCTCGCGCTCCGCGGCCGCTTCGCCGCGCTCGAGGCGCGGACCCGCCACGGGATCGCGGAGGATCCCGCCGTGGGGGACCTCGTCCCCGGCTGCCGCTGCGGGGAGGTGCTGCTCGGCGCCGCGGAGCCCGAGGAGTGCGCCCTCTTCGGCGCCGCCTGCACGCCGGAATCCCCGCGGGGGGCCTGCATGGTCGCCTTCGAGGGGACCTGCCACGCCCGCTTCCGGACGGGGGCGGCCCGATGACGCCGGAGCCGCCGGACCGGGTCCTCCTCGGCCACGGGAGCGGCGGCCGGCTCACGGACCGCCTCGTGCGCGAGGTCTTCCTCGGCCGCCTCTCGAACCCGGCGCTCGACGCCCTCTCCGACGCCGCCCACCTCCCGGATCCCGCCGGGCCCCTCGCCTTCACCACCGACGCCTTCGTCGTCTCCCCGCTCTTCTTCCCGGGGGGGGACATCGGGTCCCTCTGCGTGAACGGGACGGTGAACGACCTCGCCGTCGCGGGGGCGGTGCCGCTGCACCTGTCGGCGGCCTTCATCCTCGAGGAGGGGTTCCCGCTGGCCGACCTCCGCCGCATCGCCGATTCCATGGCCGCGGCCGCCGCCGCCGCGGGGGTGGAGGTCGTCTGCGGGGACACCAAGGTCGTGGAGCGCGGCCACGGGGACGGGGTCTTCGTCACGACGGCCGGCATCGGGCGCCTGCGGGCGGAGCCGCCCCCGGGGGCCCGGTCGATCCGCCCCGGGGACGCGGTGATCGTGAGCGGGCCCCTCGGGGACCACGGGGCCGTGATCCTCGCCGCCCGCATGGGCCTCGACGCGGCGGGCTCGCTCCGCAGCGACGGCGCCCCGGTCGCGGGCCTCGTGGACGCGCTCTACGCCGCCGGCGTCCGCCCCCGCTTCCTGCGCGACCCGACCCGCGGCGGCCTCGCCACGGTGCTCGCCGAGGCGGGCCGGGAGGCGGCGCTCACGGCGGAGGTGCGGGAGGACCGGATCCCGGTGAGGGATTCCGTGCGGGCGGTGTGCTCCCTCCTCGGCGTGGACCCGCTCTACCTCGCCTGCGAGGGGAGGATCGTCGCCATCGTCCCGCCGGAGCAGGAGGGGGACGCGGTGCGGGCGCTCCGCGGCGTGCCGGGGGGGGAGGGGGCGGCGGCCGTCGGGACCGTGGTGCCCCTGCGCGTCGCGCCGGTCTCCCTCGTCACCCTCTACGGGGGCCGCCGCGCCTACGACACGCTGGCCGCGGACCCGCTCCCGAGGATCTGCTGATGGCCTCCGCGCCCCCCGCGGTCCGCCTGCGGGCCCTCGTGCGCGGCCTCGTCCAGGGGGTCGGCTTCCGCCCCTTCGTGTACAGGGAGGCGAAGGCCCGGGGGCTCGCCGGCTCGGTGCGCAACACCGCCGGCGGCGTGGTGGTGGAGGCGGAGGGGCCGGAGGAGGAGGTGCGCTCCCTCCTGCGGGCGCTCCGGGAGGAGGCGCCTCCCCTCGCCCAGGTGGACGCGGTCGGGGAGGAGTGGCTCCCCGCCGCCGGCCTCGAGGGGTTCCGCATCCGGGAGAGCGGCCCCGAGGGGGAGGCGGCCACGGCCGTCCCGCCGGACGTGGCGGTCTGCGGCCGCTGCCTCGCGGAGATGGCCGACCCCGCCGACCGGCGCCACCGCCACCCCTTCGTCAACTGCACCGACTGCGGCCCCCGCTTCTCCCTCGTCGAGGGGGTCCCCTACGACCGCTCCCGCACCACCATGCGCGCCTTCGAGCCCTGCGCCGCCTGCGCCGCGGAGTACGCCGACCCCGCCTCCCGCCGCTTCCACGCCGAGCCCGTGGCCTGCCCCCGCTGCGGGCCGACGCTGCGCCTGGAGGGGGGGGAGGGACCGCCCGCCGCCGGGGAGGAGGCGCTCCGCGCCGCGGGGGCGGCGCTCGCCGCGGGGCGGATCCTCGGCGTGAAGGGGATCGGCGGCTTCCACCTCGCGGCGGACGCGGCGCGGGAGGAGGCGGTGGCGGCGCTGCGCCTCCGCAAGGGCCGGGGGACGAAGCCCTTCGCGGTGATGGTCCCCGACCCCGGGGCGGCGCGCCGGCTGGCCGACCTCCGCCCCGGGGAGGAGCGGGCCCTCCTCTCCGCCGCCCGGCCCGTGGTGCTGCTGCGGCGGCGCGCGGACGCGCCGCTCGCCCCCTCCGTGGCGCCGGGCCTCGGGACCGTCGGGGTGATGCTGCCGGCGGCCCCCCACCAGCACCTCCTGCTCGAGGCCTTCGCCGCGGCCCGGGGCGGGGAGGGTCCGCCGGTCCTCGTCATGACGAGCGGGAACCTCTCCGAGGAGCCCATCGCCCGCACCGACGGCGAGGCGCGGGAGCGCCTGGCGGGGCTCGCCGATCTCCTCCTCCTCCACGACCGGGAGATCCTCGCCCGCTGCGACGACTCGGTCCTCCTCTGGGAGGGGCGGCCGCGGCTGCTGCGCCGCTCCCGCGGCTTCGTCCCGCTCCCCCTCGCGCTGCCGCGGGCGGCGGCGGAGCCGGTGCTCGCCCTGGGCGGGGACCTCAAGGGCTGCTTCTGCATCGTGCGGGGCTCCGAGGCCTTCCCCGGGCCCCACGCGGGGGACCTCGGCGACCTCCTCTCGGGGGAGGCCTACGCGGAGGGGATCCTCCACCTCGCGCGGCTCCTCGGGGTGCGGCCGCGGCTCGTCGTCCACGACCTCCACCCCGACTACGGGTCCTGCAGGATCGGGCGCCAGCTCGCCGAGGGTCCCTTCGCGGGGGCGCGGCTCCTGGGGGTGCAGCACCACCACGCCCACGCGCTCTCCTGCCTCGCGGAGAACGGCCGGACCGATCCCGCCCTGGCGCTGGCCCTCGACGGGGCGGGGTGGGGGCCCGACGGGACGACCTGGGGCGGGGAACTCCTGCTCGTGGACGGGCTCCGGTTCCGGCGGCTCGCCCACCTCTCCCCGATGCGCCTCCCGGGCGGGGACGCGGCGGCGCGGGAGCCCTGGCGGACGGCGGTGGCGGCGCTCTGCGACCTCGGGGCGGGGGGGATGGCGCGGGAGCTGGCGCCGCGCTGGCCCTCGGTGCGGGAGCGGTTCCGGAAGGGGCGGGGCCGGGACCCCGTGGACGAGGCGGTGGCGATCCTCGAGCGCTGCCACCGGGAGGAGCCCGACGCCGGGAAGTTCGCGACCTGGCTCTCCGACGCGCTCCTCCAGCGGGCCCGGGAGGCGCTGGAGGCGGCCCCCGCCGGCGCCCCGGTCCCCGGGGCCGCGGCCGACGTCCGCCGGGCCCAGGGGGCGCTGCGGGCCTTCGCCGCCGCGGCCCCGGCCGAGGCCCGGGCGACGGCGGAGGTGCTCGCCGCGGGGATGGACGCCCTCGTCGAGGCGGCGCTCTCCGCCGACCCGTCCGCCCGGAGGCGGGTCCTCGACGCCCTCCGCGAGGAGGAGGGGGAGCCGGGTAAATGACGGGCCGCCCCGGGGGAGGTCCTATCCTCTCCGGGAGGAAACGACGCGAGGAGGAACGGACCTGACCCCCACCGACAGGAGCCGCGCCGCGGGAGGCCGTCCCGCGAAGGGCCGCGCCCGCCGCGCCGTCCCCGCCCGCGCCGCCGCCATCGCCGCCGCGCGGGCGCTGGACGGGCTGAAGGGCGAGGACGTGGTGGTGCTCGACGTCTCCGAGGTCTCCCCCATCACGGAGTTCTTCGTGCTGGCGACGGGGGACAACGCGCGCCACGTGAAGGCGCTCGCCGAGGAGGCGATCCGCGCGATCCGCGAGGAGGGGGCCTCCCCCGATTCCCGCGAGGGGCTCGAGCAGGGGGCCTGGGCGGTGGTGGACTACGGCCCGCTCATGATCCACGTCTTCGGCCGGGAGCAGCGGGCGTTCTACGACCTCGAGATGCTCTGGGGGGACGGGGCGAAGGTGCGCTGGAAGGCGCCGGTGCGCAGGGCGAAGGCGGGCGGCGACGGGGCGAAGGCGTAGGGGGCGATCCCGGTCCTCCTCGACGAACCTCCCCGCCTCCGCCTCCGGGGGCGCCCTCTCCCGCTCCAGGGCGGCCTCCACCCGCGGGGCGAGGGACACCGTGGCGCATCGCGCGTGCGGCGATCGGGCCCGCCTCCGAACCGCAAGCCGGGAAGGGGAAGCGGCTCCGGGGGGCCCGCTACTGGATCTTGAACTTGTTCCCGTCGAAGGTGTTCGTCGCGGGGTCCGAGGTGTCCTCGAGGTCCTTGTCGAAGCTCTTCGACGCCTTGTTCCCCGTGAGCGCGTTGTCTCCGACGGAGAGATCGAAGCCGTCGTCGCCGGCCAGGGAAACGGAGTTCCTCGTCAACCGGTTGCCGCCGGTGTCGACATCGACGCCGTCGTCGACGGGGCGCACGATCTTGTTGGAGATGACGTCGGTATCGGTGCAGTCGAGCAGGATCCCGTCCTCGCCGGTCCGGGTGATCGCGTTCTTCTCGATCCTGTGCCCCGATCCGCCGGCGTCCACGCCGTCGTCGCCGTTGAGGAAGATCCTGTTCTTGAGCACGGTGGCGCCGGTCCCGAGGAGCCGTACGGCATCCTCCTCCATGCCCTTGAGGAAGCACTTCTCGATCCGGTTCGCATCGCCGTCGAGGATGACACCGGCGCCCTGGCCGCCCAGGACCGTGCACTGCAGCAGGACGTTGCCGTCGCCGGCGACGTCCACGGCGTCGTCGGCGGAGGAGTCCACGGTGCACTTCTCGAGGCGGGCGCCGTCGGTATCCAGCTGGATTCCGTCGCCGCCTGCATCGATGACCGCGCACTTGAGGAGCACGAGAAGCGCGGTGTCCTTCGCGAGGATCCCGTCGTCGTCCGCGCCGATGACGGTGCACTTCTCCATGGCGACCCCGCTCCCCCCCGAGATGTCGGCGCCGTGGGGAAGGCCGTTGGAGATCGTGAAGCCGATGATCCGGACGTCGGTGCAGCCCGAGATGGTCAGTCCGGAGACGGTCCCGCCGGCGTCGATCCGGACCCCCTTCTTCGCGATGATGGTGAGACCGCTCCTGCCGGAGAGGACGAGGCCCCCGGAGAGGGCGGGACTGGACACCTGGATGACGTCCCCGGGGGAGGCGGAGTCCACGGCCGCCTGCAGCGCCGCCATGTCCCCCGTGATGGTCGCTGCGGGCGTCCCCGCGGCGGCGGATCCGCAGGGAAGGAGGAGGGCGGTGCCCAGGAAACAGGCCAGGGGGACTCTCACGAGATCTCCTTTCTGAACTCCCCTCGGAAGTTCGGAAGGGATCCCGACGGAACCGGATGGTGGTGCCCTGATGGTCATCTTCCCCTCCCGCGGGCAGGGCAGGAGGGAATTCCCCGCTCCTTCCTCCCCCGCCCACGCCCGCACCGCCCGCCGGGCAGGGGGGGGGGGAGGCGGCGGCGCCCACGCAGGTCGGCTTCGTCCTTCCCGTCGCGGCAGCGATGCGATTCGGCGTCGTGGATGCCCACCCAGGGGACGGCGCCCGTGCCCTCCGCTCTCCCCGATCCCGGCCGGTCGATCTAGAATCCCTCCCGACCCCGTCCACTCCCGGAGGCGAACCCTGCTGCCCGCGAACCGGCTTCCCGCCGCGATCCTCGTCGGATTCGGCGCGACCCTCGCCATCGACCTCTGGGCGCTCCTCCTGAAGCGCGCCTTCGGCATCCCGTCGCTCGACTTCCGCCTCCTGGGCCGGTGGATCCTCCACATGCCCGCGGGGACCTTCGTGCACAAGAGCATCGGCGCGGCCCCGCCCCGGAGGTTCGAGCGCGCGGCCGGCTGGGTCGCCCACTACCTCATCGGTGCCTCGCTGGCCCTCGGCTTCGTCCTCCTCGCACCGGACCGGTGGCTGGAGGAGCCGACCCTCCTCCCCGCCCTGGCCTACGGGATCGTCACCGTCCTCGCGCCCTTCCTCGTCCTGCAGCCGGCCCTCGGGCTCGGGATCGCGTCCTCGCGCACACCCCGCCCCGGCCAGGCGCGCCTGAAGAGCCTGGCGACCCATGGCGTGTTCGGGCTCGGCCTGTACGCGTGGGCGCGGCTGCTGGCGGGAATCGCCGGGCCGTGACCCCGGGGCCCCGCGATCCCGTGCTACCCTCCTGCCGGCCGGGACGGTCCCGCCGCGCGCGCGGAGGAGGATCACGATGCCGAGGATGAAGCCCTACGCCACCTTCGACCTCTACCTCGCCGATCAACCGGCGGGGAACCGCGCGATCATCGTCGCCCTGCGGAAGTTCGTCCGCGAGGCCGCGCCCGGGCTCGTGGAGTCCGTGAAGTGGGGGAACGGCTGCTGGCTCGCCGACGGGGCCCCCGTCGCCTACGTCTACTCGGACGTCGACCACGTCCAGTTCGGCTTCATCCGCGGCGCGTCCCTGCGGGATCCGCTCGGGCTCCTCCAGGGCGAGGCCCGATTCGTCCGCCACGTCAAGGTGCGGAGGGTCGGCGACATCGACCGGACGGCGTTCGGGGCGCTCCTCGCCCAGGCCGTCCGCCTCGGCGGCGTGACCGGGGCCGCCCGCCGGAGCGGAGGGGCGAGGCGGAAGGTCGCGCGCGGTGCCGCGCCCGCGAAGCCCCGCGGGAGGAAGCCCGGGATGGGGAGGAACTAGGCGCCCTGCTCCCGTCTCGCGATGGTGCACCCTGGTGCATTCGGGTGCATGC
>JAKLKS010000087.1:0-4199 GCA_023150535.1 Planctomycetota bacterium
GGTGCGGGGGCGGGGGGGCGGGGGCGCGACCCATGGGGGGATGTCCTGTGGTCCCGATCGGCGGGCCGCCCTCCCGATCACGGAAGGGGGGGCGGGGGGCGTGGGTAGGTCCCGAGGCGAGAACCGCCGCGGGACGGGCATTCTAGGCGGGCGCGGGCGGCGGTTCAAGTAGGTACCGGACGGGTGGAGTCGCGCCGCGGGGACGGACCCCCATGGCGTTTTTCCGTTGATCCCCGTTCCTCGACCCCTAGAATCCGCCCGTTCAGCCGTGGCAGGAGCGCGTACAGCCGTACGGCGGGAGGGGCATCCCGCGTCGGCGTCGGTGATCCGGACCGGAACCCAGGAGGTCGTCCTCATGCGCCATCGCGAAAGCGGCTCCTCGCAGATCCCGCTGGTGATCTGCATCGTCCTTCTGCTCATCGCGGGCTTCTTCGCCTACAGCCAGTCCACGGAGCGGGAGGCGGCCGAGGTGGCCCTCAAGGCCATCCGCGACACCGCCAAGGCGTCCGGCGACGTGAACCCCCCCGGGGACGGCAAGATCAAGGACATGATCACCTTCGCGAAGGGCCTCGGCTCGCAGCAGAAGGCCCGCCTCGAGGACATCGCCGTGGAGGTCGGCGCCCGCGACGAGGGCAACCCCGACCTCGTGGTCGACCCCGCCAAGATCAAGGGCGTCCGCGACAACTTCGTGCAGGCGCTGGACAAGGGCGAGTTCGTCATCGAGTTCCCGCTGGAGCGGTTCATCGAGACCCCGGACGGCGGCGTGAAGGTCCAGGAGGCGGAGGGCAAGGCGATCGTCAACTACGCCCGGCGCGAACTGGCCCTCGCCCGCCCCGAGCTGGTCTCCGTCATCGACGTCATCGTCGTCCCGGCCATGCGCCGCATGGTGAGGGACATCAAGACCTACCGCGACGCCTACGTCGCCGCCGTCGCCGCGAAGGAGACGGCCGAGGCCCAGTATCGGACCACGGTCGCCGCCAAGGACGCCGAGATCCGCGCTAAGGTGGAGGAGTACAACGCGCTGGAGAGCCGCAAGGCGCAGGAGATCGCCGACCTCCGCCGGCAGAAGGACGAGTCCGACGCCCGCGCCGCGGCCGCCGAGGAGGAGAAGAACCAGAGGGTGGCCGCCCTCACCGCCGAGCTCGCCCAGGCGAAGAAGACCGTGGACATGGCGACCAGCGAGACCAAGATCCTCAAGCAGCGCAAGCGGGCCATCGAGGAGGACGTCTCCCCGGACGGCCGGATCCTCACCGCCGACGAGACCCAGAGCATCGCGGTCGTGAACATCGGCCGGTCCAACAACAACCTCATGCCCGGCACGAACTTCGACGTCTACGGCATCGCCAAGGGAGGCCGCGAGGTCCCCAAGGGCGTCATCAAGATCTCCAAGGTCGACGGCTCCACCTCGACGGCCGCGGTGGTCGAGCTCTTCGACGTCTACAACCCCATCGTCCAGGGGGACTACATCCGGTCGAAGACCTACTCCCCGACCGAGACCATCCACGTGGCGCTGGTCGGCCGGTTCTCGCGGATGGGCAAGTCCGACGCGGCCCGCAGGCTCGAGGCCCTCGGCGTCGTGGTGGACCCGGTGGTCGGCGTGGACACCCACTTCCTCGTCGTCGGCGCCCCGGAGTCCGAGACCCAGCCCATCGAGGAGACCCCGGAGTTCAAGGCGGCCCAGGTCTACAACGTCCAGCTCCTCACCGAGAAGGAGCTGGGCCGGATGACGATGTACTAGACGTCCGCGACGACATCGAACGACGATAGCGAGGCCCGCCGGGGGAAGCCCCTCGGCGGGCCTTCTGGTTGGGGACGCTCCTCGGTTACTCGGTTTTCTGTGGATAACCCCCCCGCGGAGGCAGAATCGGGGGGTTATCCACAGAAAACCGAGTAACCGAGGAGCGTCCCCATCGAGCCCGACGACCGCCGGATGAGCATCGGGGAGCACCTCGAGGAGCTGAGGAAGAGGGTGTTCTTCTCGCTGATCTACTGGGTCGCGGCGAGCGCGGTGGCGGGGTGGTACGCCGACGGGCTCATGGGGATCCTGCTCCGCCCCTTCATGGAGGCCCTGGAGCGCACCGGCCAGCCGACGGAGTTCGTCTACCTCCAGCCCACGGACTCCTTCACCGTGATGTTCCGGATCGTGCTCATCCTGGGCGCCTTCCTGGCCTCCCCCTTCGTGTTCTGGGAGATCTGGGGCTTCGTGGGGGCGGGCCTCTACGGGAAGGAGAAGCGGGTCGTCCTCCTCGCGGCGCCGATCTCCTTCCTGCTCTTCGTCGCGGGGGCGGTCTTCTTCTACCTCTGGGTCCTGCCCCCGGCCGTGGACTACCTCTACTCCACGGGGAGGGGCTTCTTCCCGGACCGGCCCGACTGGGTCATCGTCCAGAAGCCGAACATCCCCGACGCGGTCTCCTTCTTCCTGTGGATGGCCCTCACCATGGGGATCGTCTTCCAGCTCCCCCTGGTCATGCTGCTCCTCAACGCCATCGGCATCGTGGACGCCGGCTCCTTCCTGAAGTACCAGCGCCACTTCATCCTCGGGGCGACCGTGGCCGCCGCCGTCATCACCCCCTCGGGGGACGCGGTGTCCCTCGCCCTCTTCATGATCCCCATCCTGGCCCTCTTCTACCTGGGCCTCCTGGCCGTCTTCCTCCGCGAACGCTCCCGCAGAAAGGTGCCGTCATGAGGCTGGCCGTCGTCGGCGTCCACGGGTCGGGCAAGTCGACCCTCTTCCGCGCCTTCACCGGGGCCTCCGCCCCGGCCCCGGGAGGGGCCCCGGGCGCCGCCCCCCTGGCCGTGGTGAAGGTCCGCGACCCCCGCCTGGAGCGCCTGCGGGACATGTACTCCCCCCGGAAGTACACCCCCGCGGCCGTGGAGGTGATCGACCTCCCCGGGCTCCCCGGCCCCGGGGAGCCCCCCTCGGACCGGCGCTCCGAGTTCCTCGCCGCCGCCCGGGAGTCCGACGGCCTCGTGCTCGTCGTCCGCGCCTTCGAGGAGCCCTCCTACCCCTACGCCGAGGCGAAGCCCGACCCCGTCCGGGAGGCGGCCCACCTCGTCGGGGAGCTCTCCTTCGCGGACCTCGACATCTCCATGAAGAGGCTGGAGAAGCTCCGGGCGGCGGGGCGGAAGTCCGGCGTGAAGGAGCAGGAGAGGAAGGAGGCGGAGGCCCTGGAGCGGATCGTGGGCGTCCTCGAGGGCGGCGGGTACGTGAAGGACGCCGCGCTCTCCCACGAGGAGGAGAAGATCCTCCGCGGCTTCCGCTTCCTCACCGCCAAGCCCTGGGTCCTCTGCGTCTCCCTGGGCGAGGGCGGCGACCCCGGCCTGGCGGAGGCCGTCCCCGGCGTCTTCCAGTCGCGGACCGCGCTCGCCGGGAAGGTGGAGGCCGAGGTCGCCGAGCTGGAGGAGGCCGACCGGGCCGCCTTCCTCGCCGAGATGGGCGTCGCCCGCCCCGCGGCCGAGGTCCTTCTGGAGGCGGCCTTCCGCGGCCTCGGCATGATCACCTTCTTCACCGTGGGGGAGGACGAGGTGAGGGCCTGGACCCTGCCGGGCGGGAGCAGCGCGGTGGAGGGGGCGGGCTGCATCCACTCCGACCTCGCCCGCGGGTTCATCCGCGCCGAGGTCGTCGCCGCCGCCGACCTCCTCGAGCACGGCTCCATGGCCGCCGTGAAGAAGGCCGGCCGGCAGCGCCTGGAGGGGAAGGAGTACGTGGTGAAGGACGGCGACGTGATGAACATCCGGTTCTCGGTGTAGCGTGGCGCCCGGGCGGCGCGGGCGGCGGCGAGGGGGCGTCCTCCGGGTGGAGATCCTCTCCACGGGGGACGAGCTCCTCCGCGGCCGATCCCGGGACACGAACCACGCCCGCATCGCCTCCCCCCTCACGGAGAGGGGCTTCGAGGCGGCCGGCGGCCGCATCGTGGGGGACTCCCTCCCCGACCTCCTCGACGCCCTGCGGCGGGCGGTCGCCCGCGCCGACGCCGTCGTGGTCACGGGGGGGCTGGGGCCCACGGCCGACGACCTCACGCGGGACGCCGCCGCCCGGCTCCTGGGGGTCCCCCTCGTCGAGGACCCCGCCAGCCGGCGCCGGATCGAGTCCCTCTGGCGCCGCAGGGGCGTGCCCATGCCCCCGAGCAACCTTCGCCAGGCGCTCCTCCCCCGCGGGGCGGCGGCGCTGCGCAAGGCGGCCGGCACCGCCCCGGGCA
>JAKLKS010000087.1:4209-14416 GCA_023150535.1 Planctomycetota bacterium
TGCCTGCCCGGCCCCCCGCGGGAGATGGAGCCCATGCTGCGGCGGTGGGTCCTCCCGGCGCTGCGCCGCCGCTCCCCCGGGAGGCCCCGGGAGAGGACCCTCTACGCCTCCTGCTGCGGCGTTCCGGAGAGCGATCTCGCCGACCGCCTGGCCGACCTCATGGCGCGGGACCGGGAGGTGCGGGTCGGGACCGCGGTGACGGAGGGGATCATCACGGTGGCCGTCCACGGCGCCGGGGAGGCGGCCCGCGGGGTGGGGGCCGTCCACCGGGAGGTCCTGCGGCGCCTGGGGAGGGACGCCTACGCGGCGGGCAGGGTCCCCCTCGCCGCCCGGCTCCTCGACCTCCTCCGGGAGCGGGGGCTCACCCTGGCGCTGGCGGAATCCTGCACCGCCGGGCTCGCCGCGGCGCGGTTCGCGGAGACCCCGGGGGCCTCGGCGGTCCTGCTCGGGGGCGTGGTGGCCTACCACGACGGACTCAAGGAGTCCCTCCTCGGCGTCCCCCGGGCCCTCCTGCGGCGGGAGGGGGCGGTCAGCGGGGCCGTCGCCGCGGCCATGGCGGCGGGGATCCGGGAGCGGACGGGGGCCGACCTCGCCGGGGCGGTCACCGGCGTCGCGGGGCCCGGCGGGGGCTCGCGGAGGAAGCCCGTGGGCACGGTCTGGTTCGCCGTGGCCGACCGGGACGGGTCCCTCCCCGTCCTCCGCAGGTTCGCGGGGGACCGCACCTTCATCCGCGGCATCGCCTCCCACACCCTCCTCGACCTCCTGCGGCGGCGGGTGGAAGGGGCCCTCCCCGGACCCCCGCGGTAGGATGGGGCCTCCTGCCCGGTGGTGTAACCGGCAACACGGGGGATTTTGGTTCCCTCATTCCAGGTTCGAATCCTGGCCGGGCAACCCTCCCCTTTTCCTTCCCCCCGCCCGCGGGGCCCGCTAGCCTCGCCCGTTTCCGCGGGGACGCCCAGGTCCCCGCGGTCCCGGAGGGGATGGTCCTTCCGGGCCCCCGGCGAACCTGCGCCGGAGCCGTACGGGGGGAGGCGATCCCGGGCGGGAGGTGCCCGCCGGATCCGCCTCTCCGGACCCTTGTCTCGACGGGGGGGATTCCGTGAAGAAGTCCGCCGTCGCCGTCGTGATCCTGGCCGCCGGCAAGGGCACCCGCATGCGCTCGGAGCGCCCCAAGGTGCTCTTCGAGGTCGCCGGGCGGCCCATGGTCAACCACGTCCTCGACGCGGCCCTCGGCATCCGCCCGGACCGGGTCGTGGTCGTCGTCGGCCACGGCGCGGCGGAGGTCCGCTCCGCCGTGCGCGGCGACTCCCTCTTCGACGGGAAGGTGGTCCGCTTCGCCCTGCAGAAGGAGCAGAAGGGGACCGGCCACGCGCTCCGCTGCGCCCTCCCGGCGCTGCGGGGCTTCCGCGGGACGGTGCTCGTCCTCTCCGGGGACGTCCCGCTCGTGGGCGCCGAGACCCTGCGCACCCTGGCCGCCGCCCACGCCCGCTCCGGGGCCGCGGCCACGGTGCTGACCTTCCGCCCCGCCGACCCCACCGGCTACGGCCGCGTCGTCCGGGACAGCCGCGGCGCCCTCCTCGACATCGTCGAGGACCGGGACGCCGACTTCGAGACCCGCACCATCGCCGAGGTCAACTCCGGCCTCTACGCCTTCGACGCCGCCGTCCTCCCCTCGACGCTGCGCCGCCTCCGCTCCGCGAACTCCCAGGGGGAGTTCTACGTCACCGACGTCCCCCGGCTCCTACGCCGCGAGGGGATCCCGGTGGGCGCCGTCCGCGTCCTGGAGCCGGAGGTCGTCTCCGGCGTGAACGACCTCTCGGAGCTGGCCGCCGCCTCCGCGGTGATGCGCCGCCGGGTCCTGGAGCGGTTCCTCGCCGCGGGCGTGGAGATCGTCGATCCCTCCTCCACCTTCATCGCGCCGGACGCCTCCGTCGGCGCGGGCACCCGCATCGAGCCCTTCACGGTGATCGAGGGCGGCGTGCGGGTCGGGCGGTCCTGCTCCGTCGGGCCCTTCGCGCGCCTGCGGCGGGGGACCGTGCTGGAGGACGGGGCGTCGATCGGGAACTTCGTCGAGGTGAAGGCCACCCGCGTGGGGCGCGGCGCCAGGGCGCGCCACCTCGCCTACCTCGGCGACGCCGACGTGGGCGCCGGCGCCAACATCGGCGCGGGCACGATCACCTGCAACTACGACGGCCGGCGCAAGCACCCCACCGTCGTCGGGGAGGGGGCCTTCCTCGGGAGCGGCACCCTGCTGGTGGCGCCGGTCACGGTCGGCCGGCGCGCGGTGACGGGCGCCGGCGCGGTGGTCCTCGCCGGGAAGGGCGTGCCCGCGGGCGCGACCGCCGTCGGGGTGCCGGCGCGCATCGTCCCGGGGACCGGGCGGCGCCCCGCGCGCGGGAGGAGGTAGCGTGGCCCGCGGGGCGGGGTTCGGCGACGTCCAGATCTTCACCGGCACGGCCCACCCGGGCCTGGCCGCGAAGATCGCCAGCTACCTCGGGATCCGCCTGGGGGACGCCCTCGTCGGCCGGTTCCCCGACGGCGAGGTGAACGTCAAGATCAACGAGGACGTGCGGGGCAACGACTGCTTCGTGGTCCAGCCGACCTGCCCCCCCGTCAACGACAGCCTCATGGAGGCCCTGCTCCTCATCGACTGCCTCCGCCGGTCGAGCGCCGGCCGCATCACCGCGGTCTTCCCCTACTTCGGCTACGCGCGCAAGGACCGCAAGGACGAGGGCCGCGTGCCCATCTCGGCGAAGCTCGTGGCGAACCTCGTCGTCTCCGCGGGCGTGGACAGGGTGCTCGCGCTGGACCTCCACGCCGCCCAGATCCAGGGGTTCTTCGACATCCCCGTGGACCACCTCTTCTCCTCCCCGGTGATGGTGCGCCACCTCCAGTCCATGGGCCTGAAGGACATCGTCATCGTGGCCCCCGACGTGGGGGGCATCAAGATGGCCCGCGCCTACGCGAAGTCCCTCGGGGCCGGCCTGGCCATCGTGGACAAGCGCCGCATCTCCCCGGAATCCGCCGAGGCGGTCCACGTCATCGGCGAGGTGGAGGGGAGGACGGTCGTCCTCGTGGACGACATGATCTCCACCGCCGGGACCATCACCGAGGCCGCGAAGACCGTGAAGGCGCACGGGGCCGCCGAGGTCTTCATCTGCGCGACCCACCCCGTCCTCTGCGGGCCCGCCGTCGAGCGGCTCTCGAAGGCGCCGGTGAGCCGCATCCTCGTCACGGACACGATCCCCCCGGCGGTGTCGTCGGGGATCCGCAACCTGGAAGTGCTGACCATCAGCGAGCTCCTCGGAGAGGCCATCCGCCGCATCCACGTGAGCGAGTCGGTGTCGAGCCTCTTCCTCTAGAACGGACACGGAGGCGAACCATGAAGAAGGGCGTCATCAACGCGGAGTCCCGGAAGAAGGGGACGAAGGGCGATCTCGGGAAGCTCCGCCGCGCGGGCAGGGTGCCCGGGATCCTCTACGGCGGCGGGGGCGAGCCCGTGACCGTCAGCGTCCTGGAGAAGGACGTCCGGTCCGCGCTCCGGACCGGCGTCCGGGTGCTCGAGCTCCGGGTCGGGGCGGAGCCCGTGGGCGCCCTCCTCAAGGACGTCTCCTGGGACCACCTCGGCGAGAAGCTCGTCAGCGTGGACTTCCAGAGGCTGGTGAAGGGCGCGGCCATCGAGATCCGCGTCCCGCTGCGGTTCCAGGGCACGCCCGCCGGCCTGAAGGAGGGCGGCGTCTTCAACGTCATCCACGACACCCTGCTGGTGTCCTGCCAGCCCGAGGCGGCCCCGGACCACATCGACGTCGAGGTGTCCGGGCTGGCCATGGGCGACAGCCTCCACGTCCGCGAGGTCGCCCTCCCCGAGGGAGTCTCCGCCGCCGAGGACGCCGCCGCGGTCCTCGCCGTCGTGACCTACTCGGACAAGGAGATCGAGGCCGCCGCGACGGTGCCCGAGGAGGCCGCCGTGGCCCCCGAGGTCATCGGGGAGGCGGAGCGCAAGGCCGCCGCCCCCGGGGCGAAGAAGGAGAAGGAGAAGAAGGAGTAGCGCGACGGAGGTCGTGCGGGAGGGAGCGTGTTCGTCGTCGTGGGGCTGGGCAACCCGGGGGAGCCGTACCGGGGGACCCGGCACAACGCGGGCTTCGAGGTGGTGGACCGCCTCGCCGCCCGCCACGGGGCGGGGACGCGCCGGGACCGGACCCTCAACGCGGACGCGGGGAGGGCCCGGATCGCGGGTCGGGAGGTGCTCCTGGTCAAGCCCCTCTCGTACATGAACCTCTCGGGCGGGGTGGTCCGGCGCGCGCTGGAGCGGTCGGCGGGGCGCGACGGCGGCCCCGCCGGGGCCTTGCCGGGGCTGATGGTGGTGAGCGACGACTACCACCTCCCCCTCGGGACGATACGGATGCGCGCCTCGGGGTCGGCGGGGGGCCACAACGGCCTCGCCGACGTCGAGGCGGCCCTCGGGACGCGGGAGTACCCGCGGCTGAGGGTGGGCGTCGGGCCGTGCACCGCGGCGGACCCGAAGGACTTCGTGCTGGGGCGCTTCCGGCCGTCGGAGCGGGCCCCCGCGGAGGAGTCCTTCGACCGGGCGGCGGACGCGGTCGAGTCGTGGCTGGCGGTCGGACTGGAACGGACGATGGCACTGTACAACGGCGCGCGGGACGCTGATCCCGACGACGCGCCGGGGAGGACGGAAGGATGAAGAGCGTCAAGGTGGCCCCCGAGGGCCCCCGCCGGTACGAGGGGATGTTCCTCGTGGAGAGCGGCCTGGCTTCCCGCGAGTGGGACGCCGTCGAGGGCCGGCTGAAGGAGATGGTGGAGCGCGGCGGCGGGAAGATCCTCTCCGCGGGCAAGTGGGACGAGCGCAAGCTCGCCTACGAACTCGGGAGCGCCCGCCGCGGGACCTACTGGCTCTGCTACTTCGAGGGCCCGCCGGACGCGCCCGGGAAGATCCGCCGCACGGCGGGGCTCTCGGAGACGGTCCTGCGCTGCCTGATCCTCGCCATGGACGTGGCCGAGGAGGTCCCCCAGGACGTCACCTCGAAGCGCTCCACGGTGGCGCTCGGCGACGACAGGGAGCCGCGGTAGACCGCGGAACGGAGGAAACCATGGCCGCCAACTTCAAGAAGTTCGAGAAGACCGGGTGCCGCTTCTGCAAGGCGAAGGTCCGCGCCGTCGACTACAAGGACACGCCCACTCTCCAGAAGCTCACCACGGGCCAGGGCAAGCTGTTCTCCCGGAAGCGCTCGGGGAACTGCGCCCGCCACCAGCGGCAGTCCAAGACCGCGGTGAAGAGGGCCCGGTTCCTGTCGCTCATGCCCTACGTCGCCCAGTAGGACCTGGAGGAAACCATGAAGCTCCTGCTGATCAAGGAAGTCGAGGGACTCGGCGCGCCCGGGGACCTCGTGAACGTGTCCGCGGGCTACGCCCGCAACTTCCTCCTGCCGCGCAACCTCGCGGCGGAGCCGACCCCCCAGGCCCTGCGCCGGGTGGAGGCCGAGCGCCGCCGCGCCTCCCGCGACGCGGAGCGCCTGAAGAAGGAGGGGGAGCAGATCGCCAGGACCCTGGAGAACTGCTCCGTGAACATCCCCGCCCGCACGGGGGAGGGGGGCCACCTCTTCGGCTCCGTCTCCGTCGCCGACATCGTCGAGGCGCTGGCGAAGGACGGCCGCAAGGTCGAGGAGTCCTGGCTCCGGCTGGAGCGCCCCATCAAGGAGGTCGGGATCTACGACGTCCCGGTGTTCGTCCACGGCGAGCAGAGGGCCACGGTCAAGGTGTGGGTCGTGGAGGAGAAGAAGCAGGACTAGGGGCGGACCCGGGAGGGGGGCGGCGGCGCGCGCTCCGGCGGGCCGTCCGCCCCCCCCGACCGTTTCCCGCTGCCTCCCTTCCCGCGCGGGTGATACCCTCCCCCTCGCGACCGGGGAATGCCCCCGGAGCCCGCCCGTGGAGGAAGCCTCCTTGCCCGCGCCGTCCGCTCCCCTCCCCCCCGCGCACCCCGCCGCGGAGCGCATCGAGCGCACCCCCCCTCACGACCTCGACGCCGAGGTCTCGGTGCTGGGGTCCATGCTGCTCGACAACGAGGTCATCGGGGAGCTCGTGAGCCTGCTCCGCCCGGAGGACTTCTACCGGGAGTCCCACCGGCGGCTCTTCGACACGATGATCTCCCTCTACGACGCCGGCAAGGGCGTGGACGCCGTCCTCGTGCGGGAGGAGCTGCGGCGCCGGGGGGACCTCGAGGCGGTGGGAGGCCCCGAGGCCATCGTGAACCTGCTCGACCGCGTGCCCACCGCCGCCCACGCCCTCCACTACGCGGGCATCGTCCGGGACGCCTCCATCCGCCGCGGGATCATCGCCGCCGCGGACCGGGTCATCCGGGGGGCCTTCGAGGGCGCCGCCCAGGGCCGCGAGCTCCTCGACGAGGCGGAGTCCGCCTTCTTCGCGCTCGACCGCGAGAGCGAGCTGAACGAGGGGACCAGGGTCGGCGACATCCTGAAGGACGTCTTCTTCAAGATCGACCGCATCCAGAACCGCGAGGGCGCGGTGACCGGCCTCGAGACCGGGTTCTTCGACCTCGACGAGATGACGAGCGGCCTCCAGCCGGGCGAGATGGTGGTGGTGGCCGGCCGCCCCTCCATGGGGAAGACGACCTTCGCCCTGTCGATGATGGAGCACGTGGCCGTCGTGGGGCGCAAGCCCGTGGCCCTCTTCTCCATGGAGATGGGGCGCGAGCAGATCGTCCAGAACATCCTCTGCTCCCGGGCCAAGGTGGAGAGCATCCGCCTGCGCCGCGGGTTCCTCGCCGACGAGGACTACAGCAAGCTCTCGGGGGCGCTCTCCGGCCTCAGCGAGGCGCGGATGTTCGTGGACGACACCCCGGGCCTCACGCCGCTCGCCCTCCGGTCGAGGGCCCGGCGCCTCCACAAGAAGGAGAGCCTCCAGCTCATCGTCGTCGACTACCTCCAGCTGATGTCCGGGGGCACCTCCCGCCGGGAGGAGAACCGCCAGCAGGAGATCTCCTACATCAGCCGGAGCCTCAAGGAGCTGGCGCGCGAGCTCGAGGTGCCGGTCGTGGCCATCAGCCAGCTCAACCGCGGCGTGGACGCGCGCGCCGACCACCGGCCCATGATGAGCGACCTCCGCGAGTCGGGGGCCATCGAGCAGGACGCCGACGTGGTCCTCCTCCTCCACCGCCCGGAGTACTACGAGCACGACCCCGAGAAGAAGCGGGAGATCGAGGGGGAGGCGGAGCTCATCGTCGCGAAGCAGCGGAACGGGCCGACGGGCATCGTCGGCCTGACCTTCCTCTCGAAGTTCATGCGCTTCGAGAACGGGGCGAGGGACAGGTTCCAGGGCTAGGACCCCGCCCCCGTCCGTCCAAGGGGGGCTGGGGCCGTCGACGGGAGGAAGCGTGAGGGGAATCCTGAGGGGCGTCGCGGCCGCCGCGGTCCTGCTCCTGTGCGCCGCCGCGGCCCTGGCGCAGGAATCGGTCCGCGTCGAGAGCATCCGGTTCGAGGGGAACCGCCGGTACTCGGAGGCGAACCTCAAGTACTCCATGAGGACCAAGGAGGGGAAGCCCCTCGACCGCGAGCTCCTGGCCCGCGACCTCTCGCTCCTCCGGGGGTTCTTCGACGAGATCTCCCTCAAGGAGGAGTCCCTCCCCGGGGCGGTGCGGCTGGTCTTCGTCGTGAAGGAGAACCCGGTGGTCGCCCGGGTCTGGTTCCTCGGCAACGAGGAGTTCGACGAGGCCGAGCTCAAGCCGCTCGTGGACACGCGCACCGGGTACCCGCTGGCCTCCTACCGGCTGGAGAACGACGTCCGCGTCCTCGAGCGGAAGTACCGGGACGCCGGCTTCCACTTCGTGGAGGTGAAGGGCGAGACCATCGAGGAGGAGGGGGCGAAGAAGGTCGTCTTCCGCATCGTCGAGGGCCCCGAGGTCGAGGTGGAGGAGGTGCGCTTCGAGGGGCTCCGGACCCTGGAGCCCGGCAGGCTGATGCAGGTGATGGCGCTCCGCCCCTCGGGCTTCCTCTCCCCCCGGCCCTTCGTGGAGCGGCGCATCGAGGAGGACCGGGTCGCCCTCGCGCGGTACTGCCGCGACCAGGGGCTGCTCGATTCCCGGGTCTGGTTCAAGTCGGTCTCCTTCGACGACGACCGGGAGGAGGCGACGCTCGTCTTCGCCGTGGAGGAGGGGGAGCCCTGGACGCTGGGGGAGGTGCAGGTCGTCGGCGGGGAGACCCTGGCCGAGAGGGAGGGGATCCTCGCCCTCGCGGCGGACCTCGTGCCGGGCCAGCGCTGGATCCGGGCCGACGCCGAGAGGGTCGTCCGGAGGATGGAGGACGAGGCGCGCCGCCAGGGCTTCAGCGAGGTCCGCATCGAGCTGGAGCCCATCCCCCGCGCCGAGGGCCGCGTCCAGGACCTGCGCATCGCGGTCGTGGAGGGGAGGCGCAGCACGCTGCGCTTCATCGAGGTCTCGGGGAACACGGTCACCCGGGACAAGGTGGTCCTGCGCGAGTTCACGGTCGCCCCCGGCGAGCCGCTGGACTCCGGGGCCGTCGCCAAGTCGGTCCGGCGCGCGCTGGACACCCAGTACTTCACCTCGGTGGTGCCGGTCACCAAGGACACCGACCAGGCGGACCGCAAGGACGTCGAGATCCGGGTCGAGGAGAACCCCCGCACCAGCCAGTTCCGCATCGGCTTCGGGATCTCCTCCGACACGGGGCTCTTCGCCACCGTCTCGCTCACCTTCCGCAACTTCGACATCGGGGACGTCCCCTCGACGCTCGGGGAGTTCGGCGAGGGGCGGGCCTTCAAGGGGGCCGGGCAGACCCTGCAGATCACGGCCATGCCGGGCACCGACTACTCCTCCTACCGGCTCGCCTTCACGGAGCCCTGGTTCATGGACCAGCCGCTCTCCACGGGGTTCGACGTCTACGCGACCAAGTCCTCCCTCTTCAACTACGACGAGGAGCGGGTGGGGGGGAGCGTCTTCCTGGAGCGGCGCTGGCTCCTGGCCGGGAAGGACCTCGACGACCTCTACACGCTGGGCCTGCGGCCCCGCATCGAGTCCATCACCGTGGAGGACGTCGACGAGGACGCCCCGCCCAACGCCTGGGCGCTGGAGGGGCAGAACGGGGTCCACTCCCTGGCCCTGGAGTTCGGCTGGCGCCGCCTCGACCAGGAGCTGGTCGCGGAGCGCGGCTGGAAGGTCACGGCCACGACGGAGTTCATGGGGGGGCCGCTCGGCGCCGACTTCGACGTGTTCAAGAACAGCGCCGAGGTCGTGCGCGTCATCACCCTCTTCAAGGACGCCGACGAGCGCGCCCACACCATGCGCTTCCGCGCCGGGGCGGGGCTCGCCTGGGGCTACGACGACGAGGAGACCCCCCTCGTCGAGCGGTGGTTCGCGGGGGGCGCCTCGGGCCTCGGGTCGGTCCGGGGCTACGAGTACGGCGGGCTCGGCCCCCACGGGGTCGGCAACCCCGAGACCCAGCCGAACCGGGTCCGCAACTCCATCGAGGACAACCGGGGCGAGCCCATGGGCGGCGAGGCGCTCCTCGTGGGGAGCGTCGAGTACGGGTTCCCCCTCTGGTCGGACGTCCTGCGAGGGGCCTTCTTCGTGGACGCGGGGAACCTGCAGAACTCCACCGGGTCCCTGACGGAGGACTGGCGCGTGGCCGTCGGCTTCGGGCTCCTCGTGAAGGTCCCCTTCTTCGGCCAGGTCCCGCTGCGCTTCGACTTCGGCTTCCCGGTCGTCACCGTGGACGGGGACGACGAGCAGGTCCTCTCCTTCGAGTTCAGCCGCTTCTTCTAGCACCCCACAGGAGGCACACCATGCGCACGGTCACGGCTCTCGCGGCGGGCGCCCTCGCGGCGACGCTGGGCTTCGCGGTCTCGCGCGTCCTCGCCTCCCCGGAGGACGCCCCCCCCGCCCCGGCGACCGCCGGGTCCGGCGTCTGCACGGTCAACATCGGCAAGGTCTTCCGCGCCCTGCCCCAGGCCCGGAAGCTCGAGGAGGACCTCGGCAGGCAGATGGACCAGATCAAGGCCTCCCTCGGCGAGAGGGAGCAGGAGCTCAAGAAGGCGGCCCAGGACATCGAGGCCCGCCTCTCCCCCGGCACCCCCGCCTACGAGGCGGAGCGGAAGAAGATCGAGATGCGGATCATGGAGCTCCAGTACGACGGCAAGTCCGAGGTCGAGACCCTCCGCCGCA
>JAKLKS010000088.1 GCA_023150535.1 Planctomycetota bacterium
TGGCGAGCATCTACTACTCCGTCCACGCGCCGGAGGACCGGGGGGCGCGGGCCGGCATCCACGAGGCCGTGGTGGGCGCGGGGAACTTCGCGGTCCCCTTCCTCGCCGGCCTCGCCGCGGAGGCGGCGGGGAGCGGGGCCGCCATCGGGATCGCGGCGGCGGTGCTGGCGCTCGGGGCGGGGTTCGCGGCCCGGCGGATCGCCGGGAGGGGCCGGGGGCCGGCCTAGTTCCCGGGATCGGCGGGCCGGTTCAGGGACTCGTACTCCCCGATGTGCACCCAGATGAGCGAGGCGTGGAGGCTCACGCCGTTCTGGAAGTACCGGATGATCTCCGTGTCCCCCCCCAGGCTCGTCGTGTCGAGGTCCCCGCCGAAGTTCCCGAACTTCAGGCCTGCGGACATCTCCGCGCCGAAGTCCCAGCCCCCCTCCTCCACGGCGCGCAGGGCCTCCTCGGTCTCGAGGATGACGAGGCCCCGCCTCGAGCAGACCTCGATGCCGAGGCCGGCCAGGATGACCCAGTTCGACAGGAAGGTCTCCTTCCCGGTCCGGTTGTCCACCACGACCCCGAAGCCCTTGGCGATGCCCGGGACGAGGATCTTGATGACCCCCGTGTTCATGGCGACGTACCCGGGGGCCTCCTCCACCCTCTCCCTCAGGGAGGGGTCATCCTCGTAGGCCTCGACGAGGATCTCGTCCCGGATCTCGCGGACGTAGGCGCGGCGCTCCTCCAGCGTGTCCCCGGAGAAGGCGACGCAGCCGGTCCCGGCCGCGGCGGCGGCGAGGAGGAGGGGGAGGGCGAGGAGGCGGCTCAGGTCCACGGGCGGGCTCCTTTCCTGTGCCCTCCCCGAACGGGGAGGAGCGGTCCGTGAGTCTCCGCCAACCAGCCCGTCCCGGCGGACGACTTCCCGACGGCGGGTCACACCGGCTCCCCGGGGAGGGGGGCCGGCCCCTCCGCGCTCAGGGAGTGAGCCCGTCCAGCGCGTCCTCGAGGGCCGACCGCGGCGGGCGGAGCCGCCCCTCCGGCAGGAGGGCCAGCGGCTCCTCCACGAGGTCGAGTCCCTCGACGAAGGTCGGGCGCCCGGTCGCGAGGTGGAAGAGCCCCGTGAGGAACTCCCCCCGGGCGCGGGCCTCCCGCAGGCGCCGCCAGGCGCCCGCCGCGTCGGCGGTGTCGAAGCCCTCCTCGACCTTGCGGATCCGCACGAGGCTCCCGTCCGGGAGCGGCACCTCGCGGACCTCCCCGGCGGGGATCTCCACCTCCGGCGCCTCCCAGTGCGGGACGAAGCCCACCTCGACGACCGGGTGCTCCCGCTCCCGGCCCCAGGCGTAGGAGCGGGTCGAGCCCTCGTGGTCGTTGAAGGTGACGCAGGGGGAGACCACGTCCAGCACCGAGGTCCCCGGGAAGGAGAGGGCGGCCTTGAGCAGCGTCTCGAGCTGGCGCTTGTCCGCGGCGAAGGAGCGGGCGACGAAGCCGCAGCCGAGCTCCAGGGCCAGCGTGCAGACGTCCACCGGCTCGAAGGTGTTCTCCTCCCCGCCCCGGAGCTTCGCGCCCCGGTCGGCGGTGGCGGAGAACTGCCCCTTGGTGAGCCCGTAGACGCCGTTGTTCTCCACCACGTAGCAGAGCGGGACGTTGCGGCGGAGTGCGTGGACGAAGTGCCCGAGGCCGATGCTCGCCGTGTCCCCGTCCCCGGAGACCCCGAGCGGCAGGAGGGTCCGGTTGGCGACCACCGCCCCCGTGGCCACGGGGGGCATCCGCCCGTGGCAGGCGTTGAAGGCCCAGGAGCCGGAAGAGAAGTAGCCCGGCGTCTTGCTCGAGCAGCCGATGCCGGACATCTTGGCGAGGCGCCAGGGCTCGACGCCCGACTCGAAGAGGACCCGGATCAGGCTCGCGGTGACGGCGTCGTGGCCGCACCCGGGGCAGAGGGTGGACTTCCCCCCCTTGTAGGCGTCCTGCGGCAGGCCGATGCGGTTCACCTTCGCGGTCACGGGGCGGACCTCCTCCCGACGAGGACGGCGTCCACGACGGAGCGGGCGTCGGGGGGGAAGCCGTCGTACCGGAGGATCCCCTCGAGCCCGACCACGGGTTCCGGGTTGGCGGCCCTGAGCAGCGACGCCATCTGCCCGTCCCGGTTCTGCTCCACCATGTACAGGTCCCCGTGCGCGCGGAGGAACTCCCCCACCCCGTCGTGGAACGGGTAGGCGAGGATCCGGCAGGCGTCCGCCGCGATCCCGTGCTCCTCCCGGAGGATCGAGAGCGCCTCCTCCACCGCCCAGCGCGTGGTCCCGAAGTGGAGGATGCCGACGGGGGCCGGCTCCGTCCCCGCCCGGATCACCTCGGGGGCGGGGAGGGCCGACCGCAGGGTCTCCCACTTCCGCGCGATGCGCTCGACGTTCTTCACGTAACCGGCGGGGTCCTCGGTGTAGCGCCCGAACTCGTCGTGGCCGGAGCCGCGGGTGAAGTAGGAGCCGAGCCCGCCGGGGGTGCCGGGAAGGGTGCGGTACGGGATCCCGTCCCCGTCCCGGTCCACGTACCGGAAGAAGCCGCCCTTCCCGAGGCGCGCGAGGTCCTCCTCCTTCAGCACCTTGCCGCGATCCAGCGGCTTCTCCGGGAAGGGGAAGGGCTCCGAGGGCCAGAGGTTCATGCCGAGGTCGAGGTCGCTCATGAGGAAGACCGGCGTCTGGAACCGCTCCGCGAGGTCGAAGGCGTCCCCCGCCATGGTGAAGGCCTCGGCCACCGAGGAGGGGAACAGCATGGGATGGCGGGTGTCGCCGTGGGAGAGGGTCGCGACCTGGAGGATGTCCCCCTGGGCGGTGCGGGTGGGGAGGCCGGTCGAGGGGCCGAGCCGCTGGACGTCCACCACGACGCAGGGGACCTCGGCGTAGTAGGCGAAGCCGAGGAGCTCCCCCATGAGCGAGATGCCGGGGCCGGAGGTGGAGGTCATGGCCCGGGCACCGGCCCATCCCGCGCCCATGGCCATGCCGACGGCGGCCAGCTCGTCCTCGGCCTGCAGGACGGCGAAGGTCGCCTTCCCGGTGGCGGGGTCGCGGCGGTACTTCCCCAGGTACCCGGCGAGGGCGTCCCCGAGGGAGGTCGAGGGCGTGATCGGGTACCAGGCGAAGACCGACACCCCCGCGAAGACGGCGCCCAGGGCCGCGGCGGCGTTCCCGTCCACCAGGATGCGGCCTTCGTTGAGGTTCCGGGGGGGGCGCTCCACGGCGACGGGGCAGGGGGCGGGGAGGTGGTCCCCCGCCCACCTCCACCCGAGGTCCACGGCGGCCCGGTTGAGGCCGAGGGCCTTCTCCTTCCCCCGGAGCATGCGGGCGAGGGCGGCGTCGAGTTCCCCGCGGTCGAGGCCGAGGAGGCGGCCGACGACGCCGACGTAGATCATGTTCACGACGAGGCGGCGGAGCCGGGGCTCGGGGCAGACCTCGAGGACGAGCTTCCCGAAGGGGACACCGTGGGCCGCGACGTCGGTCCGCCTCCCGGCGAGCGCCAGGGGCTCGTCGTAGACGACGACGCCGCCGGGGAGGACCTCGGCCAGGTCCTGGGCGGCGGAGGCGGGGTTCATGGCCACGAGGAGGTCCACCCCCCGGCGGCGGGCGAGCCAGCCCCGGGGGTGGGCCCGGATCTCGAACCAGGTCGGCAGTCCCGCGATGTTGGAGGGGAAGAGGTTCTTCCCGGAGCAGGGCACCCCCATGCGGAAGAGCGCGCGGAGCAGCACCAGGTTCGCCGTCTGGCTCCCGGAGCCGTTGACGGTGCCGACCTTCAGGACGAAGTCGTTGGGCGCGGGCACGGAGCAGGATCCTAGGGGAGGGTCGCGGATGGAGGATCATGTTGCAGGGACGGGGGGGCGTGACGGGTACGGAGCCAGACGGGTACGGAGCCAGGCTCCCGTTCTTCAACCTGCCCCTGACGCGATGGGCGGAGTGAAGAACGGGAGCCTGGCTCCGTACCCGTCCCGTATCCTCCATTCCAACAACCACCATCGAGGCCATGTATTTTCAATCAATCCATTAGCATTCATATAGTATATGCTATTCTATCGGAAACAGACATGGAGGCATGAACAAGCATGGACCCACCCCGCCCTGCCTGGACCCCCTCCAGCGAGGACTTCGCCCGGGTCTTCGCCGAGCAGAACCCCTGGCACGCCTCGGGGGAGGTCCCGGAGTCCCTGGCCCGGACCGTAGAGAGGCCTCTGGGGCGGCTGCTCCCCGGGCGGCTCCTGGAGGACAGGCCCCGGCGGTTCCAGGTCATCCTCGGCCCCCGCAGGGTCGGGAAGACGACCTGCATGTACCAGGCGGTACGGGCCCTGCTCCGCGCCGGGGTTCCCCGCCGGGACCTGTGGTGGCTCCGGCTGGATCACCCCCTGCTGGCCACCGTTCCCCTCGGGGAACTGGTCCGGAGGATCCTGGACGGCTTCCGTGCCGAGAGGGGAGCCGGCCCCCTCCACCTCTTCCTCGACGAACTGACCTGGGCCGCGGACTGGGACCTCTGGCTCAAGACCTTCCACGACGAGGGGTGGCCGGTCCGCGTCCTCGCCACCTCCAGTTCCGTCGCCGCCCTGCGCAGCCGCAGGGTGGAGAGCGGGATCGGCCGGTGGGAGGAATCCTTCCTCGCCCCCTGCCTGCTCCCGGAGCTCCTCGACCTGGAGAGGTACCCCGTCGACCTCGAGGTCCGGCCGACCCTCGCCGGGACCCTGGAGGCCGCCGCCCGGGGGAACCCCCCGCTCCCCGGCGTGGAGGTCCATCGCAGGAGGCTCCTCCTCTGCGGCGGGTTCCCCGAACTGCTCCTCGACCTCCCGAGAGAGGCCGGCGAGGAGGCCCTCCTCCTCCGTTCCCAGGCGGTGCTCCGCGACGACGCCATCGAGCGGGCCGTCTACAGGGACATCCCCCGGGCCTTCGGGGTGGATTCCCCGGTCCTGCTCGAGAGGCTCCTCTACGTCCTCGCGGGCCAGGTCGCCGGCCTCCTCTCCCCCCGCTCCCTCTGCTCCGACCTCGACGGCCTCTCCCAGCCGACCCTGGACCGCTACCTGTCCCACCTGGAGCAGTGCTTCCTCGTCTTCACCCTGCGGAACTTCTCGGGGAGCGAACGGGCGATCCAGAAGAGGGGGAGGAAGGTCTACTTCGTGGACGGGGCCGTGAGGAACGCGGCGCTCCAGAGGGGCCTCGCGCCCCTGGAGGACCCCTCGGAGATGGGGCACCTCGTGGAGAACATGGCGGCCGCCCACCTCCACGCCCTCGCCCGGGCTTCGCAGGCGCGGCTCTTCCACTGGCGCCAGGGGGAGGAGGAGGTGGACCTCCTCCTCCACCAGCCCGGGGCGCCGGTCGCCTTCGAGGTGTCGAGCCGCCCCCACCACTCCCGCGCGGGCCTGCGCGCCCTGGCCGCCCGCCACCCGGAGTTCGGGCCGGGCCGCTGGGTCGTCGCCCCGTCGCTCCCGGCCCTCGCCCCGTCGGAGAGCGCCGACGGGATCGGGAGCCTCCCGCTCGACCTGTTCCTGGTGGCGGTGGGGCGGCAGGCGGCGGAGGAGGCGTCGCGCCGGGTGGCGGCGGGATGAAGGGCCGGGAGTCCCCTTACTCCCCCGCCCGGACCGGCCCCTCCCCCCGCTTCACCTTCCAGAGCCCCGCCTCCAGCGCCCCGAGGTCCTGCTCCTCGCCGTCCTTCCCGGGCCAGCGGACCTTCACCGCATCCGCCTTCCCCGCCTCCCCGAGGCCGAAGAGGAGCGTCGGCTCCGATTCGCAGGCGTAGGACCCGCCGCTCGCCCGCTCCTGCAGCAGCGTCCGCCCGCCCGCGGTCACAGAGACCAGCGCCCCGAGCGCGTCCCGGTTCCCGCCGGTCCCCTCGAGGCGCAGGCGCAGCGACCGCCGCCCCGCGGGGGCGTCGTTCCGCAGCAGGCGCACCGGGCCGCCGTTGGTCGTGAGCACGAGGTCCGCGTCCCCGTCCCCGTCGAAGTCGAGCCAGGCGAGCCCCCGCCCCACGCAGGGCCTCCCGAAGGCCGGCCCCGCCCGCGCGGACGCGTCCTCGAACCGCCCGCCCCCGAGGTTGCGGAAGACCTGGGGCTTCTGCGCGTAGGGGATCCCCGCCATCACCTGCTGGATGGTCGGCTCGAGGTGGCCGTTGGCGATGGGGAGGTCGAGCCTCCCGTCGAGGTCGAGGTCCAGCAGCAGCACGCCGAAGGTGAGCGAGGGGAAGGTCGGCCCGGCGATGCCCGCGGCCGGCCCCTCGTCCACGAAGGTGAAGGAGCGCGCCCTCTCCTGCCGCCGGTAGTAGGAGACCGCCTCCTGGCTGAAGGTCCCGGTCACGACCACCGGCAGGTCGTTGTCGTCCGCCCTGCCCACCGCGATGCCCATGTCGGCCCGCGCCTTCCCCGCCGCGTCGTAGGCGATGCCCGCCGGGAGGCCGACCTCCTCGAAGGTCCCGTCGCCGCGGTTGCGGAAGAGGTGGTTCGGCTGGGTGTCGTTGGCGATCACGATGTCGGTCCACCGGTCCCCGTCGAGGTCGCAGGCGGCGACCCCGAGGGCCTTGGCGGAATCCTCCCGCACCCCCGCGGCGTCCGTGACGTCCTCGAAGGTCCCGTCCCCGCGCCCGCGGTAGAGGCGCCCCGAATCCCCCCGGTAACGGTCGGGCACCGTGTAGGCCTTGGTCCTCCCGTCGAGGGAGGTGAAGACGTCGTTCTCCCGCGACCACTTCACGTAGCGGGTCACGTAGAGGTCGAGGACGGAATCCCCGTCGTAGTCGAGGAAGGCGCCGGCCGAGCAGACCGGGTCGTGGGAGGCCCCCGCCGCGTCGGTCCAGGGCTCCCCCGCCACGCCCGCCTCCCGCGCCACGTCCGTGAACCGCCCGCCGTCGTTCCGCCAGAGGGCGCAGGGGCCGACGGCCGCGACGAAGAGGTCGGCGTCCCCGTCCCCGTCGTAGTCCGCGGCGCAGGCGCCGAGCCCGAAGCGGGCGTCGGCGAGGCCGGCCTCCGCCGTGCGGTCCTCGAAGGTCCCGTCCCCGCGGTTGCGGAAGAGGCGCCCCGTGGGGAGCGGTTCGCCGGCCTTCCGGTCCCAGGGCCAGGGGACGGAGTTCACGAGGTAGAGGTCCATCCGCCCGTCCCCGTCGTAGTCGAGGACGGCCGCGCCGGAGCCCATGGTCTCGGGGAGGTACTTCCCCCCCCGGGCCCCGTTCTCGTGGACGAAGGGGAGGCCCGCGGCCTCCGCCGCGTCCTCGAAGGAGGAGAAGGGGGCGGAGGAGTCGGACGCGGCGATCCCGGTGCGCGGGACCTTCGCGTAGTCGGACTTCGGCGGCGGGGGCGGGGGCTCCGGCTTCGAGCAGGAGGCCGGCGCGAGGCCGAGGGCCAGGGCGAGGACGGCGGCCCCGGAGGCGCCCCGCGCCCTACCGCGCCGGGTGGAGTTCGTGGACATGGACCCTCTGGACCTCGTGGTTCACCTCGGGGTGGGCCCGGAGGTAGGCGTTGGTCTTCTCCGCGGCGTCCTCGTCGATCTTGTAGCGGAGGAAGGACTTCTCCGCCTCCGCGGCGTCCGCCTCCCGGCCGAGGCGCTGGTAGCACTGCTGCCGGTGGTAGTGGGCGTTGGCGTCCTCGGGGTCGATCTCGAGGACCCGGAGCCACCACTCCAGCGACTTCGCGAAGTCCCCCGTGCGGAAGAGGATCTCGGCGATCTCCTGGAGGGAGTTGCGGTCCTGCGGGAAGTCCGCGAGCGTCCGCTCGAAGGCCTCCAGGGCGGGGTCGTAGCGGCCGAGGCGGGAGAGGGCGGTGCCGAAGAAGAAGGCGGTGCGGGGATCCCCCGGGGCGCGGGCCTCCGCCTTCTTCAGGAGCTCCAGGGCGTCCTCGAACCGGCCCTCGGCGATGGCGACCCGGGCGAGGTTGCGCGGGCCGTCGGGGAGGTCGGGCTTCAGGCGATCCACCTCGGCGAAGGCCAGCGCGGCGAGGCGCGTGTCGTTCTGCCGCCAGGCGGCGATGCCGAGGTCGTTCCAGCGGGTCCAGAGGTCGGGGGGCGGGGCGGCCGGGGCCCCGGGGCCGAGGACCGCCTCCGCCGAGGCGATGTCGGTGACCGGGAGGACGGGGACCTCGCGCCCCTCGAAGGAGAACCGGGTGTAGTCGGCCTTGAACTTCCGGAACCGCAGCGTCGCGCGGACCCGGAGGGCGCCCTCCGCCCCCGGGGGCGCCTCCAGCCGGTAGCGGGCCACGTCCGCCGCCCCGGGGGGGACGACGTTGACCTGGGCGGGGACGTAGATGTCCTTCGCGTTGCGGCGGTCGATCCGCCGGCTCTCCCTGTCGATGACGGTGGCGCCGAAGGTGTGGGCGTCCTTCGAGAGGGACAGGTCGGGCTCGAGCCAGCCGCTGCGCAGGAGCGCCTTCCCCTCCCCGTCCGCCACCTCGACCGCGAGCCAGCCCTCGTTGCTGTCCAGGGTCCCGGCCGGGAAGATGTGGCCCACGTTGAGGTTGCGGACCACGACGAGGAGGTCGGCGCCCCCCGGGGGGAGCGCCTCCGGCTCCACCCCCAGCGGCCCCCGGGGGATCCCGTCCTCCCCCAGCAGGAACAGGTCCACGCGCAGGGTCCCGTTCCGCAGGAACTCCTCGGTGTACTTCACCATCGCGGCGTCCCCCCGCACCGCCGGGAGCGCCGTGTTGATCCCCGGGAAGCGGTGGGACTTCACCTTCCCGCCCTTGGCGGAGACGTCCCCGAGCGGCGCGTCCTCCGGCGGCATGTGGCAGTCCTGGCAGGAGCGGGCCTTCGGCGGGAGGTAGAAGGTCTGGGGGTTGTTCCTCGCGATCCCGGAGTTGTGCCAGGAGTCGTAGTCCTGCTGCCCCCGGAGCCAGCGGTAGTCGTTCACCGGCTCCTGCAGCGACACCTTGTGGCAGGCGGCGCAGAACTCGCTCGTCTCCATGAGCGGCCGCTTCATGGAGCGCTTGTGGACCTCCGGCTTCGACCGGAGGAGGAGGTCGTGCATCGCCTCGCCCGGCCCCCCCTTCACCCCCTCGAAGAGGTAGGCGTCCCGCCCGTCCCCCGTCGTGGTCTGGTCCGCGAAGGTGTAGCCGCCGTTCCCGCCCACGCCGTGCACCGCCTCGATGGAGTGGCAGGCGAGGCAGGTGAGCCCGGCCTGCGCGTCGGGGAGGTCGACGTCGAACTCCTTCGCCATCTTCCCGGGGAAGAGGACCGCGGGGTCGTGGCAGCCGGCGCACCACTTCGACTTGAGGAAGCCCTTCTCCTCCTTCCGCATGTCCATGACCGATGCGCGGTAGAAGGGGTTGTTGAAGGAGGAGAAGCGGTGGGCGGAGGACTTCCACTGCTCCACGACGTCGGGGTGGCAACGGCCGCACATGTGGGCGCCGATGAGGAAGGAATCGGCGAAGCCCTTCTCCTCGACCTCCCTCTTCACGAGCGCCGGGTCGGGGAGCTCCCCGTTGGTCACGGAGGTGTTCGGGGTGAAGGAGCCGCCGGCGGTGCGGGTGGGGCTCGGGAAGAAGGGGCTGTCGGGCTGCGCCTCGACGAGGAGGGTCCGGGTGTCGAAGGGGAGGAAGGGGTCCTTCCCCGGCGCGGGGGCGGCGTAGCCGGTGCGGACGAAGGGCGGCGGCTCCCGGGGGGGCTCCCCCTTCGTCCCGTGGTGGACGGCGGCCATGGCGAGCGCGCCCCCGAGGACGACCCCCGCCCCGCCCAGCAGCCTCCCCCGGGTCGGCTTCTGCTCCGCGGAGACGCGGTGGAGCACGTAGGCCAGCGGGATGCCCAGCCCGAGCACCCAGTGGGTGACGAACCAGACCCGGTTCTCCGCGGTGTTGGCCTTCTCGCGGAGGAAGAGGCCGGTGACCATGAGGAGGACGGCGGCGGCGGCGATGCCGACCCCGGACCAGACCGCGAAGCGGTGGCGCCGCTTCAGGACGACGGTGAAGTGCCAGAGGATGAACACCGTCATGGGGACGAGGAGCAGGATCCCCCCCCAGACGTGGGCCAGGAGCATCCACTGGTAGAACCGCGGCAGGGCCTGCCCCTCGGGCGGGGAGAAGTGGAGGTAGAGGGAGTTGGCGGCCAGGAACCCCCCCAGCGCGACGAGGCCGCGCAGGAGCGCCTTCTGGCCGGGGGTGAGCAGGCTGTTCACGGGGAGTCTCCGCGGGTGGTCGTCACGGGTGGATAGACGCCGGATTCCCGCCCCTGCAACGGAACGGGGAGGACCGGGCCCGACCCGCTCCCGGCGGAGGTTCGGACCCGATCCGGGGGTTCCCGCCCGCGGGGGCCGGGAGCGCCGGAAGGCGGGGCCGTCGCGCTCCTACCGCCGGCCGCCTCCCGCGGCGCCCCTGCGGCCGCCGAAGCGGCTGTCACCCTTGCTCCCCCGCCGCCAGCGGTCGTCGTCGTTCTGGTCCTCCTCGTAGCGGGCGATCCGCTCGGCGACCTCGTCGATGGAGGGGTCCCCGGGGACGAGCTTCGAGGCCTTCTCGAGCTGCTCCTTCGCCTGGGCCGTGGAGCCCCGCCAGAGGAACATCTCCGCCCGGTGGACGTAGCCCTTGAGCATCGCCGCCGTGATGGTCGCGCGCAGGTCCGCCGCCCCGGCCAGCAGCTTCCCGTCCCCGTCGGCCCCCTTCTCGATGGAGGCGAGCCGGTCGAGGGCCTGCTCCCCGATCTGGAGGGCCTGGCCGAGCCCCTCGACGGCCTTCGGGTGGTTGTCCTCGCGCAGGGCCTCCGAGGCCACGGCCCTGCCCTTCTTGAGCATCTCCTCGACCTTGCCGAGGAGCCGGTCCCGCTCCTCCTGCTCCTTCCGCTCCGCCTCGGCGAGGCGGCTGCGCTCCTCCTCCCGCGCCTTCGCCTCCTTCGCCTCGACCATCCCCTCGACCTCGGGGAGGAAGTCCGCCGCCTCGGCCCCCGCCGGCGTGTCGGGCATGCGGGCGAGGAGCAGTTCGGTCTTCGACACGGCGAGGCCGAGCCTCCCCTCCTTCGCGTCCCTCCGGGCAGACTCGAGGATGCGGGCGGCGATGCCCTCGCGGATCTCGACGAGCCTTCCCCCCGCGGCGAGGTCCTTCAGGAGCTCCGGATCCAGCTCCCTCGCCCGGCGCACCTGCGCCTCGGCCCGGGAGAAGAGGCCCTTCTCGATGGCCCACATCGCCAGCTTCAGGTGGGCCTTCGCGTCCTCGCCGGCCGCCCTGTCGCGGAGGCCGTAGAACCAGGCCGCGTCGAGGTGGTCGGACTTCAGGACCATCTCCACCTGCCCGCCCTTGAAGGCCCCCTTGACGCGGATGCCGTCCTCGAGGACCTCCAGGATCTCCCCCCGGCGGGAGGTCCCGTTCTCCAGGAAGATGTCCTCGGCGGCGAAGGCGCCGCCGGCGGCGAGCAGCAGCGTGGACGCGGCGAGGGTGCGGAGGGTGCGCGCGGGGTTCATGGTGCCTCCATGGCGCCGCCCTGGGGCGCCGGGAACAAGGTAGCCTACCCCTGCGCCCCCCCCCAAGACCTCCTCGATAGTTGGAGGACCGGGCCGGTCCCGTTCCTCCCGCCGCCGGCGGCCCCCGCCGGCCGCTAGGCCCGCGCCGCGACGGCCACGAGGACGCGCGCCGCCCCGGCCCCGAGGAGCACCTGCGCCGCCTCCGAGGCCGAGGCTCCCGTGGTCAGGACGTCGTCCACGAGCAGCACGGTGCGGTCGCGCAGGACCTCCGGCCGGACCGCCTCCACCGTCCCCCGGGGGGACCGGAGCCTCTCCGACCGGGAGAGCGACGCCTGGGGCGGCGGGCTCCCGGTCCGCCGGAGCGCCCCCTCCGCGAGGGGGAGCCCCCGCCGCCGCGCCACCTCCGCCGCCAGCAGCGCCGGCGGGTCGAACCCCCGCCGCTTCCGCGCCGCCTCCGTCGTCGGGAAGGGCACGATCACCGCCCCGCCGCCCTCCCATCCCCGGACCGCCTCCGCCATGAGCTCCCCCAGGGGCCAGGCCCCCTCGGGCCTGCGGGCGTACTTCATGGAGACGAGGAGCCGCCGCAGGGGGCCCCGGTAGAGCCCCACCGCCCGCACCGCCTCGAACCGCGGGCGGAGGCGGGCGCAGTCCCGGCAGGACCCGCCCGCCCCCTCGGGCCCCAGGAAGGCCGCGCACCGCGCGCAGGAGGCGAGCCCCGCCGAGAGGGCGGGGATGGCGGCGCGGCAGCGGCCGCAGAGCCAGGGCTCCCGGGTGCCCCCGAGGGTCTCCCCGCAGGCGAAGCAGGTGCGGGGCCAGAGGAGGTCGAGGGCGCCGCGGGCGAGGTCGCGGAGGAGGGTCTCCATGGAGCGGTGATGCCGCCCCGTGTACGCCCCCGCGCCGCCGGTCCCGCCGGGCGCCGCTACTTCGCCCGGGACGGGCTCCCGCCCCACATCGGCCAGCCGTCCAGGGAGGGCTCCGGCAGGTCCGCCGCCACCACCCGCCCGTCCGCCGTCCCGACGTAGGCGCGCCCCCGGGACACCGAGGGGCTCGAGGAGAAGGAGAGGCTCCCCCCCCGGCCCCGGAAGCGCATCTCGAAGCGGATCGTCCCGTCGGCGGGGTCGATGCCGAGGAGCCGGCCCCGCCGGGTCGCGAGGACGAACAGGCTGCCCGCGGCCGCGGGCGGGCCCGCGGGCCCGTCCTCGATCTCCAGCCGGCGCTCCGCACCCCCGGCCAGGGGACGGAGGAGCAGGGAGGCGGATCCCGCGACGGCCACGGTCCCTCGGAGCACCACGGGGCGCGGCCCCTCGTAGCCGAAGCCGCCCACGGGGGGCCGCGGGGGAGCGCCGGGTCCGCCCGGAGGGGCGGGCGGGGCGGGGGGATCCGAAGGGTTCCCCTTCCCCCCCTTCGCCGGCCCGTTCGGACGGTCCCTCACCGGGTCCTTCGGGGCCGCCGCAGGCCCCGGCTTCGGCCCGGCCGCCCCGGGCCCGTTGCCGCCCTTCCTGCCGACGTCCCCCGCCGCCATGCCCTGCCGGCGGTCCGGGGGCGTCGCCACGGCCCGGCCCGGGGACTTCCCGGTGGCGGCGTCGAGGTCGAGGAGCCCGGGCTCGCCGTCGCTCCCTCCCGCCGCGAGGAGGAGCCGCCCCTCGTGGGGGGTGGGCGCGGCGAGGACGCGGGTGGAGGGATCCCCCGCCGCGGTCTCCCAGAGGGGGTTCCCCTCGGGATCCAGCGCGCGCACGCTGCCGTCCGCCAGGGTGCAGTAGACCCGCCCGTCGGCGGCCACGGGGGCGGAGACGACGTCCGCGGGGAGGGACTTCCGGAAGAGGAGCTTCCCCGTCCGGGCCTCCCGCGCCTCGATCTTCCAGGCGCCCCCCTCCCCGGGGCCGCTCACGTAGACCCGGCCCCCGGCCACGGCGGGCGTGGAGTTCACCGACCCCGCGACCCACTCCTGCCAGCGGAGGTCGCCGGTCTCGGCGTCCACGTCGTAGAGGGTGCAGGACTGGGTGTTGAAGTAGACCTGCCCGTCCTCCACGGCGGGCGCGGTGGGCTGGGAGTCGTCCACCTTCCGGGACCAGCCCCGCTTCCCGCCCATGGCCATGTAGCAGTGGATCTCCAGCCCCGAACCGGCGAAGAGGCGGGTCCCGTCCACGGCGGGGGTCAGGATGGCGCCCTCCCCCACCGACACGACGAAGCCCTGGAGGCCGTCGAAGGCGGCGGGGCCGAAGGCGAGGGCGCGGGGCTCGTGGAGAGCGGGGGTCTCGGGGACGAGGACCTCGAGGAGGGTCGGCGGCGCCGCCTCCCTCCCCTCGCCCGCGGCGCGCACCGGGTCCGGGGGAAGGGCCGCCAGGGCGACGGCGGCGGCGGCGGCGACGGAGAGGACGACGGGCCCGCGCGCGCTGTTCATGGCACACCTCCCGGGGCCATCCTAGGGGAGGAGGGGAGCCTGTCAATCCCCGGCGCGCCGCCTCCTACCGCGTGAACCAGCGCCGCAGGTCGAAGAGGTCGAGGACCACCCGGTTGTCGGTCAGCTGGGCCCAGGCCGCCACGAGCACGAGGGCGGCGTAGAGGCCGAGGGCGGCCAGCAGGATCCTCCCGCCCCGCGCGGCGGGGGCGGCCGGTCCCGGGGGGGGATCCCCGGCGGGCGCCGGGCCCTCCCGGGAATCCCGCTCCGTCACTTCCCGCCCCCGGCCGGGGGCTCTCCACCCTGCGGCGGGACGAGGGTGCCGAGGTGGGACATGAGCTCCTCGCAGAGGAGGAGCATGGACCGCAGGCCGCCGCGCAGCCGCTCCAGGTCCCGGGCGATGATCTGGATCTCCTCGGGAGTGTAGGGAGGCCTGGAGGCGGCCGCCCCCCCCTCCCCGGGCGCGGGGGTGCCGCCCTCCCCGTCGCCCTGGCTCTCCGCGATGCGCTCCTCGATCATCGTCTGGACCTCGGCGTAGGTCCTGTCGAACTCGTCGAGGATCTGGGTCCGGCGGTCGGCCAGGGAGGCGGCGGCCGCCATCAACGCCTCGCTCCCGGGGGCCGGAGGCACCTGCTGGTGGACGGGGATGTGGCG
>JAKLKS010000089.1 GCA_023150535.1 Planctomycetota bacterium
CCGCCTGGCCTCCCCCCGTCGACCTCGAGAAGTGCGACCGCGACCTCGACCTCTTCGGCCTCGTGGTGGACGGGGCCGGCGCCCCCGTCCCCGGGGCGAGGGTCGAGTCCTTCTACCGTGTGTGGCCCGAGGGGGCCCTGGTCCCCCGCGCGATGATGGGCGCCGTCTCCCCCGGCCCCGCGACGCTCTCCTCGACGGACGGCTCCTTCGCCCTCCGCCTCTCCCGGGGGGACCTCGTCGACCTCCGCGCCGCCAAGGAGGGGGTCGGCGCCGGCCGCCTCGCCGCGCGTCTCGCCGGGGAGCGGGTGCGCCTCGTCCTCGCCGAGGGGGCCTCGCTCCTCCTCCGGGTGAAGGACGGGGAGGGGAGGCCCGTGGCCGGGGCCCGGGTCCTCGCCTACCGGCTGGATCGGCGGCGGATGGAGCCCCTCGGCGAGGGGGAGACCGGCGGGGACGGCACCTGGACCCTGGAGGGGCTGCCGGCGGGACTCCTCTACCTCGACGTCGAGCATCCCGTCCTCGCCTGGGGCCGCCTCCGGAGCCCGAAGGAGATCCCCTCCGGAGGCCGGGTGGAGGAGGACATCGTCCTCGCCGCGGGGAGGACCCTCTCCGGCCGCGTGCTGGACGACCGCACCGGGGATCCCGTGGCCGGCGCCGTGATCGGGGAGTCCTGGGTGATGCACCGCCCGGTCCGCAGCGGGCCCGACGGCCGGTACGAGAAGCCCGGGGTGTCCACGGAGTACGGCCTCCAGCTTCACGCCGAGGCCGAGGGCTACGCGCGGGCCTCGGTCTTCGAGGACGAGGAGGGTCGCGCCGACTTCCGCCTGCGGCCTGGGGATGCGGTGGCGGGCCGGGTCCTCGACCCCTCGGGGGCCCCGGCCGCGGGGGCGCGGGTGGTGGTGGCCGGGAACTACATGGAGGCCCCCGGGCTGGGTGGCTCCGACACCGGCGAGGCGCTCGCCGACGGGGAGGGCCGCTTCCGCATCGGCGGCCTCCGCCACGAGGTCCCCCACTCCCTGCTGATCGAGCAGGCGGGGGCCGGGCGCCTGCTGCGGGAGATCCCCGCTCCCGCCGAGGAGGGGGGGCTGCTCGACCTCGGGGACCTCCGGCTCGACGGGGGGCGCGCGGTCGAGGGGCGCGTGGTGGACGAGGCCGGGAACCCCCTGCCCGACCGGGGGGTCGTGCTCCTCGGGCCGGGGGGCCGATGGAGCGGGGATCGCTACGTCAACCGGGTCACGCGGCGGAGCGACGACCTCGGGCGGTTCCGGTTCCAGGGGGTGGCGCCGGGGACCTACGAGGTAGCCCTCACGAACGAGGAGGGGAACGCCCCGGCGAAGACGGCGGTGGAGGTCGGCGCGGAGCGGGACGTCCTCGACGTCGTCCTCGGCATGGCCGCGGGCGGTGAGGTCCGGGTGCTGGTGGTCGATCCCGAGGGGAACCCCATCGAGGGGATCGGACTCAACATCAACGCCGCGGACTTCGGGCGCTCCGCCCGCTCCGGGGCCGACGGCCGGGCGGTCTTCACGGGGGTCCCCCGCGGGGAGGCGAGGGTCCGGGCGTGGGACCTCTCCAGGCCCCACCGCTGGGCCATGGAGGAGACCCTGGGCACGCCGGCGACGGCCGGGGGGCCGGAGGTGCGGATCACGCTCCATCCGGCCTCCCCGATCCGGGGGCGGGTCGTCGACGCCGAGGGGAAGGGGCTCGAGGGGATGCAGGTCCACTACCGCGCCCCGGAGATGCCCTACGGGCAGATCGCGACCTCCGGCCCCGACGGGGCCTTCGAGTTCTCCTCCGGGGCCGGGCGGCCGGTGGTGATCGACCTCCAGCCCTTCCGGACGGTGAAGGGGAACCCGCAGCCGGAGCGCTCCCCCTTCCGCGCCGAACCGGTGACGGCGACGGCGCCGGCGGAGGGGGTGATCCTGCGGGCGATCCCCGTGGAGAGCGATCGCACGCTCACGGTTCGGGTCCTCGACCTCGAGGAGCGGCCGCTCCCGGGGTTCCTCCTCACGCTCCTGCAGGACGAGAAGGGCTCCTTCCCCGTGACCGACGGGAACGGGGAGGTCCGGCTCGAGGGGCTCCTCGCGGAGGAGATCCAGTTCGGGGTCTTCGCCCCGCAGGCCGCTGCGGGGCAGGCGAGCCCGCTCCCCGAGGGCGCGGTCCTGCCGGCCCCGGTGAAGGTGATGCCCGAGGGGCAGGTGGTGACGCTCCGCCTGCGCCGGGGGACGGCGCTCCCCGGGACGGTCCTCGACAGCGCCGGGGCGCCGGCCGCGGGGGCGCAGGTGTACGTGCAGACGGAGGACTACTCCGTGGCCCAGGCCGTGGCCGACGGGGACGGGCGGTTCCGGGTCTTCGTCGCGACCGGCGTGAAGCTCCTCTTGGCCCACGCGGTGCTCATGGGCGAGGCCGGCCCCCGGGAGATGAAGCAGATCCGGGGCGAGGAACTCGAGGGGGGGGACCTAGTGATTCGGCTGGAGGCCGTGAAGGGGCGGTAGCCCCCGCCCCTACCTCGCCGGCACCGTGTCCCTCTTGTCGCTTTCGATCTCCGCCTTCCCGAGCGCGAGGACGAAGGGCTCGAGGCGCTCCGCCTCGACGCGCTCCGCCACGATCACCCGGTCCCCCGAGACGAGGATCGCCGAGTCGCCGTCCCGGGTCCCCTTCCAGCGGGTCCCCTTCCAGGCCCCCGACTCCATCGACGCCGACTCCGGAGCGACCCGCTTCTTCGAGACCTTCCCGTCCTCCCCGGCCGTCTCCTCGACCCTCCCGTACTTCCTCTCGATCACCTTCCCGTAGCGCTCCGCGAACTCCGCCGCGTCCCCCGGCGTGTCCCAGCAGGAGACCCAGCCGAGCGTCATGCGGTCGCCCTTCCCCGCCAGCAGGTACCGGTCCCCGTCCCAGCCGCCGATGGCCTTCGCCGTGTCGCCCTTGAACTCGACCACCGGGGTCTGGTTGAACTTCGCCATCTCCTCCGGCGTCTTGAGCGGCGCCTTGGGCATCTTGATCACCTGCATCATCTGGGCCGGCATCGTGTTCGGGAAGAGCGAGGCGTTGAGCACGAGGCCGATCCCGAACTCCCCCTGCGTGTCCCCGCCGAGCCGCTCCCAGCCCTCGCCGAGGACGGGCAGGAGGTCGGGGAGCTTCACCGTGCGGGGGTGGTCGCCGTCGAGGTACTTCTGCGGGTGGAGGATCTGCTCCGTCGAGGTCGGCGGGTCCGTGAAGATCCGGTCGAAGGCCTCCTGGGGCGTGGCCGTCTTCATCGCCGGCACCACGTGGTGGTGGAACTCCGAGCCGTTGCCGTAGGGGTAGAGGACCATGCCGATGATGATGGCGGGGGGCATCTCCATCACCTTGGCCGCGCTCTCCCCCATCCCCTCGGCCGCCATCTGACCCGCCGTGTACCTCATGCGCAGCCCCTCCTCGCCGTCCACGAAGGCGTCCTCCCAGTAGCGGGCGGAGCCCTCGACGATGGCCTGGATGGCGGCGGAGTGGTCGGACATGTCGGCGTCGCCGTACTTCTCCTGGCGGGCGTTGTAGTCGTAGTACTGGTCCTCCACCGCGTGGATGAGCTCGTGGAAGACGATGGGGCGGCTGGCGTCCTCGTTGAAGCCGCGCACGAGGGAGAAGACCTTCGTCTTCGGGATGTAGTACCCGCCGGCGCCGGCCGAGATGAACTCGGAGAACAGCTCCTTGACGTCGGTGCCCTCCTTCACGATGCCGAAGAAGGCGAGCTCCCTCGACATGGCGGCGAGCTTCTCCGGCGGGAGCTCCTCGTCGATGTTGGCGAGCATCTCGGCCTTCGCCTCGTCGCGGGACTTCCAGACCCTCTTCACCTCCTGCTTGAACTTGAGGCCCCGGATCTCCTCGACCTTCCTCGCCATCTCCCCGGTGATGGGCAGGGGCGGGAACCGGTGCCGGGGCGGAGACGGGCTCCGGGACCGGTGCGGCGGCCGATTCCTCGTGCCGGGGCGGCGGAGGGGCCTCCGTGGAGGAGCAGGCGACGATCAGGAGGGCCGCGGGGAGCAGGAGACGGGCGAGGCTGCGATTCATGGAATCCTCCGAAGGGGCGGGCGACGGGGAAGCCGGGGAGTCTCCCACCCTTGGACGGCCGGGCGGAGGAAAGTCGCCCCGGGGATCAGGGGGGGCCCGGCCCCCGATCCCGCGAAGTCATAAAAAGGGGACGGGTTCGTTCTTATCGGTTCGCCTGGAACCACGCGCGGCGGGCGAGGACGCGCTCCACGTAGGCGCGGGTGCGCGGCGTCGCCCGCTCCCGGACGAGGTCGAGCCCCGGCCGCCCCGGCCCCTCCTCCCGCCAGCGCCAGGGGACGCCGGGCCCGCTGTGGTAGGCAGCCAGCGCCAGCGCCTCGTCCCCCCCGAACCGCCGCAGCTGCTCCGCGAGGTAGGAGGCCCCGAGCCGGAGGTTCGTCCCCGGGTCGTACCAGTCCAGGGCGTCGATCCCCCCCATCCCCAGTTCCACCGCCTGGAGCCGCGCCGTGGCGGGCATCAGCTGGGCGAGCCCCATGGCCCCCGACCCGCTCGTCGCCCCGGCCCGGCCCGAGGATTCCGTCGCGACCAGCGCCAGGAGGAGGTCGACCGGGACCCCCGATTCCGCCGCCGCCGGGGCCGCCAGCGGGCGCCAGAGGGCGGTGCGGGCGCGGATCTCCTCCTCGGAATCGAGCACCCCGGCCGGGTGGGCCGCCACCCCCATCAGGAGCGCCAGGAAGGGGGCCGCGACGAAGGCCAGCATGGCCGGGAGGCCGTCCCTCCGGACGCGGCTCAGCGCTTCGCCCCCCGCTCCCGCTCCCACCACGCGTTCCAGGCCTCCTGAACCCCGCGCGCCTCCGCCTCCGTCGTCCAGGGGCCGATCTCCGCCGACTTCGTCCCGCTGATGCGGCGGAGCTCCAGGTCCGCCGCCCGGCGAAGGTACCACGGGGAGTCCTCGAAGGCCTTGAGCAGGGCCGGCACCGCCGCCCTCGGGTTCCCGCCGGTCTCGAGCTCCTTGAGCGCCCCGTCCCCGAGGCCGCGGACCTCCAGGGCCTCGGCCAGCCACCCCCTCGGGCCCCGGGAGCGGGAGACCTCGTACCACCCGGTGTAGAGGGAGAGGGCCTCGCCCCGGTCCCTCACCGCGCGGAAGGACTCGAGCGAGAGCAGTTCCATGCAGAGGAGGGCGCGGCCGGCGTTGCGGTCCTCCCGGAGGGCCTCGAGGACCCTCGGGGCGGCCTCCCCGTCCCGGATCCAGGCGAGCGCGAAGGCCGCCGCGTCCGCCACCTCCGGCACCGGGTCCGCGAGGAGGGCGCGGAGGTCGGCCAGGCTCCCCTCGGCCCCGAGCTGCCCGAGCCCCTCCACGGCGCGCAGGCGCGTGGGGCCGTCCCGCCGGCGGTCGATGGCCACGGCCCGGAGCGCCTCCCGCGCCCTGTCGCCGCCGAGGGCCTGCACCGCCTTCTCCGCCTCGGAGCGCACGGAGGCGTCCCCGTCGGAGGTGAGCGCGGTGAGGACGAAGGAGAGCCCCTCGGGCTCCCGGGAGGCGGCGAGGCCGCGCACGGCGGCGGCGCGGACCCAGGCCTCGGGGGAGGCGAGGGCCCTGCCGAGGAGGGCGACGACCTCCGGCCCCCCGAGGACGCCGAGCCCCTCGAGCGCCCCGACCCGCGCCTCCGCGTCGGGCTCCCCGTTGGCGGCGAAGCGGAGGATCTCCAGCGCCTCGGCGGGCCGCAGGCGGGCGAGGGCCACGTAGCCGGCGGCCCGGGCCGAGGGCCTCTCGGCGCTCGTCGCCCGGCGCACGGCGGAGAGGACCCGCTGGTCGGTCCCGTCGCGGGATCCGAGGGAGCGGACGGCGGCGACGCGCGCGGCCTCCCCCGAGGCCCCGTCGGCGGAGGGGAGCACCGCATCGAGGGGGGCGGCGGCGAAGGTGGCCTCCAGGAGGGAGACGAGGAGCGTCCGGTCCCGCTCGTCGGGGGCGGCCTCGAGGCGGGCGCGGAGGGTCGAGAGGCCCTCCGTCCGCCCCGCCGCCGCCAGCACGCGCAGGGCCGCCTCCCCCGTCGGCGACAGGAGGTCCCCCACCGCCGCGTAGGAGGCGAGCGCCAGGGCCTGGTCCGGCCCGAGGGCGGACCGCAGCAGGGGATGGGCGGCCAGGGTGCGCAGGGCGGCGAGGAGGTCCTCCTCGGATTCGAGGTCGCGGAGCGCCCCCACCGCGAGGACGAGGAGCCGCTTCTCCCTCTCCTCCGGCGCGGCGCCGCCGGCCCAGAAGGGACGCTCCGCGGCCACGAACTCGGCGAAGGTGGGGAAGGCGGCGCGGTTCCAGTACCGCTGCCAGCGCAGGGACTCGCGGAGCGCGGCGAGCCGGCCGAGGAGGTCCCGGACGCCGGCGGGGACGTCCTTCCCGTCGGAGGAGCGCAGCGTGCGGGCCCGGTTGCCGGCCTCGACGGTGATCGCGATCGGGGCGTCCTCGCCGGGGGCGAGGGAGGCGTCGGGGGAGGCGAGGAGGCCCGAACCCTCCACGGCCGCGGCCAGGGCGGCGGCCTCCTCGGGGGAGAGGGCGACGAAGCGGCCCCCGGCCCCTCCCGAGGAGGGCGCCTCCGCGGCGCGGGCGGAGTAGACGCAGGGGCCCGCGCCGCCCGCCCCCGCCCCCTCGACCCGGACGCGGAGCGAGCCGTGGACGGCGGCGGGGAGGGAGAGCAGCGCCCTGCGGGCCACGAAGGTCCCGCGGCGGGCGTCCCACCACTTCACCCATTCGGGCGCGGAGTGGAGGGCCTCGGTGCCGGGGCAGAGCCTCTTGAGGCGGGTGACGACGTGGGGCTTGAGGAGGACGAGGTCGGGGAAGAAGCGGGTGCCGGCCACGATCTCGAGGAGGGCGGGGACGACCTCGGTCTCGAGGAGCGGGTCCACGACGGGGTCGGGGCGGAGGAAGCCGACGTCGGCGAGCGCCATGGCCGCCACGGTGCGCAGGAGGGGCTCCGGGGAGCGCAGGCCGCGGGAGCCGAGCAGGGAGGCGACGGTGGCCTCCTCCAGCGCGATACCGCCGCGGCGCTCCCCGGCGAGGGCGAGGGCGACGACGGCGAAGGCCCCGCGCCGGGGGTCGTCCCCGCGGGCGGCGGCGTTGAGGGCCTCGACCAGGGCGTCGTCGGAGCGGGTCCCCAGGGTGACGGCGCAGGAGAGGGCCACCTCGGGGGCGCGATCCCCCAGCCCCTCGAGGAGGTCCCCCCGGACCGCGGCGAAGTCGGCCTCGGAGGCGAGGCCGAGGGCGGCGCGGCGGGTGGGCGCGAGCTTCGAGGCGAAGAGCTCCCGCAGGCGGGGGACGTCCCCGGGACCGAGCAGGGGCGCCAGGGTCCGGGCCACCCGCTCCACCACCTGGGCCGAGGGGACGGCCATGAGGGGGAAGAGGCGGTCCCGCGCCCCGATGGGGTCCAGGGCGACCACCGCCTCCAGGACGTCGCCGGCCCACCGGAAGTTGCGGGGGTCGCGGAGCGTCCCGAGGAGGGGGGCGATGGCCTCCGGGTCGCCGACCTTGGCGAGGACCGAGGCGGCGCCGGCCACGCCGCGCCCCTCGGGGGTCGGGCGGGCGAGGAGGGCCATGACCGCGGCCTTTGACTCCGCGAAGCGGTGGTAGAGGGCGTCGGAGGCGGCCCGGGCCTCGGCGGAGGGCCAGGTGAGGAGCTTGTCGATGAGGAGCTCGATCTCCCCCCGGGGGGGCTCCGCGGCGGGGGGGGGCGCGGAGGGGGCCTCGGGCTTCTTCTCGGGCGGCGTGAAGACCGGGCCGTCGGGGGAGGAGCGCTTCGTCGGGGGGACGCCGGGCGACCCGCCCCCCGAGGACTGGGCGAGGGCGGGGGCCGCGAGGAGGAGCGGGGCGATGAAGGCGGCGAGGCGGACGATCGAACCCATCTTCCCTCCTGCGGCAGTGCCCGCGGACAGCCCCTCAGCCTCCCGCCCGACCGTCACCGCGCAGTCATGGGGACGTTCCTCGGTTCCTCGGTTATCTGTGGAGAACTCCGTCGAGTTCTCCACAGATAACCGAGGAACCGAGGAACGTCCCCCTCCTCTTCCCCTCACACCCTCACGAGGTCCATCCGATCCCCGAACCGCACCCGCAGGGCGTTCCGCAGCGCCCGGTGCTCCTCCCGTTCCAGCAGGGGGTCCGCCGCGATGGCCGCGAAGGCCTCCCGCCGCGCCCGGTCGAGGAGCGCCCCCTCGACGAGGGCCTCGGGCATGCGGAGGTCGGGGAGCCCGCTCTGCCGCGTCCCGAAGAACTCCCCCGGGCCGCGGAGGGCGAGGTCCCGCTCCGCGATGCGGAAGCCGTCGTCGGTATCCACCATGGCCTGGATGCGGGCCCGCGCCTCCTCCCCCTTCGCGTCGGAGAAGAGCAGGCAGCGGCTCTGGTGGGGCCCCCGGCCGATGCGCCCGCGGAGCTGGTGGAGCTGGCTCAGGCCGAAGCGCTCCGCGTGGAGCACCGCGAGCACGCTCGCGTTGGGGACGTCCACGCCGACCTCCACCACGACCGTCGAGACGAGCACGTGGGTGCGCCCGGCCCGGAACTCCTCCATCGCCCGGCGCTTCTCCGCCGCCTTCATCCGCCCGTGGAGGAGCCCCACCCTGAGGTCGGGGAAGACCTCCGTCCGCAGCCGCACCGCCTCCTCCTCCGCCGCCCGCAGGTCGAGCTCCTCGGACTCCTCGACGAGGGGGCAGACGAAGAAGGCCTGCCGCCCCGCCGCCGCCTCCCGCCGCACGAGCTCGCAGGCCTCCCCCTCCCGGGAGGGGGGGACGGCGATGGTGATCACCGGCCGCCTCCCCGGGGGCCGCTCGTCCACGACGGTGACGTCGAGGTCCCCGAACAGGGCGAGGCAGAGGGTGCGGGGGATGGGCGTGGCCGTGAGGTAGAGGAGGTCGGGCCGGAGCCCCTTGTCCCGGAAGGCGCGCCGCTGGTGGACCCCGAAGCGGTGCTGCTCGTCGACCACCGCCACGCCGAGGTCGCGGAAGGCCACGTCCCCCTCGAGGACGGCGTGCGTGGAGACGAGCACGTCCACCTCCCCCGCCGCCGCCCCGGCGACCACGGCGGCCCGGTCGGCCTTCCGCATCCCCCCCGCCAGCGCCGCGATGCGGACCCGGCTCCCCTCCAGCGCCCGCCGGAAGACGGCGTGGTGCTGCTCCGCCAGGATCTCCGTCGGGGCGAGCAGCGCCGCCTGCCTCCCGTTGGCCACGGCCACCAGCATGGCGTAGAGGGCCAGCGCCGTCTTGCCGCAGCCCACGTCCCCCTGGAGGAGGCGGTTCATGGGGTGCGGCGCGGCGAAGTCGGCGTTGAGGTCGGCGACGGCCCGATCCTGGGCCCCCGTGAAGGTGAAGGGGAAGCGGGCGCGGATGCGGCGATCGAGCTCCGGCCCCAGGTTGTAGGCGAAGCCCCTCTCCTCCCTCACGAGGTCCCGGCGCCGTATCGCCAGGGCGAGCTGCAGGAGGAGGAGCTCGTCGAAGCGGAGGCGGCGCTTCGCCCTCTCCACGGCCTCCGGGTCCGGGGGGAAGTGGATGGAGGAGACCGCGTCCCGCAGCGGCAGGAGGTCCACCTCGGCCAGGAGCCGCGGGGGGAGGGGGTCCTCCAGGCCGGCGAGGTGGGAGTCCAGCGCGGATCGCACGGCGCGGCGCAGGTCCCTCTGGCGGAGCCCCTTCGTCAGGGGATAGAGCGGGACGATGCGCCCGAAGGAGTCCCCGTCCCCCTCCTCCCCGCCGACCCCCTCCCCGGGCTCCCCGGACGCCCCCGCGCGGCCGAGGATCTCCACCTCGGGCGAGGACATGCGGAGCCCGCGCCGCCGGACGACCTTCCCGGACAGGACGACGTCGTCCCCCTCGCGGAAGTGGTCCTTCCGGTAGGGCTGGTTCCACCACTCCGCCTCGAAGGCCCCCGTCCCGTCGGCGACGACCACCCGCACCACGCTGAGGGGGCGGCGGGAGCGCCTCCCGGGGATCCGCTGGAGGAGGACCCGGGCCACGCGCCCGCGCACGACGGCGATCTCCCCCTCCGCCAGCTCCCCCACCGGGGTGATGCGGCGGCGGTCCTCGTGGGCGCGGGGGTAGTAGTGGAGGAGCGCCTCCGGCGTCTCCACGCCGAGCCCCCGGAGCAGGCGCGCCCGGCCGGGCCCCACCCCGCGCAGGAACTGCACGGGCGGGTCCTCCGGGCGGGGCTTCCGGGAGTGACCGCGGGGCGAGGGGGTTTGCGAATCCGGGGAGGGGACCATGGGCCTCCGTCGTATCATAGGGTGCAGGCCGGCCGCTCCGCCGCACCGCCGGGGCGGCCGCCGGCACGGGCCCCCGGCGACGGGTCGCCGCCCGAAGCCCCGCACCGGGGGATGGGAATCGGCCCCGGGGAGCGGATCCCCCCGGGGAAAGGGGGGTGCGATGGGCCAGGGGACGACGGTCTCGACGGGGACGCTCCGGCTTCCCGGCACCCGGCTCCTCCTTCTCCTCGGCATCGGGCTCCTCGGCCTCGGGCTCCTCTGCCCCCTCCCCCCCGCCTCCGCCCTCGAGGGGGAGCCCGCGCCGGCGCCCGCCGCCGGGGAGGGGAAGGGGGAGGGCCTCGAGGAGCTGCGGAAGGAGATGGAGGGCACCTACCTCGAGGTGCAGAGGGACTTCGAGGCGCTGCGCGGGGAGAAGGCGGCGGAGCACGTCGCCCGGCTCGCCGGGGCGGTGGCGAAGGCCGCCGCCGGCGCGGAGGGCGGCAGGGTCCCCGATGCCGCCCTTCCCGGCCTCTGGACCGGGGCGGGGCTGCTCGGGCCCGTGGTGGCGGAGCGGCTCGCCTCGTGCTACGCGGCCGAGGCCGCCGCCGGGGGGGAGCCCGCCGCCGTCATCGCCCGGGCCGTCCTCCTCGTCTTCCCGGAGCCGACCATGGCGGACAACTGGGACCGCCACTTCCTCGACCTCGACGTGGTGAAGCGCTGGAGGGCCGCCTCGGGTCCCCCGGCGAAGCCCGACCCGGCGGACCCGGCCGCCGGCCCGGCCGCCGGTCCGGCCGCGCCGGACCCCTCCGACATGGTCCTCGTCCCCCGGGGGGACCTCCTCGTCCCCGAGGGGAGGGGCCGCGGCTGGCCCGACCCGGGGCAGAAGGCGGAGAAGCGCACGGTGCGGGCCTTCTACCTCGACCGCACCGAGGTCACCGGCGCCGCCTACCTCGCCTTCCTCGAGGCCATGAAGGACGGGAAGCTCCGCGAGCGGATCCTCCCGACCGGGTGGACCCACGGGGAGAAGGGCGCGGTGAAGATGCCCGAGGGGGCCGGCCCGCTCCCGGTCACCGGCGTCCCCTACGAGGGAGCGGCCGCCTTCGCCGCCTTCCACGGGAAGCGCCTCCCCACGGAGGACGAGTGGGAGCGCGCCGCCCGGGGCGCGGGGAACACGAAGTTCCCCTGGGGTCCCGAGTGGGTGGAGGGGAACGCCGTCGTCGGCGGCCGGCCGGGGCCGGCCCCCGCGGGGTCCACGCCCGGGGACCGCTCCTCCTTCGGGATCCTCGACCTCTGCGGCAACGTGTCGGAGTTCTGCGCCACCTACGCCGACGGCAAGCCGGTGAAGGGGACCCCGCGGGCGACGGACCAGGTCGTCCGCCGCGGGGGGAACTACGCGGAGAAGGCGGAAGAGGCCGCCAACGACTGGCGCTGGGCGGTGGGGCCGGTGCGCAACGAGCTGGTCGGCTTCCGCTGCGCCATGGACGAGCGGGACTACGAGCGGAAGTTCGGGAGGAAGTAGGGCCGGGCCCTACTCCTTCCTCTCCGGGCGGTCGCGCGTCTCCTCCTTGACCCGGCGGAGGTTCCGCTCGAGTTCCTCGACCTGGATCTCCAGTTCGTGGATGCGGGCCTCCCGCTTCCGCAGGCCGGCCCTCAGCTCCTCCATCTCCCGCGCGGCCCCCTCCGCCTCGCGACGGCGGGCCTCGGGCGGCGCCATCCCCTCGCGGCCGGGACCTCCGCCCTGCATGCGGCGCAGGGCCTCCTCGAGGCGCTCGATCCGCTCCATGCCGCGGCGCAGGGCCTCGTGGAGTTCGCGGAGGGAGGGCGCGGCGGCGGCGACCCGCCCGCGGCGGGCGGCGGCCTTCCCGGGGCCGGGGGGGCGGGGGGCGGCGCGCTCCCCGCGCGGGGCGGGGGCCCGGCGGGCTCCGGGAGGAGGACCGCCGCGGGGCTCCCCGGGGAGGGGCTCGGTCCCGGGCCGGGTCCAGGGACGGGGATCGGCCGGGTGGCGCGGGAAGGGCGTCATGCCGCCGGGCTCGCGGTGGTGCATCCAGTGGGGATCGGGGCCCGGAGGCGGGGGGTTCGGCACGGCCCGCCCGTGGGGGCAGGCGCAGCCCGCCAGCAGGACGGCGACGGCGGCGGCGGGGACGAGGCGGAGGGGACGGAACCTCACGGGACACCTCCCTGGAGGGGCCGGCGACGGTGGATGCTCAGGCCTGCAACACCGGAACGAACCGGGAGTTCCGGGTGGAGTCACGCTCCCGTGACGGCCACCTACTTCCCCCCCCCGGGGGGCGCGGGGGTCCCGGCCCCGCCCTCGGGCAGCGTCGCCGCCGGCGGGGCGGGCGCCTCGAAGAGGTGGATCTCGAGGATCAGCTCGTCGGCGCCCCCGACGCTGCCGCTGCGGGAGGCGGACTCCGGCCGCGGGGCGCCGGCGAGGGCCTCCAGCTGCTTCGCGGTCGGGGGAGGCGGCGGCACCGGCTCCCCGGGCTCCCGGGCGCCGGCGAGGCCGCCGAGGAAGCGGTCCCCCTTCTCCGGGGCGAGCGCGGGCCCCTCCGCCGGGCCGCGCTCGGCGCCCCCCGGGGCATCCTTCCCGGCGACTTCGAGGCCGGCCTCCTTCAGGTCCTCGGCCGCCGCCTCGGCGGCCAGCCGCCGGATCCGGTCCGCCAGCACCTCGGGGATCCCCTCGTCCTCGCCGAGGTCCTGGGCGTGGGTCTCCCGGAGGGCCGGGTCCTTCCGGAGGGCCGCGCGCAGCCGTTCGGCGTCGCGCCCCCGGAGCCGCAGTTCGAGGACCCGTTCGCCGGGGAGGACCTCCTCGCCGCGGGCCGCCGCGCCGCCCGTCCCGGCCGCCTGCGCCGCGCGCTCCTCGCGCGCCTTCTCCAGCGCCCCCACCAGCCGGCCGTACTCGGAATCGACCTCGGCGGGCCTCTTCCAGGTGTCCCGGGTGCAGGTGAAGTCCTTGAGCCCGAAGAGCGTCGTCTCCACGGCCCGCTGGCCGCGGGCGAGGGCGTCGACGCGGTAGAAGATCGCCCGCCGCGGCAGGTCGGCCGCCCCGCGGTCGGCGAGGGGCGCCCCGGCCCTTGTCCGATCTCCGGGGGTGGGCGGGCCCTTCGGCTTGCGGCCCTCCTCCTTCCTCCCCGCCCCCTGGGACGCGCCGGGGGCGGGTGGAGGTCCGCCGCCCGCCCCGCCGCCGCCCTCCGGGGCGGCCGCCTTCGAGGGGGCGGGAATGGGCGCCGCCGGGGCCTCCGGGACCCGGGCCTTCGCCTCCTCCGCGAGCCCCTTCTCCCCGTCCTCCCCCTTCGTCGCGTCGGCCCTGCCGTCCGCCCCTCCCTCCGTAGGCGGTTCCCCGGGGGCGCGGGAATCGGGAGGCACCTCGCCGGCGGGCCCCCGGAAGCCGGCCCCGTCCTCCGCGAGGCTCCTCTCGCGCCGGTCCTCCTCGCTCCAGGCCCCCTCCCGCGCCGGCCGGCCCGCGACGGCCGCCTCCGGAGCCTCCGCCTCCGGCCCTCCCGCGGGGAGGGGCTCCGCGGCCGCGGGGACCGAGGCGTCGGCGACGGCGAGGGAATCGCGGTCCGCCTCACGGTCGTCGAGGGCTTCGCCGCCGCCCGCCGCCGGTCCGGAACCGGGGGCTACGGGGGCCTTGTCCGCCAGGTGCCTGACCGAAGGGCCCCCCGGCCCCACCATCACCATGGCGAGGATCCCCGCGGCGGCGGCGGCGCCGGCGAAGAGGAAGGGCCAGAACCGGAGGATCCTCCCGGAGGCCGGGGAGGGGGGCGCCGCGCCCTCCCCCGCCGCGGAGGGGACGGGCGAGGGGGCGGCGGCGACCCGCCCCATGACCCTCGCGGAGAACCCCGCGGGGAGGGGGGGCCGCGGCACCGCCCGGAGCCGCGCGGCCACGGCCTCCTCGGCGGCCCGGGCCTCCCGGCAGGCGGCGCACCCCTCGAGGTGGCGATCCAGGGAGTCCCGCTCGGCGGCGGGGAGTTCCCCGTCGAGGAGGGCGGTGATCCTCTCGGCGGCGTCGGCGCAGTTCACCGGCCACCTCCCGCGCGGTCCCCGGCGGGGAGGAGCAGCCCCCGCAGGGCGGACCGGCCCCGGTGGATGCGGGACCGGACCGTCCCCACGGGGACCCCCGTCGCGGCGGCAATCTCCTCGTAGGAGAGCCCCT
>JAKLKS010000008.1 GCA_023150535.1 Planctomycetota bacterium
CTCCTACCTCCTGCCGACGACGGTGCCCATGGCCCTCCTGGCCGCCGCGGGCCTCCGGGAGGCGGCGGGGGATCCGGAGGGGCGGGCGGGGCGGCTCGCCCGGCGCCTCGGCGGCGGGGCCGCCCTGCTGCTGGCGGCCGCGCTCGCGGCGGCCCCGCTCCTGCCGGCGGTCCGGGAGCGGGCGGGGGAGGGGGCGCTCCGGGAGGCGGCCCCCGCGCTCTCCCTCTTCGCGGGGCTCCTCGGCCTCGGGGGGATCCTGCTCCTCGCGGGGAGGATCCGCGGGGCGGCGGGGGCGCTGGCGCTCTCCGTCCTGTCCCTCGTGTTCACGCTCCCCCCCCTCTTCCCGCGGTTCGAGAGGGAGCGCTCGGCCCGGGACCTCGCGGGGGCCATCGTCCGCGGCGGCCTCGCGCCCGGCGACCGGCTCTTCGACCTCACCAACGACCTCACCGGGGTCCCGTTCTACGCCGACCACGCGACGGAGCGCTCCCCGGCGGATCCCGCGGACGGGGCGAGGCCCCAGGACCTCCTCGCCGCGCTCTCCCGGGGGGAGCGGGTCTTCGCCGTCCTCGACCACGACCCGGCGGACGGGCGGGCGCGGGGGCCGGGGAGGCGGACCCAGTGGGAGCGGATCCTCTCCCGGTGGCCGGAGGGCGCCGCGCCGCCCCGGGTCCTGTACACGGGCATGGGGAGGGTGGCGGTCGCCTCCCTCCCGGAGGGGCCGCGGTAGCCGTCCCGGGACTCGTTCCCAAACCTTGGGCCCCGCCGCGGGGGCCGCTACAGTCCCCGCCGACCGGGAGGGAAGGATGCCGACCATCACGCTCGTCCGCGAGGGCCGCACCCTGGAGGTGCCGCCGAACGCGATCCTCAGGACCGCGCTGCTGGACGCCGGCGTGGAGGTCTACCGCTCCCCCGACGACCTCGTGAACTGCAGGGGCAACGGCCTCTGCGGCACCTGCGTCGTGGAGGTCGAGCCGGCGGAGGCGGTCTCCGGCGTCACCTTCAGGGAGAAGGGCCAGCTCTGGAAGTACGGGGACCGCCCCATGCGCCTATCCTGCCAGGCGAAGGTGATCGCCGACTGCCGCGTGTTCACCCGCCCCCAGCTCACCCAGGGCTGGATGGGGCACCCCTTCTACGCCCACCTCAAGGAGGGCGTGGGGAAGGGCCCGGCGAGGGAGAAGAGCGACTACCGGGCCTGAGACCGCTCCCAGGCGGCCTTCACCAGCGGGTCGATCACCTTCGCCAGCGCGAGGTTGTCCGGGAACTCGCCGGTCTTCAGCTTCGAGTACACGAGATCGCTCCCGACCGTCACCTCGAACTTCCCCCCGTCCGAGGGGACGAGGACGAACCTGCCGACCTTCCGCTTGTAGCGATCCATGAGGTCCTGGACCAGGCCGACGGCCTGGGGCTCGTAGTTTCAGACGGAGCAATAGACGATGGTGATGTCCACGGGGGTGACCTCCTTGCGGGGATGATGATAGCGCCGCCCCCCCGCGGCCCCAGAATCCCGGCATGACCCCCTCCGGGGAGGCCGGCCCCGCCGGCGCCTCCCCCTCTCCGCCCCGCCCCCGCCGCCGCCGCAGGACCCGCCGGCGGTGGAAGTCCGTCCTCACGCGCCTGCGCCGGTTCCGGGTCCTCGGCTGGCTCCTGCTCGCGGCCGGGCTCACGGCCCTCCTCCTTCGGGCCCTCGACGGCCTCTTCGGGAAGTAGCCCCCGCCGGTAAAGGAGGGGACCGTGCCCTCCGCACCGGACAATGGGCCCCATGGACAGCGGGCGGACCCCCTCCGACGGCCCCGCCTCCCCCGCGGTGGGGGAAGGACTCCCCTGGTTCGCCCTGTACGTGAAGAGCCGCCAGGAGCGCACCGTCGAGGGGGGCCTCGCGCGCCTCGGCCTCGGCACCTACCTTCCCATGATGGAGAAGGTCCGGAAGTGGAGCGACCGGAAGAAGGTCGTCCGCGTCCCCTACTTCCCCGGCTACGTCTTCGTCCGCTGCACCGAGGAGGAGCGCGGGCTGGCCTGGAAGCTCCCCGGCTCCATCCGCTACCTGGGGGCGGAGGGGAGGGCGACCCCCGTCGACCCCCGGGAACTGGAGGCGGTCCGCGAGGCGCTCCTCCGGCGGGTCCCCTTCGAGCCCTACCCCCACCTCGCGCCGGGCCAGCCCGTGACCGTGACGGCCGGGGCCCTCAAGGGGCTCACGGGGATCCTCGTGGGGAAGAGGAGGAACTTCCGCCTGGTCCTCCAGATCCGGGCCATGGGGCAGGGCATCGCCGCCGAGGTGGACGCCACCGACGTGGAGCCGATCTGATGGCCCCCCCCGCGGGCGGCGGGCCCCCGATCCGCGAGGGGGCGTGGACGGCGTCGGTGCTCCTCGTGCTCGCCTCCTTCCTCTTCGCCTGCCTGACGCTGGGCGCCGTGGAGCCCTGGGCGCAGTCGGTCCTCGGCGCCGGGGCCGCGGCGGCCCTGCTGCTCGCCCTCGCGGCGGGGCGTCTCCATCCCCTGCCGGGCGGGGAGGAGGCGCGGGTCGGGCTCCTCGTCCCCGAGATGTTCGTGCTCGGGATCCTCGCCCTCGGCGTCCTCCAGGTCCTTCCCCTCCCCCCGGAACTGCACAGGACCCTCTCCCCGGCGGCGGCGCGCGTCTTCGACGACGGTCTTCCCCCCGAGGACGGGGGGCGGTGGAGGACGCTGAGCGTCTACCCCTGGGCCACGCGGGTGGAGGTCCTGCGGCTGGCGGCCCTGGGGGCGGTGTTCTCCCTCTTCGCCCGCGGGCTGCGGCGCACCTCCGAGGCCCGCTTCGCACTGGGGGGGTTCGTGGCGCTGGGGACGCTGGCCGCGGTCCTCGGCGTGGTCGACTCCTCCCTGGAGGGGGGCCTCCTCGGCTGGTACCCCCGGGAGGGGACCTTCCGGGATCGGGTGGCGGGGGTCCTCGTGAACCCCAACCACTTCGCGGGTCTCCTGGAGATGACCCTGCTGGCCGCCCTCGGCCTCCTCTTCGCTGCGGGGGCCCGCGAGGAGGGCGGGGAGGGGCGGGAGCGGGGCGGCCGGTTCCGTCCTCCCTGGGCCCCGGGGGACGGGGGACGGGGGCTCGCGCTGCTCCTCGCCGCGGCCCTCTGCGGCGGGGCCCTCCTCCTCACCGGGTCCCGGCTGGGCGCCTTCGCGGCCCTCCTCGGGGCGGGGGTGCTCTCCGTCCTCCTCCTGCGGGGGAGGCCGTCCCCCGGCCTCCTCGGGGGCATGGCCCTCGCCGCGGGGGTGCTGCTGGCCGTGAACGCGTGGATCGCGGGGGACCGGGCCCTGGGGCGCTGGAGCCTCTTCTTCGCCGGGGGGGACTCCCTGGCGGGAGGCCGGCTCGAGGCCTGGCGGGCCGCCGGCGCCATGGGCCTCGACTTCCCCGTCGCGGGGACGGGGTGGGGGACCTTCGGCCACCTGTTCCCCGCCTACCAGCCGCCGGACCTCCCCGGCACCTGGGACCACGCCCACAACGACTGGCTCCAGGCCTTCGTGGAGGGGGGAGTGCCCGGGGCCCTCCTGGTGCTGGGCTTCTGCGCCTCCTGGCTCGAGGGGGCGGGGAGGGCCGCCCTCGAGGGCCCCCTCCGCCGCCGCGCCCTGGCGGCCGGATGCCTGGCGGGAGTCCTCTCCCTCGGGGTCCACGGCACCGGGGACTTCAACTTCCAGATCCCCGGGAACGCCTTCCTGCTGGCCGCCCTGGCCGGTATCGCGCTGGGGCTCGACCCGGGGAGGGGGGGGAGGGGGAGGACGGGAACGGGGAGAGCGGCCTCGTCATCGGGAGGATAGGCCCCCCCGGGGCTTACCGACGTCCCGCCCCCCCCCCCGCCCGCCGCGGCCGCGCTCCTGACGGGTTCTTTGCTGACCCCGGCCCCACCCGGTCGATACAATCCTCGGTTCGATCCTGCCGTAAGCCGCTTTTCCGTCGCGAGTTCGCAACGGAGCGGGATCGACGATCCGGGGTCCGAAGGGGACCTCCGGACGGGAGACTCTCGGTCGCAGGGTTTCGGGGAAGGTCCCGGCCGGGCCGGTCCAGGGGACGGCCCAGCGCCGGGTTTCCGGGACGGTCGCGCGGCGCCCGGGAGTTCCCGCCTGTGACCGAGAGAGCGGAGCATTGGTGCGGTGCCTCCCCGGGAAGGGAGGGCCGGGAACGGGAGCCATGAATCCGGTCGTCGCCGGGGCCGTCCTCGTCGCCGGGTGCGCCCTGATCCTCCAGCAGTCATGGGTGGTCGCGGTCCAGGACCTCGACCTGCGCCCCGTGGCGCTGGCCGCCTACAGGAAGGCTCCCCTGCCCCCGGCGGAGGCGCTTCCCCTGCTGGAGTCCGCCCGGGCACGGGACGGCACGAGGGCCGACGCCTGCCTCCGGCTGGGGGAGGCCCTGGACGCCGCCTCCCCCCCGGGCCCCCCCGCGGACCCCCGCATCGGGGCCCGCTACCGGGAGGCGGCGCGGGCCTTCCCCGCCTCGGGACTCTCCCAGTACCGGCTGGCCATGATCCTCCTCCGGGAGGGGCGGGAGCCCGAGGGACGCCACCACCTCGCGGTGGCGGCGGACTGCGCCGGCAACCACCCCGCCCTCCTCGCCCACCTCGGCGACTGGCACCTCGGGCTCTGGAAGAGGACCTCCGACCCGGCCGCCCTCCTCGACGCCCTCTCCTTCCACCGGCGGGCCGTCGCGCGGGACCCCTGGCTGCTCCTGCCCGCCCTGCGGTCCCTCGACGGCTCCGTCCCGAGGGGCGAGGACCTCCGCTCCCTCGCGCCGGCGGACGGGGAATCCCAGGCGACCCTCGCCCTCTTCCTCCTCACGACGGATCGCGGGGAGGTGGGCGCCCGGGTCCTCGAGGCCGCGGGGGATCGGATCCCGCCCGCGCGCCGGGCGGATCTCCACAGGGCCCGGGGCCGGGCCCTCCTCGGCGCGGGGAGGAGGGAGGAGGCCTTCGCCTGCTTCCGCGCCTCCCTCGCCGGCGGGGAGGACGGGGAGGCCGCGGCGGCGGCCCTCGAGGGGGACCTGCGCTCCCTGCCCGCGGCGGAGCAGGCGGCCTTCTGGGCGGGCGTCCCGGGAAACCTCCGGAGGGTCCGCATGGCCCGGGCGCGGGCGCTCCTCGCGGCGGGGGAGGCGGAGGCGGGCCTTGCCCTCCTGGACGGGCTCCTGGCGGAGGTCGACGCCGCGGAGGCGGAGGCGCCCGGGGACGCCGCCCTCCGCCGCCTCCGGGTGGAGGGCCGCACCCTGCGCATGAAGGACTGGATCCGCCGCGGCGAACCGCTCCAGGCGGCGCTGGAGGCGGCGGCCATCGCCCGCATCGACGGCCGGGCCGCCTCCTTCGCCGCGGCGGCGCGACTCTACGCGGCGGCGGGGGACGCCGAGCGGGCGCGGGAGGCCTGGGAGGCCGCCCTCGCCCGGATCCTCCCGGGGGAGGAGGCGCTCGAGGCCTCCCTCCGGAGGGAGAGGGCCGCGTCGGCCGGGCGCACCCCGGCGGCGGACGGGAAGAGGGGCGGGGCGAGGAGGACGGACCGATGAGCCGACGGAACCGCCGCTTCAGGACGCTCTGCGCCGCGGCCCTCGCCGCCCTGGCGGCCGCGGGTCCCGCGCCCCTTCCCGCCGCGGAGGGGGAACCCGCACCGGCCCCGGCCGCCGCCCCTCCCGGGGGAGCGGGGAAGGGGGAGGCGCCGCCCTCCGGGGGGCTCCGGGTCCTCGAGGGGGGGGGCGCGGTCATCCGGGCCGGGGACACCCTGGACATCTCGGTCTTCGGGCACGCGGAACTCTCCAAGGAGGCGAAGGTCCAGCCCGACGGGACGATCTACTACCCCTTCCTCGGACAGGTCGTGGTGAAGGGGGAGAAGGTCGGAACGGTGTCCGAGGCCATCGCGGCCGCCCTCGAGAGGGACCTCCGCCTGAGGCTCCCGAAGGTCTCCGTGGCGGTCACGTCCTTCGCCCCCCGGACGGTCTTCATCCTCGGCCGGGTCGCCTCCAGCGGGTCCCACGAGATCCCGGTGACCCAGCCCCTGTCCCTGCTCCAGCTCGTCTCGCTGGCGGGGGGGTTCCTGGAGGACGCGGACCGCGCCCGGATCCTCGTGCAGAGGATCGACGAGAAGACCGGCGGGAAGGGGACCCTCGTCTTCAACCTCGCCGGCATGGAGAAGAGCGGGGACCTGTCGGGGGATCCCGTCCTCCAGGACCAGGACACGGTGATCGTCCCCAAGGCGGAGGAGATCTCCGTCATCGGGCAGGTGACCGACCCGGGGACCTTCTACGCGAGCGAGGGGGTCGCGCTGACCCTGCTGCGGGCCGTGGCGCGGGCCAAGGGGTTCACGCGCCTCGGGAAGTCCTCGGCCGTCATCTGGAAGCGGAAGACGGCCAGGGGCTTCGAGACCCAGACCGTGGACGCGGACGCCATCATCGAAGGGACGGCGCCGGACCCGGTCCTCGGGCCCGGGGACGTCCTCTTCGTGCCGGAGCGGGCGTGGTGACGGCGGGGGCGGCGGCGGGATCGGCACCGGCGCGGGCATCGCGAAAGGAGCGGTCGTGAACGGGAACGAGAAGGGGGGCATCGCCCCGGGCGCCGGGGCGGCGCCCCCGGAGCCGGAATCGGGGGACCTGCGGGACGTGCTGGCGGTCCTCTACCGCCACCGGTGGTCCTCGCTCCTCGCCTTCGTGGTGGTGGCCGCCGCGGGCACCCTCCACACGCTCCGCACCACGCCGATCTACCAGTGCGCCCCGGCCCTGGTGGAGATCACCTCCCAGAACTCCGGCATCGCCACGCTCCAGACTCTCTTCGACCAGGAGTACGTCTCCTCCCAGAACTTCGAGACACAGCTCGCCCTGCTCAAGTCCCGCTCCGTCCTGCAGGCCGCCTACCAGGAGGTCCCCGAGGCGAAGAGGGTCATGTCGGCGGGGGAGTTCTCCGGCTCGGTCGTGGTCACCCCGGTTCGGAACTCCTTCCTCATCAAGGTCGCCTTCGAGAGCCCCTGGCCGGACGTGAACCCCCTCTGCGCGAACGCCGTGGCGGAGACCTTCATCGCCTCGGGGAAGACCCAGCGGGTGAACCGCAACGAGATGGCGGGGAAGGAGCTGGAGGACCGGCGGAAGGCCCTGCGGCAGGAGCTGGACGCCGTGGACGCGAGGATCCGGGAGTTCCGCGAGAGGATCTTCAACGCCCCGGAGCTCCGGGTGTCGGACGTCACCGCGGAGAAGGCCAAGGCGGACAAGCTGCTCGCGGACTTCGAGGCGCGGGTGGACGAGCAGAAGGTGAAGCTCGTGCGCCTGGAGCGGACCATGGCGGAGGTCCGCAGGGCGAGGGAGGCGGGCAACCTCGACCAGGTCTCGGAGGTCTTCGACAACCGGGAGGTCGCGGAGATCACCCGGGAGCTCCGGCTCAAGGAGTTCGAGCGGGCGAGGCTCGTGGCGGGGTACGCCGAGGACGCCGAGCAGGTCCGGGCCGTGGACCTCGACATCAGGACCCTGGAGGAGCGCCGGAGGAACCTCATCGCCACCATCGTCGGCAAGATCGAGGCCACCTGGGAGACCACGAAGGCGGAGACGGAGGAGATCCTCCGCCTCCGGGACGAGCGGCGCGCGGAGCAGCAGAAGCTCGCCGGGCTCGCCGTGGAGTGGGCCGGTCTGGAGGCGGAGAGGGACCGCATCCGGGCGGAGCTGGCGGACCTCGGCGCCCAGTTGAGCGCGGTCCAGGGCATCTCCGGCTTCGACCTCGCCCCCGCCGCCCTCCGCGAGAGGGCCTCGGTGAGCCGGGCGCAGGTGGAGCCGCGCCCCGCCCGGGACATCACCCTGGCCCTCGTCCTCGCCCTCATGCTGGGAGTGGGGACCGCCTACCTCCTGGAGCAGTTCAACGACTCCGTCACCCGGCCGGAGGAGGTGACCCGGGTGACCGGGCTCCCCATCCTCGGCATGCTCCCGCGCATCACGGGCAAGGGAGGGGAGGCGGACGTCGCCGTCCTCCAGGACTCCAAGTCGGAACTGGCGGAGGCGGTCCGCATCATCCGGACCGGGATCCTCTTCACCCCGAGCGGCCGCGCCGAGCGCCGGCGGATCCTGGTGACCAGCGCCGAGACCGGGGAGGGGAAGACGCTCCTGTCCGCGAACCTGGCGGCGGCCCTGGCCCAGACCGGGGAGGGCACGGTCCTCGTGGACTGCGACCTCCGCAAGCCCCGGGTCCACAAGGTGTTCGGGCTCGGGAACGAGGACGGACTCACGCGGATCTTCGCCGACGGCCAGGTCCGGCCCCGCACCCATCGGATCGCCCGGGAGGAGGGGGCCCCCCTCGACGTCGTGACCAGCGGCCCCATCCCGCCCAACCCCGCGGAGCTCCTCGGGGGGGAGAGGATGCGGGCGTACCTCGTGCAGGCCTCGGAGGAGTACCGCCGGGTGGTCCTCGACTCCCCTCCCGCCGGTCCCGTGTCCGACCCCGCCCTCCTCGCCCGGGAGGTGGACGGCGTCATCCTGGTGGTCCGCCTCGGGAAGACCTCGATCCGGGGCATCCGCCGGGCCTGCGACCACCTGAACAAGGTCGGGGCCCCGCTCCTCGGGGTGGTCCTCAACGGGGCCAGCATGGGGGGGGGCTACTACTACTATTACTACTACCGAAGGTACGGATACTATGGGTACACTTCGGATGTCAAGGAGCCGGGTGACGGCAGGCCCACGAGGGAGTGAACGGAATGAGGCTCAGGACCTTCGTTCTCGCAGCCGGCGCGGCCCTCCTCGCGGCCGTCCCGGTCGTCGTCGCCGGCCAGCAGGCCCCCGTCTCCATGAAGGCCGGTGACAAGGACGCCCCCCGCTTCGTGGGCGGGTCCGGGAAGACCATCCCCGGCGGCGCCGTGGAGATCGTCCAGTCCGGCTCCGGCGCCTCCTTCGCCCCGTCCGGGGGGGCCACCGCACCCCTGGGCGACAGCCTCGGCCGGATCCTCGAGGGCGTGGGCGGGGCGCTGTTCAGCGGCCCCGGCGAACTCGCCGTCCGGGGCGGGGTCTCCTTCTTCGTCCCCGAGGGCTCCGTCGTCGAGGCGGAGGTGGGACCCACCGGCAACGTCACCTTCAAGGTGGTGAAGGGGAAGCTCTACGCCCGCAACCGGGACGCGGTCCTCATGATCGGGCAGGGCGGCGGCGTGGGTTCCACGCCCTCCGGGCGCTTCACGGGCCTCTCCGGGGAAGGGGAGGCGAGCCGCACGGGGTCCGAGGGCACGGAGACCGTCGGCTTCTCCGGCTCCGGGGCGATGGAGGACATCCAGCGGATGTTCTACCAGGTGACGATCTTCGAGGAGATGCTGCCGACCCAGGGCGCCGTCAGCAGCAGCGAGGCGTTCCGGTAGGGGAGGACGGTCGGGGGGAGGACGCCCCCGGCCGGGAGAGCCTGAGGAAGACCTCCCCGGCGGGAGGGGCACAGGGAACGGAAGGGCACCATGCGCATCACCACAATGGGGATTCTCATCGCCTCGCTGGCCGTCGGCTCCGCTCCGGCCGCGGCGGCGGAGGGCGATGCCGTCCTCCTGGCCGAGGGCTCCGGGAAGAAGGAGGAGCCCGCGAAGGGGGCCGCTCCCGGCAGGGACGGTCCGGCGAAGCCGGAGCCCGTGAAGCCCGCGCCCGAGAAGCCCGCAACAGAGAAGCCCGCAACGGAGAAGCCGGTGCCGGCGAAGGCGCCCTCCCCCGCCGCCCCTCCCGTGGTGGATCCCGCCCCCGGTATGGCCGCGAGCCAGATCGACTACTTCCAGAACGGCGTGGACGGGGAGATCTTCATCCCCATCCGCAACCTCTACATCCCCGCCGGCAAGGGCCGGCAGTTCGGCAACTGGATGGGGAGGATGTTCTTCACCGAGAAGGCGACCTGGGACGACAACATCTACGCCACCGAGAAGGACAAGGAGGACGACTTCATCTTCCTCTCCACCCTCGGCGCGAGCTTCGTCCGGCAGGGCTCCGACTTCTCCTCCGAGGTGACCCTCTCCGGCACCTTCGAGGCCTACCTCGACGAGTCCGAGAACAACTTTCTGGACCTCTACGGCAGGGCGGGCTTCCAGTACGGGTTCCGGAAGGGCTTCGTGCGCTTCACCGACGTCTTCAGCCGCAGCGAGGACTCGGTCCAGAGCGTCACCAACGGGGTCGGATCGGGCCCCCTCGTCTTCACGGGAGCCGACAAGGTGTTCCAGGTGTCCAACGAGGCCAGGGTCGTCGGCGGCTACGAGTTCACGAAGGCGCGGATCGAGGGCTCCTACACGAACGTCCTCCGCAACTACGGGAAGGGCCTGGAGGACCTCGACGGGATGGAGCACGTCTTCGCCCTGAGCCCCTCCTACAGGATGTCGCCCAAGGCCGAGGTGGGCGTCGAGGTCGAGTACCGGATGCAGGGCTACGACGAGCGCGTCAACAACGACTACGACTCCTGGGCCGCCTACGCCACGGCGAAGTACCTGCCGACCCCCAAGGTCGAGGTCTACGGCCGCCTCGGCTACCTCTCCCAGGACATCGACGAGGGCAGCGGCACGGTGATCGACGACGAGGAGTTCAGCGGCTTCGCCGGCCGCGCCGGGCTCCTTTGGAAGGCGACCGCCAAGGTGAAGGCCGACCTCTTCCTCTCCCAGGACATCCACCCGGTCCAGGGGGCGAACTACCAGTACGCCACCCTCCTCGGCGCCTCCCTCGCCTGGGAGATCGACCCGATCTGGAAGGCCGACTTCCGGGTCACCTGGCAGGACTCCGACCCCTCCGTCGGCGAGGACCAGGGCTACTACACCGGCTCCGGCCGCCTCGGGTACCGCATGAGCGAATGGACGGAGCTGGCCTTCCAGTACGAGCTCAGGGCCCGGTCGAGCAGCACCCTCCACTCCGATTTCGTGAACCACCGGGTCAGCCTGCAGCTGAGCCTCCTCTTCTAGGCGCGGACCCGGCTCCCGGCGGCCTCACGCGGCGCGGCGCGCGCCGACCCGCTCCCCCTCCGCCTCCATGATCGTCCGGAAAAACCACGTCCGGCACCTCCTCCTGCTCCTCCTCGACGGGGGCATCGGGGCCCTGTGCCTGCTCGGCGCCATGGCGCTGCGCTACGAGGGGGACATTCCGAGGGCCGTCGAAGGCCACCTGCGGAATCTCCTCCCCGTCGTCGCGGGGGCGCGCATCCTCGCGAGCCTGATCCTCCGGCTCCACCGCTGGTCCTTCCGCCACTCCGGGCTCACGGACGGCTCGCGCGTGCTCGGGGCCGGGCTCCTCGGGAGCGGGCTCTTCGTGATGGTCGTCTTCGTCATGCGCCTCCCGGAACCCCCGCGGTCGGTGATCCTCATCGAGTTCCTCCTCTCCACGATGGTGATGGCCGGCCTGCGGTTCTCCCCGCGCCTGGCCTGGATGTACCTCGCCGACCGGGAGGTGGGGAAGCGGTCCGACGCCCTCACGACCGTCATCCTCGGGGCGGGGACCGCGGGCGAGGCCCTGCTGCGGGACCTCCGCCAGTCCCGCGCCCACAACTTCCGGGTGGTGGGCTTCCTCGACGACGACCGCGCCAAGTGGGGCATGGTGGTGGGGGGGCTGGCGGTCCAGGGGGGGCTCGACGAGCTGCCGCGCGTCGCCGTGGAGGAGGAGGTCCGCCACGTCCTCATCGCCATCCCCCGCCTGCCCGCGGCCCGCCTGCGGGAGATCCTCGACCGCTGCTCCGACCTCTCCCTCACCTACAAGATCCTCCCCCTCTCCTTCCGCTACCTCGACGACCGCGTGAGCGCCGCCATGCTCCAGGACCTCACCCCGGAGGACCTCCTGCCGCGCGCGGCCGTGGACCTCGCGGAGGGGGGGCACCTCGGGGCCATCGCGGGGAAGGTCGTCCTCGTCACCGGGGCGGCCGGCTCCATCGGGAGCGAGATCTGCCGGCAGCTCCTCGCCTCGGGCGTCGCCCGGATCGTCATGGTCGACATGAACGAGAACGGGCTCTACCTCCTCCAGAGGCGCTTCGAGCGGGAGTTCCCCGGGAGGGCCGTGGAGGCCGAGGTGGCGGACATCCGGGACGAGGGCCGGATCCGGGGCCTCTTCGCGAAGTGGCGGCCCCGGGACGTCTTCCACGCGGCGGCCCACAAGCACGTCCCCCTGCTGGAGACCGCCCCCGGGGAGGCGGTGAAGAACAACGTCCTGGGGACCCTCCACCTCGCCCGGGCAGCCGACGCCGCGGGGGCGGAGCGGTTCCTCTACATCTCCACGGACAAGGCGGTCCGCCCCTCCAGCGTCATGGGGGCGACGAAGCGGGTGGGGGAGATGGTGGTGCGGGACCTCGGCCGCCGCTCCAGGACCCGCTTCTGCGCGGTCCGCTTCGGCAACGTCCTGGGATCGGCGGGGTCGGTGGTCCCCCTCTTCCGGGAGCAGATCGCCGCCGGGGGGCCGGTCACCGTGACCGACCCCGAGGTGCGGCGGTACTTCATGACCATCGGCGAGGCCGTGGGCCTCGTGCTCAAGGCCGGCTACGGGGACCACGGGGACCTCTGCGTCCTCGACATGGGGGAGCCCATCCGCATCGTGGACCTCGCGCGCCAGATGATCACGATGGCGGGCCGCGTTCCGGACGTGGACATCCCCCTCCGCTACACGGGCCTCCGCCCCGGGGAGAAGCTCACGGAGGAGCTCCTCACCGAGGAGGAGGAGAGGACCCACCGGGTGACGGAGAAGATCTTCGCGGCCGACAGCCCCCTCCCGCCGACGGGCCTGGAGGCCGGGATCGAGGAACTGGCGCGGGCCGCCGCCCGGGAGGACGGGGACGCCGTCCGCGCCGCCCTGCGGAGCCTGGTCCCGAGCTACCTCCCCCCGGTAGGGGTCGCGGCGCCAGCCCCGCGCGCCGAGCCCGCGGCGGCCGCCCCCGGCGGGGGGGCCTGAGAGAGAGCCGGCCCCGTCCCCCCCGCGGGGACGCCGCGCCCCCCGATGGAACCGCTGGACCCCCCGCCCGCGCCCGCCGTCCTGGAGATCGGCCCCCGGCCCTCCCTCCGGTCCTGGCTGTCCGACCTCTGGGAGTACCGCGCCGTCCTTTCCGCCCTCGCCCGGCGGGACCTCCGCTCCAGGTACAGGAAGGCGGTCCTCGGGGTCGGCTGGGCGGTCCTCCAGCCGCTCGTCCAGGTGGGGGTCTTCACCCTCATCTTCCGCGGGGTCGCGAGGGTGGACACCCCGGTCCCCTACCCGGTCTTCGTGCTGGCGTCGCTGCTGCCCTTCAACCTCTTCCAGCAGATCGTCTCCCAGGGCACCCCCTCCTTCGCGAACCTCCACGCCGTCGTGTCCAAGGTCTACTTCCCGCGGGTCTTCACGGTGATGGCGGCCTCCGCATCCCCGCTGGTGAACGGGGCCGTGACGGCGGGGATCCTCGCCGGCCTCCTCGCCGGGTTCCGGGTCGCCGTCCCCGCCTCGGCGCTCCTGGCGATCCCCCTCCTCCTCTGCATGGTGCTGCTCTCCGTCGGGGCCGCCGCGATGCTGGCGGCCCTCAACGCCCGCTTCCGCGACGTCCAGCACGTGCTCCCCGTCGCCCTCCAGGTGCTCCTCTACGTCTCCCCCGTCCTCTACCCCATGGATCGCCTTCCGGAGGCGGGGAGGATGCTGGCGTCCGTGAACCCGGTGACCGGGCTCGTGGACGGGTTCCGGTCCTGCCTGCTGGGGACGGAGCCCCATTCCTGGGGCCTCGTGGGGGCCGGGGCGGCCCTCTCGATCGCGCTCTTCGCCGCGGGCCTCCTGGTCTTCGACAGGACGCAGGCCGCGCTCGTGGACGAGATGTGATGGACTTCGCGGTCCGCACCGAGGGCCTCTCCAAGTCCTTCCGGATCCGGCGCGCCGACGCCGGTGGGCGCCTCCGGACCGTGGAGAAGGCCGCGCTCCGCGACGTGGACCTCCGGGTCGAGCCCGGGGAGGTCCTCGGACTCATCGGGCGCAACGGGGCGGGCAAGAGCACGCTGCTGCGGATCCTCTCCCGCATCACCGCGCCCACGCGCGGGCGGGCCTGGATCCGGGGGCGCGTCGCGGCCCTGCTCGAGGTCGGGACGGGGATGCACCCCGACATGACCGGGCGGGAGAACGTCTTCCTCAACGGGGCGCTCCTCGGGATGGGGACGGCGGAGATCCGGCGGAAGTTCGACGAGATCGTCGACTTCTCCGGGGTGGAGGAGTACATCGACACGCCGCTCAAGCACTACTCGAGCGGCATGCGGGTGCGCCTCGGCTTCGCCGTGGCGGCCTGCCTCACCGCCGACATCCTCATCGTGGACGAGGTGCTGGCGGTGGGGGACGCGGCGTTCCAGGCGAAGTGCCTGGGGACCATGTCCCGGCTCGCGGGCAGCGAGCGCACCGTCCTCTTCGTCTCCCACAACCTCGACGCCGTGCGCTCCCTCTGCGGGAGGACGGCGGTGCTGGAGGCCGGGGTGCTGGAGGGGCCGATGCCGACGGGGGAGGCGCTGGACCGCTACCTCGAACTGGCGGGGCCGCGGGCGGAGGCGGCCCCCGCGGTCCGGGAGAGCGGGGGCCTCCGCCTGGAGGGGTTCGAACTGCGGGGCGGGGAGGGCGGCCCCCTCCGGAGGCTCGAGTCCGGCGGGAGGCTGGTCGTCCTCGGCTCCATCCTCGGTTCCGTCGTGGAGCCCGCGCCCGTCCTCATCCTGCGCTTCTCCGCGGGGTGGTCGGACCGGGTGGCCGTCGTCACCTCCCGCCTGGGCGGGGTCGCCCTGCCCGCGTTCGGGAAGGGGATCGACTTCCGGATCGACTGCGGCCCGCTCTGGCTCATGCCGAGGACCTACGACCTCCACCTCGCCCTGAGGGGATCCCGGGGCAGGTCCATCGCCGACTGGGAGCACCTCGGGCGGATCGAGGTCGCCGCTCCCCCCTCCATCGCCGCCCTGACCCTGCCGCCCGAGGACCGCCGCGGGTATGTCCACGTCCCGGCGTCCTGGACCGTGGAGGAGCGGCGGTGAGCCCCGCCCGCCCCCGGGTTCTCTACCTCTCCTCCTGGGCCATCGGCCCGGGGGGGCAGGGGGAGATCTCCTTCCTCCACGAGCAGATCGAGGAGATGGCCGGGGCGGTGGACGCCCTGTTCCTCGAGCCCCGGTTCGCCTCCTGGCACCGGTGGGCCCTGCTGCGCCTGCGGGGGAGGGACCGGGAGGAGGGGGCCCGCGTCTGGGGCGGGGGGGTCCGGGAGATCCGCGTCTCCCTGCCGCGCTTCAGTTCCCGGGTCACCGGGCGGGGCCTGCTGGAGGAGGTCGCGGCGGCGGGGCCCGCGCTGGCCGCGAGGCTCCGGGAGGCGGGGGCCGTCCCGGACCTCGTCCACGCCAACGTCACCTTCCCCGCGGGGCTCTGGGCCCGGGGCCTCCTCCTCTCCCTCGGCGTCCCCTACCTGCTCCAGGAGCACCAGGCCCCCTTCGAGAAGCAGTCGGGGAAGGACCCCGGCGGGGAGCGGCTCCGGGCGGTCATGGGCGGGGCCGCGGAGGTGGTGGCCGTGGGTGAGGACCTGGCGGGGCGGATGCGCCCCTTCCTGCCCCCCGGGAGGGAGGTCCGGATCGTCCCGGAGATGGTGCGGACCGACCTCTTCCGGCCGGCCCCGCGGCGGGAGTTCCGCGCCCCCCTCCGCCTCGTCTCCGTGGGCGGACTCGTGGAGCGGAAGGGCTACGAGGACCTGATGCGGGCCGTGGCGGCGCTCCGCTCCTCGGGCCTCCCCTGCGAGGCCAGGATCCTCGGCGAGGGGCCGGACCGCCTGGAGGGGATCCGCCGGGACCTCGGCCTCGAGGGCGCGGTCCACCTCCCCGGCCACGCGGGCAGGGAGGCGGTCCGCGCCGCCCTCGCGGCGTCCGACATCCTCGTGCACGCGAGCCGCCTGGAGACCTTCGGCATCGCCCCCGCGGAGGCCCTCGCCTGCGGGCGGCCCGCGGTGACCACCGCCTGCGGGGGTCCGGAGACCTACGTGGACGCCTCCTGCGGCGCCGTGGTCCCCGCGGGCTCCCCGGGGGCCCTGGCCGCCGCCGTCCGGGAGGTCGCGGCCTGCCTCGACGCCTTCGACCCGGAGGTCCTCCACGCCCGCGTCGCCGGGCGCTTCGGCCCCGCCGCCCACCGGGCGCGCATGCTCTCCCTCTACGAGGGGATCCTCGCGCGGGGCCATGCAGCCTGAGGGGGCCGGTCCCGTCTTCATCGTGGGATGCGAGAGGTCGGGCACGACCCTCCTCCGCCTCATGCTCAACGCCCACCCGGCCCTGGCCATCCCCGGGGAGACCTGGTACCTCCCCGAGCTGGAGGAGGAGCGGGAGCGGATCCGGGGGGAGGGGGCCGCGGACTGGAGGGAGCGCATCCTCGCTGTCATCACCGCCAAGAACACCTTCCCCGAGCTCGGCGTCCCCCGGGAGGAGATCGCCGCGGCCCTCGCGGGCGTCGACGTCGCCGACGGGGGGGCGGTCCTCTCCTGCGCCCACCGGGCCTTCGCGGCCCGGGAGGGGAAGCCGCGGTGGGGGGACAAGACGCCGGGGTACGTGCGGCGGCTGCCGCTCCTCGCGCGGCGCTTCCCGGGGGCCTCGGTGATCCACGTGGTCCGGGACGGCAGGGACGTGGCGCTCTCGCTCCTCGACAAGCCCTTCGGCCCGAAGACGGTCGTGGACGCCGCGGTCCACTGGAAGGCGCGGGTGGAGGAGGGGGAGAGGGAGGGGCCGAGGCTCTTCGGGGCGCGGTACCGGGAGGTCCGGTACGAGGATCTCGTCGCCGGTCCCGAGGAGCGCCTCCGCTCCCTCTGCACCTGGCTCGGCCTCGGGTTCGACGCGGCCATGCTCCGGTACCACGAGAGGGCGGGCTCCTACCTCCGCGAGGAGCACCACTGGCACGGCAAGACCCGGACGCCCGTGGCCGGGGATCGCTCGGGAAGGTGGAAGGGGGAGATGGCCGCCGGGGACCAGGTCTGGTTCCAGCGGATCGCGGGGCGGACGCTGGCGCGGCACGGGTACGAGCCCACACCCCACCGCAGCGCCGCCGTCTCCCTGCGCTGGGCGGTGCGGGGGATGAGGCTCGGGGCGGCCGGGTCCTGGCTCCGGGCGAAGATCGGGGCGAGGAGGCTCCTGAGGGCTGCGGGGGTTCCGCTCCCCGAGGGGGCACGGAGGGCTCGCCGGTGACGGCTCCCGCCGGACCGCTCCTCAACTTCGTGCACGTGCCCAAGACGGCGGGCACGACCTTCCTCTCCATCCTGCGCAACAACTACCCGGCCGACCGGACCTTCGCCATCGACGGCATGGACCCCGGGGCCTCCCTCCGCCGCTTGGAGGAGATGGACCCCGGGGCCCGGGCGAGGCTGGTGCTCCTCATGGGGCACTGGAGCATCCTGGGGGAGCGGTTCTTCCCGGGGCGCCCGATCACGAGGATCGTCTTCCTCCGCAACCCCCTCTCCCACTTCCTCAGCATGTACCACTTCATCCGGGGCAACCCGCGCCACCTCCAGCACGAGGATGCGCGCCGGATGGACCTCGGGGAGTTCCTGGCGTTCCGGAAGGGGATGAACCTGGACAACATCCAGACCCGGAACCTGGCGGGAATCGCGACGAACATGGTGGCGGGCAGCATCGACTTCTCCGTGGAGGGGGACCGCTGGCTGGAACGGGCCGCGAGGGAGGTCGACGCGTCGAGGTACGTCTTCGTCACCGAGGAGTTCGACGCGGCTCTCCGGATCCTCAGGCACGACGGACTGCTCAGGGACATCCGGTACCGCGAGCTGATGGTCTCGGTGGGGAAGTCCGGGGTCGAGGTCGCCCCGGACCTCCGGGAGGCGATCCTCGCGGGGAACCGATTCGATGCAATCCTCTACGAGCGGGCCCGGGCCAGGTACCTGGACGGCCTCGCGGCCTATCCCCCGGAGGTGAAGCGGCCTCCCGGCTGGGCGGCCCGCCTCCGGGAGGCGCTCGGGATCCGGGGCGGATGAGCACGCACCCTGAGTGCATCCACGTCGTCCAGGGGGAGATCCGGGACGGCGGTGTCGTGCAGGCGATGGTGGTCGCCCGGACGCGGGCGCTCGCGCGCCTGCCGGGGATGCCCCGCTTCCGGATCCTCTTCCTCGAGCCCTGGGGGACCGCCCGCCTCCCGGCCGCGCGGGAGGCACTGGCGGCCCACCGGGCGCTCTGGCCGGAGGGGCGGATGGACCTGGTGCCCTTCGTGTCCCGGATGGGGGCGGGGGCGGGAGGAGCGGCCCTCGCCCTCCGCCTCGCCCCGTGGCGCCTGCGGCGACGGAAGCCCGTCTTCCACGCCCGGGGACCCCGCGCGGCCTGGAGCGCCCACGGGGCGCGGCGGATCCTGGGGGGCGGCCGGGTCGTGCTCGATCTCCGGGGACACGGCCCCTTCGAGGCCCTGCACAGGGCCGGCTTCCCCTCCCTCGAGGGGGCCGACGCGAGGGCCCGCGCCTCCTTCGACGCCGCCCTGGCGGCGGAGCGGAGGGCGGCGGTCGCGGCGGACCACGTCCTCGCCGTCACGGAGGGGCTGCGGCGCCACGCCGTGGAGGATCTCGGGGTGCCCGAAGGCGGGACGGACGTCGTCCCCAACTGCGTGGAGGGCGTCTCCTGGTCGCCGGAGGCCCGGGCGGCGGCGAGGGCCCGGTGGGGGAACCCCCCCGGGCCGGTCCTCCTCTACTCCGGCCGCGTGGGGAGGGAGAGGACCCCGGACCGGATGTTCGAGGTCCTGGCCGCGCTCCTCCGCAGGGAGCCGGGGGCGCGCCTCGTCGTCCTCACCTACCTCGACCAGGTCGGGGACTGGGAGGGCCTCCTCGGCCGGCACGGGATCCCGCGGGAGGCCGTGATCGCCGGGTCGGAGGACAGGGACGGCGCGCTCGCCCTCCTCCCCGGGGCGGACGCGGGGCTCGTCTTCTACGAGAGGGCCGCCCGCTACGACGAGTGCACCTCGCCCATCAAGTTCGCGGAGTACCTGTCCGCGGGCCTCCCGGTTCTGGCGCTGGACACCGTGGGCCCCGTGGTCCGCGACGTCCGCGAGGGGCGGCTCGGCTGGGTCCTCCCCTTCGAGGGGGGGGCCGCCGCGGCGGAGGCGGCGGCGGAGGGGATCCTCCGGTCCTTCCGCGGGGAGCGGGAGGCGCTCCGGGACCGGGCGCTGGCCTGGTGCCGGGAGCGGTACACCTGGGAGGCCCACCTCCCGGCCGCCCGGCGTGCCTACGGGATCCCGGACTGAACATGTGCGGCATCTTCGGCGTCCTCGACGGCCGCGCCCCGGTGGACGGGGCGGGGGCGCGGGCGGCGCTCCGGCAGCTGGAGCACAGGGGACCGGACGGGGAGGGCGTCTGGACGCGGCCGGGGGGGGCGTCCCCCCACGTCCTGCTGGGGCACCGGCGGCTCTCCATCCTCGACCTGAGCGGGGCCGCGGCCCAGCCCATGGAGACGGAGGACCGCCGCCTCGTCGTCACCTACAACGGGGAGATCTACAACTTCGTCGAGGTGAGGGAGGAGCTGGCGGCCCTCGGCCGCCGGTTCCGCTCCACGGGGGACACGGAGGTCCTCCTCCACGCCTACCGCGAGTGGGGACCGGCCTGCCTCGACCGTTTCAACGGGATGTTCGCCTTCGCCGTCTGGGACGAGGAGCGCCGCACGCTGTTCGCCGCCCGCGACCGCTTCGGGGAGAAGCCCTTCCACTACGCGCTCGACCCGGCGACCGGCCGATTCGCCTTCGCCTCCGAGGTGAAGGCGCTGGCGGCGCTCCCCTGGGTGGACCTCTCCCTCGACGACCGGGCGCTCTACCGGTTCGCCGTCGCGGGGGAGCTGGCCGGGAGCGGGCAGACCCTCTGGCGCGGGGTGCGCCGCCTCCCCGCCGCCCACCGCCTCCTGCTCCGGTGGACCGGGGAGGCGTGGGACCTGCGCATGGAGCGCTGGTGGGACGTGGACCTCGCCCGCACCTCCGACCTCCCCCTGGAGGAGGCCGCCCGCCGGTTCCGGGAGGTCTTCGAGGACGGCATCCGCCTGCGCCTGCGGAGCGACGTCCCCGTGGGCACGAGCCTCTCCGGCGGGCTCGACTCCTCGGCCGTCGTCTGCCAGATCCACGCGCTGGGCGCGGCCGGGGGGCAGAAGGCCTTCACCGCCCGGATGACCGACCCGTCCCTGGACGAGGGGCGCCACGTCGCCGAGGTGCTCCGGAGGACCGGCGTCGAGGGGCACGAGGTCTGGCCGAGCGCCGCGGTGCTGCGGGAGGTGTTCCCCCGCTTCTGCCGCCACATGGAGGAGCCCTTCCGCTCGACGAGCCAGTTCGCCCAGCACCTGGTCATGAGGCTCGCGGCGGAGAACGGGGTCACGGTCCTCCTCGACGGCCAGGGGGCGGACGAGATGCTGGCGGGGTACGAGCCCTACCAGCACGTGCTCTTCTCGGCCCTCGCCGAGGAGGGGCGGTTCGGCGACCTCTACCGGGAGTCCCGGTCCTTCCGCGCGCGCCACTCGCGCCCCTTCCCCCTGTCCCTGCGGGCCGCCCTGGGGCGCGCCTTCCCCGGGCTGCGGACGATCCGCAGGGGGATCGCCTCCCGGGCCGGGGAGGGCCGTGGAGCCCGGTCCCCCTGGGGCCTCGCCGAGGGGTTCACGGCCGCCCACGGGGGGGAGGACTTCCCCGGCGAGACGGAGGGCCCGCGGGACCTCCTCACCCGCAAGCTCCACTTCGATTCCACGAGGGGACCCCTCCAGGAGCTCCTCCGCTACGGGGACCGCAACTCCATGGCCTTCTCGCGGGAGCTGCGCCAGCCGTTCCTCGATCACCGCCTCGCCGAGTTCCTCTTCTCCCTCCCCCGGGAGCACAAGCTCCGCGGCGGCGAATCCAAGCGGGTCCAGAGGCTCGCCTTCCGAGGCCTCGTCCCCGATTCCATCCTCGACCGGAAGGACAAGCTCGGCTACCGCGCCCCCTGGGATCCCTGGGCCCGGGGGGAGATCCGGGAGTGGGTGATCGGCGAGATGGAGCAGGCCGCCTCCGTCCTCGGGGCCAGGGTCCGGCCCGACGCCATGGACGCGGTCCGCGCCGCGCTCCTCCCCGGCGACCGGCCGCTGGACCTCCCCCTCATGGCGTGGATGTCCCTCGGGGAGGGCCTCGCGGCCATGGCCTCCGTCCGCCGGGCGGCGGGGGGGGCCGCGTGAGCGGGGAGACCACCGTCCTCGTGGCCACGCCCCTCTGGCCGCTGGCGCACAACCCCCGGGCGGGCGTGTTCCTCCTGCGGCAGGCGCTGCGGCTCGCCCGGAGGGGGCTGCGGTGCGAGGCCCTCGTCCTCCGGCCCGCCCCTCCGGCGTTCCCGGGGCGGCTCCTGCGGCGGTCCTGGTGGGTGTATCAGTACAAGATACTCTTCGGCCCGCCTCCCGAGGGCGGGATCCCGGTCCGGGTGGTCCCCTTCGAGGGGACCGTGGCCCCCGGGGAGGACCCCGTCCCCGCCATGGGTCGGGCCCTGGCCCGCGCGACGGGGGGCGGGCCGGGCCCCCGCGTCGTCTACGCGCAGTGGCTGTGGACGGCGGGGGCGGCGGCGATCCTCGCCCGGGAGGAGACCGGCGTCCCGGTCGCCGCCATGGCGAGGGGAGGGGAGCTGAACCCCTCGGAGTGGCCCTCGACGCGGCCGGACTGCCTCCCCTGGTGCGCGCGGGTCCTCCGGGAGGCGGACGCCCCGCTGGCGAACTGCAGGCACCTGGCGGGGCTGGCCGGGGACCTGGAGCCCTCGGTCCGCGGGCGCATCGACGTCGTCTACAACGGGTGCGACGGGACGGTCTTCAGGCCCGCCGCGGACCGGGAGTCCCTGCGCCGGTCCCTGGGGATCCCCTCGGGCGGCCGCGTCGCGCTGATGGTGGGGGAGGTCACGGCGCGCAAGGGGGTGCCGGAGATCCTCGAGGCCTGGCGCGGCTTCCGCCGCACGCGGCCGGAGTGGAGGCTGCTCCTCGTGGGGCACCTGCCGGAGGCGGCCGTCCGGCGGGAGGTCCTCGCCGCCGCGGGGGACGGGGTCGAGGCGCCGGGGCCGGTGCCTCCCGACCGCGTGCGCGCCCTCCTGCAGGCCGCCGACCTCTACCTCCAGCCGAGCCGCTCCGAGGGCCTCCCCAACGCGGCCATGGAGGCCATGGCGACCGGGCTCCCCGTCGTCGGGGGGGACGCCTGCGGGATCCGCGAACTCATCGACCACGGGCGCAGCGGCTGGCTCGTCCCCCCGGGGGACGCCGCGGCCCTCCTCGCCGCCATGGAGGAGGCGGCGGGGGACCCCGCGGGGGCTGCGCGCCGCGGGGAGGAGGCGCGCCGGACGATCCTCGAGCGCTTCGACCCCGAGCGGGAGGCGGACCGGCTGGCCGGCCTCCTCCGTCGCGTCGCGGAGCGGGGGGCCCGGCCGGCGGTCCCCGCGGCGGGGGGAGGGTAGCCCCGTGTGCGGCATCGCGGGCATCGTCGGCCCCCCGGCCGCGGAGGCGGCCGGCCCGCTGGCGGAGATGGTGCGGAGGCTCCGCCACCGCGGGCCGGACGGATCCGGCCTCCGCTCCGAAGGGAACGTCCACCTCGGGCACACCCGGCTCTCCATCCGCGACCTCTCCCCCCTCGGGGCCCAGCCCATGGGGGACGGGCCCGGGGCGCCCTGCATCACCTACAACGGCGAGGTCTACGGGGTCGACCCCCTCCGCGGGTGGCTCTCCTCCCGGGGAAGGACCCTCCGCTCCCGCACGGACACCGAGGTGGTCCTCCGCCTGTACGAGGAGGTCGGCCGCTCCCTCCTCGGCCGGCTCAACGGCATGTTCGCCTTCGCCCTGTGGGACCCCGGGGCCCGGCGCCTCCTCCTGGCGCGGGACCGGCTGGGGATCAAGCCGCTCTTCTACGCCTTCACGCCCGGCGCCCTCTACTTCGCCTCCGAGGTCAAGGCCATCCTCGCGGCCATGGGGCGGGTCCCGCCCCTGCGCCCCGACGGCATCGCCCAGTACCTCGTCCAGGGGTACGTGAACGCGCCGGACACGATCTTCGCGGGGATCCGCTCCCTCCCCGCGGGGCACCTCCTCGACCTGCCCGTCCCCGCGGAGGGGCCGCCGGCCCCCGCGGAGCCGGAGGAGTGGTGGGACGTCCCCTTCCGCGGCGAGGGGGACACCGACCCCGCCGCCTGGGTCGAGGAGGTGGGGGCGCTCCTCCAGGACGCGACCTCCCTCCAGATGGAATCCGACGTCCCCCTGGGGGCCTTCCTGTCGGGAGGCGTGGACTCGAGCGTCGTCGTGGGGGCCATGGCGCGGAAGGCCGGCGGCGGCTTCCACACCGTGTCCCTGGACCAGCCGGGAACCGCCCTCTCGGAGGGCGCGAAGGCCCGCGCCGTGGCGGCCCGTCTCGGGACCGTGCACCACGCCATCGAGAGCGGACCGGAGGGGGCGGGGCGGTTCTTCGACCTCCTGCGCCACTTCGACGTCCCCTTCAACGTCTCGTCCCTCCTGAACGCCTGGCTCGTGAGCGCGGAGGCGCGGCGCTGGGTGACCGTGGCCCTCTCCGGGGACGGGGGGGACGAGCTGTTCGGCGGCTACGGCTGGTACCTCGGCGACGCGGCGCGGAGGGCGGCCTCCGGCGGGCCCCGCCTGCCGGGGGCCCTCGCGGGGCTGCTGCCCGAGGACCTGCGGGGGGCGGCCCGCCTGCGGGCCCTCGCCCGGGGGGAGTTCGAGCTCGTCCACGAGAGGGACCACGCGCTCGGAAGGGGGACGGCGGAGCGGATGACGGGGGCCTCCCTCCGGGGCTGGGAGGAGGAGGCGCGCCGCGTCCACGGGAGGCACGGGAGGAACCCGCTGGAGAGGGCGATGTACTTCGACCTCAAGCGGTTCCTCCCCGACCAGGTCCTCGCCAAGGTGGACGCCGCCTCCATGGCGGTCTCCCTGGAGGTGCGCCCCCCCCTCCTCGACCACCGCCTCGTGGAGCTCGCCGCCCGCATCCCCGTGGAGGCGAAGATCCGGGACGGGCGGGGGAAGCTCCCCCTGCGGGCGCTCCTGGCCCGCTGCGCCCCCGCCGCCGTCCTCGACCAGGGGAAGGTCGGGTTCGAGGCGCCGCTCCACCGCTGGGCGGTGCCGGGGGGGGCCCCGGCCATGGCGCGCGAGCTCTCCTCCGGCTCCTGCCGCTGGAGGGGATGGCTGGACCCCGCGGTCGTGTCCCCCCTGCTCGACGCCGTCCGCAGCCCGGGCCTCCTCCGGGTCCCGCGCGCCGGCTTCGCCTGGTCCCTCCTCCTGTTCGAGCGGTGGCTCGCCGGCGGGGGGGCGGATTCCGCGGCCCCCGGGGGGGCGCCGTGAGGACCGTCCTCGTCTTCGCCCACGAGTGCGCCCCCCACCACAGGGCGGAGTCCACGATCGGCGCCCAGCGGCCCGCCTCCTTCGCGCGCCACCTCCCGGAGTTCGGTTGGAGGGCCGTGGTGATCTGCTGCGGGAGGGAGGGAAGGGAATCGGCCGAGGAGCGGGACCTCCGGGGGATCGCGGAGGAGGCGGAGGAGCGCCTGGGGGCGGCCCCCGCGGGGGCGTCCCTCGTCCTCCCGACCCCCTCCCTGCGGTGGGACGGGCGGCTCGACCGGTGGTGGAGGCGATCGGCCCGCGGCGGCGGGGGCGGCCCGGTCTGGCCGCTCCTCCGGCGTCCCCTGACCGCCGCGAAGTTCGCCACGGGGGACTGGTCCCAGTCCTGGCAGCCCTGCGCCCGGGCGGCGGCGGAGGGGGTCCTGCGGGCGACCCCGGTGCACGCCTGCATCGGGGAGCACTCCCCGGACGCCGGGCTCTTCCTCGGGAGGTGGCTCCACGCCGTGAAGGGGATCCCCTGGGTCGCCGACTTCCGCGACCCCGTGCTGGACCCCTTCGGTCCCCTGGGGAGGGCGCTCTACGGGAGGGTCGCGCGCTCCCTCGTCTCGACGGCGGCGGCCACGGTGAACGTCCACCCCGCCTGGGCGGAGGAGGACCGCAGGACCCTCGGGCGGCCCGCCCACTGCGTCCCCAACGGGTTCGAGCCGGGCGAGCACGCCGCGCCGGCGCCCCCGGCGCCGGGGCCGGCCGTGGCCGCCTTCTTCGGCAGCGTCCGGCCGTGGCACCGGCTCGACCTCGTCATGGACGGGCTCCTCGACGCCGGGCCCGGCGTCCGCCTCCTCTACCGCGGGGACGCCTCCGCCCGGGTCCTCGCGGAGGCCCGGCGCGCCGGGGTCGCGGACCGGGTGGACGCCGCGGCGGCCGTGCCCCGCGGCGAGGCCCTGGCCCTCATGTCCTCCGCGGACCTGCTGCTCCTCCTCTCCCGGCCGCCCGCGGCGGCCGGCGGGCGGGCGGAGGAGTGGTACCCGGCGAAGGTGTTCGAGTACTTCGGGGCCCGGCGGCCGATCCTCTGCGTGCCCGGCGACGGATCCTCCCTGGACGCGCTCCTGCGGGAGACCCGGACCGGGGTCCCCGCGCGGGACCGGGCCTCGGTCGCCTCCGCGCTGGCGGCCGCGGCCCGCGCCCGCCGCGGCGGGACCCGGCTCCCCTGGGAAACGGGCGTCGCGCGGGTGGAGCCGCACACGCGGAGGGCCCGGGCCGGGGACCTGGCCCGGATCCTGGACGGGATCGCCCTCCCCGCGCCCGCCGCCCCCGCGCGGGCGCGGGGCCCGCAGGAGGTCGGGGCGCCGTGAGCCTCCCCGCATCCCTCCGGATCCTGGCCGTCGCCGAGACCTGGCTCGGCGCCGACGGGGACGGCTACGTCCGCGCCTTCCGCCGCCTCGGCCACTCCGTGCGCGTGGTGCCCGCGGAGGAGTACGTCCCGGGGCGCTGGCGGGGTGCGGGGCTGCGCGCCCTCCGGAGGCTCCTGGAGGGGAGCATGGTGCGCGAGTACGAGGAGGCGCTCGTCGCCCAGGCGGCGGCGTTCCGGCCCCACCTCCTGTTCGTCTTCAAGGGGAAGTACGTGACGCCCGGGGCGGTGGAGAGGGTGCGGCGGACCGGGGCCGTGGCCGTGAACTTCTATCCCGACGTCTCCTTCCTCTCCCACGGCCCGCTCCTGCCGGGCGCCCTGCCGCTCTACGACTGGGTCTTCACGACCAAGACCTTCGGGCTGGAGGACATGAGGCGGTCCCTCGGCGTGACCCGCTCCTCCTTCCTGCCCCACGCCGCCGACCCCGACGTCCACCGGCCCGTGGAACCGTCGCCGGAGGAGCGGGAGCGCTACGGATGCGACGTCTCCTTCATCGGGACCTGGTCCCCCAAGAAGCAGGCCCACCTGGAGGCCCTGGCGGCGGGGCTCGGGGGGCTCCGCCTGAGGATCTTCGGCGCGCAGTGGGAGGGGAAGGGGGCGGTGCTGGCGCCCTTCATCGAGGGGCACGGCGTGCACGGCCTCGAGTACGCCAAGGCGATCGGGGCCTCCCGGGTGAACCTCTGCATCCTGAGCGAGGCCCGGCGGGGGGCGTCCAGCGGGGACCGGATCACCTCCCGCACCTTCCACATCCCCGGGGCGGGCGGGTTCCTCCTCCACGAGAGGACCGACGAGTTCCTCGCGCTCTACCGCGAGGGCGCGGAGTGCGGCGCCTTCGGGAGCCCTGAGGAGATGGCCGGGCAGGTGCGCGCCTGGTGCGGCGACGAACCCCGGCGGGCGGCGGCCGCGGCCGCGGGGAGGAGGCGCCTCCTGGCCGACGGGCACACCACCGACGCCCGGGTGCGCGCCGTGCTCGCGAAGGTCGAGGAGATCGCACGGGGCGGACCCGGGGCCCCGGACGGGAGGATCCCGTGACGGCGGACGGACGCGGGGCGGGAGGCGCCGGCGACTACCGGCGCCGGATCTTCGAGCGGTACGCGTCCGCCTTCAAGGGGAACCCCGGTCCCGCGGAGGCGGAGGCCCGGTGCCGCTCCCACGCCGCCGCGCTCGACTCCATGCTCGGTCCCTGGCTGGCCGCGGATCGACCCTCCCGGGTCCTGGAGATAGGGTGCGGGGCGGGCGCCTTCCTCTGGTGGGCCCGGTCCCGGGGCATCGGGGAGGTCGCGGGAGTGGACCTGTCGGGGGAGATGGTGGCCCAGGCCCGCTCCCTCGGGCTGCCCGCGGAGCTCGGCGACGCGCGCTCCTCCCTGGCGGAGCGCCGGGGGCTCGACTGGATCGTGGCCTTCGACCTCGTGGAGCACTTCCGCCGCGACGAGGTGTTCGAGGTGCTGGAACTCTGCCGCGGCGCCCTGCGGGAGGGCGGGAGGATCCTCCTCTCCACCCCCAACGCCGCGGCCTGGCGCCCCGGGCCGGTCGCGGCCGGCGACCTCACCCACGAGACGATCTTCACCCCCTCCACCATCCGCCTGGCGCTGGAACTGGCGGGTTTCCGGGACGTACGGGTGGCCGAGGTCCCGCCGCCCGTCCACGGTCCGCTCTCCCTGGCCAGGAGGGTCCTCTGGGCCGCCGTCCGGCGGATCCCCTGGCTCATCGACAGGATCGAGACGGGCGGCGACGGCGGCGGCATCTACACGAGGGTGATGTTCGTGGCGGCGGCCCGGGGGGCGGAGGGAGGACCGTGAGCCGCCCGCGCCTGGCCGTCGTCGTCAGCCACCCCATCCAGTACTTCGCCCCCTGGTACCGGGCCGTCGCGAGGGCGGGGGTGCTGGACCAGCGGGTGTTCTTCTGCTGCGACTGGGGAACGGAGGGCTACAGGGACCCCGGATTCGGGATCGAGGTGAAGTGGGACATCCCCCTGACCGAGGGCTACGACCACGAGTTCCTCCCCATCGCCCGCCGGCCCGTCCGGCTGCGGTTCCGCGAGGTGGACAACCCCGCGGTGGGGGAGGCGCTGGACCGTTTCCGGCCCGACGTCGTCCTCGTCTACGGCTACGCCCACCGGACCCAGTGGAGGGCGGCCTCCTGGGCGAAGCGGAGGGGCGTGCCGGTCCTGCTCTACTCCGACTCCCACGGCGGCGTCCGACCCGGGCCTCTCAAGCGCGCCCTGAAGGCCCTCGTCGTCGGCCGCTTCTACTCCATGGTCTCCGGCGCCCTCTCCGTGGGCGAGAACAACGCCGTCTACCATCTGCGGTACGGGGTCCCCCGGGAACGGCTCTTCCCCTGCGTGCTCCCCGTGGAGACGGCGAGGTTCGAACTGGGGGAGGAGGAGCGGCTCGCGGCGCGGGCCGCCACGCGCGCCCGGCACGGGATCCCGCCGGAGGCCTTCGTGGTCCTGTTCTCCGGGAAGCTCGCGGAGCACAAGAGGCCGGGGGACCTGCTGGACGCCTCGTGCCTCCTCGGTCCCGGGATCGTCCGGTTCCTCCTCGTCGGGGAGGGGGCGCTCCGCCCGGCGCTGGAGGCGCGCTGCCGGGAGGCGGGGATCGGTGGCGTGCACTTCACGGGCTTCGTCAACCAGGCGCAGCTCCCCGCGGTCTACGCGGCGGGGGACCTCCTGGCGGTCCCCTCCTCCATGGACAACCACCCCCTGGTGATCCCCGAGGCGGGGGCCATGGGGATCCCGGTCCTCCTGAGCGACAGGGTCGGCTCCATCGGGCCGACGGATTCGGCGAGGCCCGGCGTGAACGCCCTCGTGCACCCCTGCGGGGACGCGGCCGCCATCGCGGCGGCTGTGGAGCGCCTGGCCGGGGACCGGTCCCTGCTCTCCGCCCTGTCGGAAGGGGCCCGCGAGGTGGTCCGCCACCAGACCCCGGAGAGGGCGGCCGGGTGCCTCGCGGACGCCGTCGCCGCCCTGGCCGGCCGGCGGGCGCCCGCGGCACCGCGGGGGAGGGGCGGACCGTGATCCCCCTGCTCCGGCGAGTCGCCTTCTTCGCGCTCCTCTGCGGCTGGTTCCTGCTCCTCGGCGGCTACCTGTTCCTCGACCCCGTGCTCCTCTCGCTGGGGACGTTCCTCGTGGGCGCGGGATACGCGGCGCGGCAGTACACCCACCCCGACCCGGGGAGTTTCGACGCGCCGGCCCTGTACTGCCTGTTCGCGGGCTTCTGGTTCGGCCTGTCCAACTTCGCGGGGTACGTCTCCAGGGACGGGAGGTTCGAGGACGTCTTCTGGGACTGGCAGTCCGACGACCACATCCCCCTGGGCCAGGCACTGGGCTCCCTGGCGGTGGTCGTGCCGCTGGCCGTCGACGCCGTCTACCGGGGCCTCCGGCGGGGACGGCCGCTCGCCGTCCCGGGGAACCGCTGGGACCTCTCCTTCGCCCCGGCGCGGGCGGTGGCCGCGGCCCTCCTCCTGGCCGGGGCGACCTGGACCTTCAGGCTGTTCGGCATCGACGGGGACGGCCTCGGGACCTTTCAGGTCTTCATGCTCCAGGGCGCCAACGCCGCCATCTTCCTCCTCGTCCTCCTCCTCCTCGACGGGAGCGTCGAACCCCGCCGCCGGAGGTTCGTCCTCGGGTCCGCCGCCCTGATCCTCCTGGCGGAGATCTACTTCGGGGTCTTCTTCTCCTTCATGAGGGAGAGGACCTTCTGGCCCCTGTTCTCCCTGGGGATGCCCTTCCTCCTGCGCAGGAGGATCGACCTTCGCACGGGCGTCGCGCTCGCCTGCGCCCTGGCCGCCTTCGCGGTGCTGTTCCAGGTGCTGGGGGAGACGCGGGGAGCGAGGGTGACGGGAGGGGCCAAGGCGGACCTCCTGGCGCGGGAACTCACCTCCGGCGAGGCGGGGGGGCGGACCGCCGACAGCATCATCGGACGCGTCGAGGAGGGAGGGGCGAACCTGCTCGCGAGGACCTCGACCTTCAACCAGCTGAGCCAGGTCGTGCGCCTCGCCGAGGAGGACGGGTTCTACGGGGGGGAGACGCTCTCCTACCTGGCCTACGTCTTCATCCCCCGGTTCGTCTGGCCGGAGAAGCCCCTCGTGGTGACGGGGCGGTGGTTCGCGGAGAAGATCGGGCGCGGGTACTACCGGACGGGGGGGGAGTTCACCAATTCCGTCAACATCACCCCCGTGGGGGAGTTCTACCTCAACTTCGGCTGGGCCGGTGCCGTGGCGGGCATGGCCGTCCTGATGCTCCTGCTGCGGGTCCTCTGGGACGCCGCCCGGTTCGTCGATCGCCCCCTCAATCCGGTGGGCCAGTCCATCGCCCTCCTCGCCCTCCAGGTGTGCGTCTTCACCGGGTCCCACGCCGGGGTGCTCGTGGACCTGTTCACGAAACTCCTCATGCTCCTCCTGGCCAACGGGGCGCTGGCCCTCCTCGCCGGGCGGGGTTCCAGGGGAGGCTCGACGGTCGTCCCGGTCTCCTCTCCCGTCGGCGGATCACCGGGGGCGGGGAGGACGGCCTGATCCTCCTCGCGAGCATGGTCACGGGGGTGCCGGACGGCGGGGTTCCGGTCGTGAACAGGCTCATCCTCGACGCCGCGGAGGCGCGGGGGGAGCCGGTCACGGTCGTCTCCCTCCAGGACCACGGCGCCTCCCCGGCGCCACACTGGTCGGGGCACGGTTTCCACGGATCGGGGGGGAGCCGCCTGCGCTTCCTCGCCTCGGCGCTGGGAGTCCGGGACCCCGGACGGGCGCTGGTCCTCGCAACGCACGCCGGGCTCGCCCCGGTGGCCAGGGCGGCGGCCATCGTCCGGAGGGCCCCGCTCCTCCTCTTCCTCCACGGCGTGGAGGCGTGGGGGCAGCAGGGGGTCCTCGACCGGTGGGGCATCGCGGGAAGCCGGGCCCTGGTGACGAACTCCCGCTTCACCCTGGAGGAGTTCCGGAGGTCGCACCCGCGGTTCGCCACCCTCCCGGGGGAGGTCTGCCACCTCCCCGCCCGTCCCCTGGGAGGGGTCGATTCCAGAGGGACTCCGGCTCCCCGTCCTCCCCGGGCGATCGTCGTCGGGAGGCTCTGGGGCCGCGGTCTCCTCAAGGGACAGGCGCAGCTCCTCGATGCGTGGCCGGGGGTGGTGCGCCGGATCCCGGGCGCCGAACTCTGGATCGTCGGGGAGGGGGATGGACGAGCCGGGCTGGAGGAGAGGGCGCGGGCGCTCGGCCTGGGCTCCTCCGTCCGGTTCCTGGGCTTCGTCTCCGACGCCGCACTCGACGCCGCCTACCGCTCCTGCGACGTCTACGCCATGCCGAGCAGGGGGGAGGGGTTCGGCCTCGTGTTCGCGGAGGCCATGGCGAGGGGGCTTCCCTGCATCGCGAGCCGGTTCGACGCGGGTTCGGAGGTCGTCGTCGACGGGGAGACCGGGATCCACGTGGACCCCGACGACCCCGCGGAGATCCTCGGCTCCCTCCTGCGCCTCCTGGGGGACCGGGAAGCGGCGCGGAGCATGGGGGAGGCGGGCCGGCGCCGGGCCGGGGAGCACTTCACGGTGGAGCGGTTCCGGTCCCGCCTCGGGGAGATCCTCGCGAAGTACGGTGGAGGTGAGCCCTGACCGCCGTCCGCGAGGTCCACTACCACGCCCTCGGCGCGAAGGCGGGGGGCGGGCTCACCTATTTCCGGGAGGCGGTTCCGGAGGTGGCCGCCCTCCTCGCGGAGCGCGGCGTGCGCCTCGTCCTCCTCGTTCCGGGGGGCATGGCCCTCCCCCCCCTGGCCGGGGAGGTCGAGGTCCGCGAGGAGCGCCGTTCCTCGGAGGGGGCCCTCCGCAGGCTCCACTTCGACCAGGTGGTCCTCCCCTGGAGGCTCCGCGGCCGATCCGACGCCGCCGTCTACGGTTCCGGCTCCCATGTCCCCCTCGGCGGCGCCGCCCGCCGCGTGGCGCTCCTCCGCAATGCCATCTACTTCGATCCGGCCTTCCTCCTGCGCGAGACCCCGCTCCGCCGCGCCCGGTGGGTCCTGGAGGGCGGCCTCATCGCCGCCGCCGCGGCCCGCTGCGCCCGCGTCCTCTACCCGACCCGCGCGATGCAGGACCTCGTCGAGGCCCGCCACCCCGCCCTTCGAGGCCGGGGCGCGGTCGCCCCCTACGGCATCTCCGCCGCGTTCCTCGAGGCCGGCCCGCTCCCGCCGCCCCCGCCGCGGCCCGACGGGCGCGCGACCTTCCTCTGCGTCATGAACTACACCCTCCAGAAGAACCTCGGCCTCGTGCTCGCGGCCCTCGCCGCGGCGAAGGGGGAGCGGCTCCCCGTGCGCGTCATCGTGACGTCCGACCTCCGGTCCGGGCCCGCCGCCTGCTTCGCCGCCGACCGGGCGGCCGTGGAGAGGCACGACCTCGTCGGCACCGGCCACCTCGTCCCCGCGGGGGCGAAGCACGGGGCGGACCTCCTCGCCGCCTACCGGGAGGCCGACGCCGTCCTCTTCCCCTCCTTCTGCGAGTCCTTCGGCCACCCCCTGGTGGAGGCGATGGCCCTCGGCCGCCCCGTCCTCGCCTCCGACCTCCCCTTCGCCCGGGAGGCCTGCGGCCCCCACGCCCACTACTTCGATCCCTGGCGGCCGGAGGGGCTCCTCGAGGCGTGGCGCCGGTGGCCGGGGATCTCCCGGTCGCTCCCCCCGGCGGACCGGGGCGCCCTCGCCGCCCGCTTCTCCTGGAGGGGCCACGCGGAGCGCGTCGTGGACGCGCTCCTCGGGACGGAGGCGGCCTGAGATGTGCGGCCTCTGCGGCATCGTCGGCCGGCTCCCCCTCGACCGGATCGGGGCGATGAACTCCCTCCTCGCCCACCGGGGGCCCGACGACGCGGGGGAGTGGCGCGACCCCGCCGCCGGGGTCGCCCTCGGCCACCGGAGGCTCTCCATCCTCGACCTCCGCCCCGAGGGGCGCCAGCCCATGGAGAACGAGGACGGCACGCTGCGCCTCGTCTTCAACGGGGAGATCTGGAACCACCTCGCTCTGCGGGCGGAGCTCGAGGGGAAGGGGCACCGCTTCCGCTCCCGCACCGACACCGAGGTGATCCTCCACCTCTACGAGGAGGAGGGGGCGGAGTGCCCGAGGCGCCTGGACGGGATCTTCGCCTTCGCCCTCTGGGACGGGCCGCGGCGGCGGCTCCTCCTGGCCCGGGACCACCTGGGGGTCAAGCCCCTCTACTGGGCGGCGCCGCCCGGGGGGATCGTCTTCGCCTCGGAACTGAAGTCCCTGCTCGTCCACCCGGAGGTCCCGAGGGAGATCGACCCGGAGGCGGTCCTCGCCCACCTCTCCCTCGTCTGGGCCCCCGCCCCCCGGACGATGCTCCGGTCGGCGCGGAAGCTCGAGCCCGGCCACCGCCTCCTCGCCGACGGGGAGGGCCGCGTCCTCGACCACTCCCCCTTCTGGGACGTGCCCTTCGACGGGACCCGGGAGCCGGGGACCTTCGCCGACCACGCGTCCGGCGTCCGGGAGCGCCTCCTCGCGGCGGTCCGGGCCCAGCGCATGGGGGACGTGCCCGTGGCGGCCTTCCTGTCGGGGGGCGTGGACTCGACGGCGGTCGTGGCGGCCCTGGCCCGGGATTCCCGCGAACCCGTGGTCGCCTACACCGTCGGCTTCGGCGAGGGGGCCCGGCCCGACGAGAACCCCGAGGACCTCCCCTGGGCGCGGCTCGCCGCGCGGCACATCGGGGCGGACCTGCGCGAGGTGCGGGTCGTCCCGGACGTCATGGCCTTCGCGGAGGAGATGGTCTGGCTGCTCGACGAGCCCCTGGCCGATCCCGCCTGCATCAACGTGCTCCTCATCGCCGAGGCGGCGCGGCGGGACGGGTTCAAGGTCCTCCTCTCGGGGGCCGGCGGGGACGACCTCTTCTCCGGCTACCGCCGCCACTGGGCGCTCTGGACGGAGAGGTTCTGGTCCTGGATCCCGGGGCCGCTGCGGCGGGCCGCGGGGTCCGGGAGCCGGGTGGCCGGGGGGGGCGGGGCGCTCCGGCGCCGCGCCGGAAAGTATCTATCGGGGATACACCTGGAGCCGGCCGAGAGGCTGCTGCACTACTTCCTCTGGGCCGACGGGGACGTGGTGGGGGGGCTGCTGGGGCCGCGCCTGCGGGAGCCGCTGGGGGGCTCCGACCCCCTCGACGCGCTCCGGGAGTCGCTGCGCCGCATCCCGGGCGAGCCCTCCCGCCTGAACCGGATGCTCTACCTCGAGCAGAAGCACTTCCTCCCCGACCACAACCTCGCCTACACCGACAAGATGGGCATGGCCCGGGGGGTGGAGGTGCGGGTGCCCCTCCTCGACCGGGAGCTCGTGGAGTACGCGGCCCGCCTCCCCCCCGGGGACAAGGTGCGCGGCGGCCGGACGAAGGCGGTCCTCAAGGAGGCGGTGCGCCCCCTCGTCCCGGCGGCGATCCTCGACCGGCCGAAGACCGGCTTCGGCGCGCCGCTCCGCCGCTGGATCCGGGAGGACCTCCGGGACCTCGTCCGGGAGACCCTCTCGGAGCGGAGCCTCGCCGCGAGGGGGCTCTTCGATCCGCGGGCGGTGGCCTCCCTCGTGGAGGCCAACGAGCGCCGGGAGGTGGACGCGTCCTACCTCGTCTTCTCGCTGGTCTGCATCGAGATGTGGCAGCGGCGGTTCCTCGACGGCGGCGGCCCCGCAACGGAGGCGTCCCCATGAAGCAGGTGCTCCAGCACGTGGATTCCGGCGCGACGGAGGTCCGGGAGGTCCCGGCCCCCATCGCCGGGGCTGGCGAGGTCCTCGTCGCCAACCGGGCGTCCCTCGTCTCCGTGGGCACGGAGAAGATGCTCGTGGAGTTCACGCGCAAGACCCTGCTCGGCAAGGCGCGGGAGCGCCCCGACCAGGTCCGCCGGGTCCTCCAGAAGATGCGCCAGGAGGGGGTCTTCGAGACCCTGCGCCAGGTGCGCGCGCGCCTCGCGGAGCCCCTCCAGCTCGGGTACTCCGCGGCCGGGGTCGTGCTCGAAGTCGGGGCCGGGGTCTCCCGGTTCCGGCCCGGGGACCGGGTGGCGAGCAACGGGCCCCACGCCGGGGTCGTCGCGGTGCCGCAGAACCTCGTGGCCCGCATCCCCGGGGATGTCCCTTTCGAGGAGGCCTGCTACGGGGTCGTCGGCTCCATCGCGCTCCAGGGTGTGCGGCTTGCCTTGCCCCACGTCGGCGACCGGGTCGCGGTGGTGGGCCTCGGCCTCCTCGGGCAGGTGACGGTCATGCTGCTGCGCGCCTCCGGCTGCCGCGTGCTCGCCACCGACCCCGACCCGGCGCGGTGCGCCCTCGCCGCCGGCTTCGGGGCGGAGGCCGCGACGGGGGCGGACCTCCCGGCGCTCGTGCTCGAGCGCACCGACGGGCAGGGGGCGGACGCCGTCCTCATCACCGCCTCCACGGAGAGCAACGGTCCCCTGGACCTCGCGGCCGAGGTCGCGCGGAGGAAGGCGCGCATCGTCGCCGTCGGGGCCGTCGGCCTCCAGGTCCCGCGCAGGGCCTTCTACCCCAAGGAGCTGGAACTGGTCGTCTCCTGCTCCTACGGGCCGGGGCGCTACGACCCGCAGTACGAGGAGCGCGGCCGGGACTACCCCTACGCCTACGTGCGGTGGACGGAGCAGCGCAACATCGAGGCGGTGCTGGAGCAGATCGCGGCGGGGGCCCTTCCCGTCGGCCGGCTCACGACGCATTCCTTCGGCATCGAGGAGGCGGACCGGGCCTACGCGATGCTGGAATCGGGGACGGAATCCCCCCTCGGGGTCGTCCTGCGCTACCCGGAGACCGTCCCGTCCGACCTTCCTCGGGAGCGCACGGTCCCCCTCGTCCCCCTCCCGCGGCCCGCGGCCCGGGGGGAGGTGGGGATCGGCTTCGTGGGGGCGGGGAACTTCGCCTCCCTCGTGCTGCTCCCCGCCCTGGCCGCCGTCCCCGGCGCCCGGCCCCGGGTCCTCTGCTCCGCGGGAGGGGTGAGCGCCGTCACCCGCGGCGATCGGCACGGCTTCGACCGGGCCTGCACCTCCATCGACGACGTGCTGTCCGACCCCTCGGTGCAGGCGGTTTTCGTCGCCACCCGCCACGACCTCCACGCGGAGCAAGGCCTCGCGGTGCTCCGGGCGGGGAAGGCGCTCTTCCTCGAGAAGCCGCTGTCCATCTCCCCGGCCCAGCAGGCGGCCTTCGAGGAGGGGATCGCCGCCCTCGGCGCATCCTGCCCGCCCTGGATGGTGGGGTTCAACCGCCGCTTCGCCCCCGCGGCCCGGGAGGTGCGGGAGTTCCTGGCGGCGGCGCCGGGGCCGAAGACCCTCTCCTACCGCTTCAACGCCGGCCCCATCCCCGCGGACCACTGGACGCGGGACCCGGAGGTGGGGGGAGGGCGGATCCTCGGGGAGGCCTGCCACGCCATCGACCTCTCCTCCTTCCTCGTCGGCGCCCCCGTGGTGCGGGTGCACGCGGAGGCGGTGGCGCCGGGCGGCGCCGCGGGCTCCGGGGAGGACCAGGCCTTCCTCCTGCTGCGCTTCGCCGACGGGTCGGTGGCCTCGGTCGGGTACCTGGCCGGCGGGGACAAGTCCTTCCCGAAGGAGAGGATCGAGGCCTTCGGGGGAGGGCGGATCGCGGTGCTCGACGACTTCCACGCGGTCACGACGGTGGCGGGGGGCAGGTCCCGCACCCGCAAGATGGACCGGGACAAGGGCCACGCCGCGGAGGTGGCGGCCTTCGTCGAGGCGGTCCGCAGGGGGGAGCCGTCGCCCGTGCCGGCGGCGGCGAGCCTCAACGCCTCCCGGGCGGCGCTCGCCTGCCTGGAATCGCTCGCGACGGGCGTGCCGGTGGCGGTGGAGGCCCGGGCCGCGCCATGACCTCCGCCCGGGAGTGGGTCCGCCGGAACACGCTGGGGAGGAGCACCGCCCTCTCCCGGTGGTACTACGGGCGCCGGGCGGCGGCGGAGTTCGCGGGCGGCCGCGACGTCCTCGCGATCCTGACCCCCGGGCACGTCGGCTCCACCTCCGCGGCCCGCTCGCTCGAGGGCTGGATGCCGGAGCGCGTGTTCCTCAACCTCCACTCGGTGAACCGGGACCTCTCGCGGGAGAGGGGGCCGATCCCGCCGCGCATGGTGCGCGAGTGCTGGGTCGGGGAGCGGCTGGAGGGGCTCCTCCGGGACAGGGACTGGGACGTCGTCAACGTGGTCCGCGACCCCGTGGCCGCCAACGTGGGGGGGCTCTTCCACGTGCTGGAGTCCTGGCACGGCGGCGCCCTCGCCCGGTTCCGCGCCGCGGGCGCCGGGCCGGGGGAGCTGCTCGAGTTCTACCTGCGGGAGGGGCGCCACCACGAGTACCTCGCCCGGTGGCACGACGGGGAGCTGAGGGACCGCTTCGGCGTGGACGTCCTCGGGGGGATCCGGGACCCGTCGAGGGGGTGGTGGACGGTGGGGAACGGGAGGGTGCGGGTCCTCGTGCTCAAGCTGGAGCGGATCGGGGAGTGCTGGGAGGAGGCGATCCGCTCCCACTTCGGGAGGTCCGCCCCGCCGCTCCTCCGGGCGAACGAGGCGGGCTCGAAGCCCTATGCCGATCTCTACGCGGCCTTCGACGGGGCGATCCTCCCCCCCGACCACCTCGATCGGCTCCTCGGGTCCCGCTACGCGACCACCTTCTACTCGGAGGAGGAGCGGGCGGCCATCCGCCGGAAGTGGTCCCGGCCCCGCTGACCATGGCACCCTCCCGCCTCCTCTCCTCCGCCCGCATCGCCCGCCGCATGGGGCTGCGGTGGACCGGCGCGCGCCTCCTCTACGAGCTGCGCCGGCGGGCCGGCGTCCTGGAGCGGCGCACGCCCGCCGCCGGGTGGGACCGCTGGTCCCTCCCGCGGGTGGCCCCGTCCCTGGCGGCCGGGGGCCTCGTCGCAACGCTCCGCGCCCTCCCTTCCCCCCTCGCCCCCGCCGCGGGAGGCCCCTGGCCGGAGGGGGAGCCCGGCGATCCGCCCCCCCCCCCCCCCCGGGCCCCCGGCGGGGGGTGCCGCCCCGGGGGCCGCCTCCCCCCCCGCGGGGGGATCGACGTGAAGCGGTTCTGGGAGCCGGCCCGGTTCCCCGCGGCCTACGCCGCCGCGAGGGCCTGGCGCCACCGCGGGGACGCCGGGCCCGCGGAGGAGTTCTGGCGGGCGGTCGCCGCCTTCCGCGCCGCGAACCCGCCCAACCTGGGCCCGCAGTGGATGTGCGGGCAGGAGTGCGCGATCCGCGTCCTCGCCTGGACCACGGCCCTCTTCGCCCTGCGGGACGCGCCGGGGACGACGGGGGAGCGCGCCGCGGCGCTCCTGGAGACGCTCGCCGCCCACGGGGATCGCATCGAGGCGAACATCGGCTACGCCGTCCTCCAGAAGAACAACCACGGCGTGAACGAGGCCCTCGGCCTGTTCACGCTCGGGAGCCTCCTGCCCTTCCTCGCCGCGGCCCCCCGCTGGGAGGCCCTCGGCCGCGCCGTGCTCGAGGCGGAGGTGGAGCGGCAGTTCCTCGGCGACGGCTCCTACGTCCAGCACTCGGTCAACTACCACCGGCTCGTGCTCCAGTCCGGAGCCCTCGGCATCCGCGTCGGGGAGGCCGCCGGCCGCCCGCTGTCCGCGGGCTTCCGGGCCCGCATCGCCGCCGGGGCCCGCTGGCTCGCCGCCCTCGTCGATCCCGCAACGGGCGCGGCGCCGAACCACGGCTCCAACGACGGGGGGATCCTGCTCCGCCTCGACGGCCTCCCCTTCGAGGACCACCGACCCGCGGCGGCGCTCGCCGCCTTCGCCGCGGAGCGGCGGCGCGTCTACCCGGCGGGGCCCTGGGACGAACCGGGGGCCTGGCTCTTCGGGAGGGAGTACCTGGACGCGCCCCCCGGGGCCGGGGCGCGGGCGGAGCTCGCCGCGGCCGAGGGCGGGTACCACACGCTCCTCGGCGAGGGGACCTGGGCCTTCACCCGGTGCGCCGCCCACCGCGACCGCCCCGGCCAGGCCGATCTCACCCACGTGGACCTCTTCGCCCTCGGGCGGCCCCTCGCCGCCGATCCCGGGACCTTCGCCTACAACGAGCCTCCCCCCTGGCGGAACGGGCTCGCGGGGACCGGCGTCCACAACGCCGTCTCCGTGGACGGCCTCGACCAGATGGAGAAGGGGCCGCGCTTCCTCTGGCTGGACTGGACGCGGGGGAGGGTCCACCGGCGCGCCTCCGACCCGGCGGGCCGCTGGGCGCTCCTCGACATGGAGCAGGACGGCTACCGGCGCATCGGCGTGCGCTGCCGGCGGGCGCTGATCCTCCTCGGGGGGCGCCACTGGCTCGTGATCGACGACCTCGGAGGGGAGGGGGAGCGGGAACTGTCGGCGCAGTGGCTGCTTCCCGGATCCACGCTGCGGGAGGCCGCTCCCGGGGAGTGGGGGATCGGGGGACCGGCGGGGCCGTGGCGTTTGATCCTCAGGACCCTCGCGGCCGGGAGCGGCGCGGCGCCGACCGCGGCGCGCCTCGTCCGCGGGGAGGAGGGGGGCGTCCTCGGGTGGTGGTCGACGCGGTACCTCGCCAGGGAGGCGGCGGCGGGGATCCTGGCGCGGGTGCGGGTGCGGCTGCCGGCGCGGAGGGCGGCGC
>JAKLKS010000090.1 GCA_023150535.1 Planctomycetota bacterium
CCGCCACGCGCGGGCGGGGCTGCCGGCGGTGGACCTCGTGGCGGCGGCGCCGGCGCTGGAGGCGGTGCGGGCGGCGGCCGAGGCGGCGGCGGCCGCGGAGGGGGGCGGCGCGATCGCCCCGGAGGCGCTGGAGGTCCTGCGGATCGAGAACGGCGTGCCGCGCCTCGGGGCGGAGTCCGGGGCGGAGACGCTGCCCCAGGAGGCGGGGCTCGAGGGGCTCGTCTCCTTCACGAAGGGGTGCTTCCTCGGCCAGGAGCCGGTGGCGCGGCTGCGGACGCGGGGGCACACGAACCGCGGGCTCGCGGGGGTGGTGCTCGCGGCGGGGGCGGCGGTGCCGGCGGCGGGGGACCCGCTGCTGCTGGAGGGGCGGGAGGTCGGGTCGGTGACGAGCGCGGCCTTCTCGGCGGCGCTACGGCGGCCGGTGGCGCTCTGCCTTCTTCGCCACGAGGCGGCGGCGGCGGGGACGCGGCTCGACTTGCGGACCGGCGGGGGGGTGCTATCCTGCGAGGTCGCGCCGCTGCCCTTCGTGCAGGGGGGGTAGGCGGCGCCGGTCCGGCGCGTCCGCGCCCAGGAGGTTCCCCTTGAAGGTCGGCAGGCTCCGTCTCCTCGCGATGCTCGGTCTCCTCGCCCTTCCCCTCTCCGGCTGCGTCTTCGCCGTCGGCCACGGCGAGAGCGAGGCGCTGCGGGATCGCGTCCGCGACCTCGAGAAGCGGGTGGAGCGGCTCGAGGGGGGCGGCGGGCAGGTGATCATGATCCAGGGGGAGTCGAAGTGAGGGCCCGGCGGCTGCTCCTGCTGGCGCCGGCGCTCCTCCTCGGCGGCTGCGTCTTCGCGGTGAACACCGGGGACACGCTGGAGGACCGGATCGGAAAGCTGGAGAAGCGGATCCTGACGCTCGAGGAGCAGCGAGGCTACCAGGCGATTCCCTACCGGGGGACCGTCGTCCTCGAGGGGCGGACCATCGAGGTCCGGGAGACGAGGGAGGAACCCGCGCCGCGCTAGGAGCGCCGCGGCCCGGAGGGGAAGGCGGCAGGGCCGGTCGGGCGGCGCCCGGGGATGCGGTGTGCGGTGGCGGAGGCCCCGGGAAGCCGCTCCCTGCGCGGGACCCCCGGTCGCCGGCGGAGCCGGTCGGTGTGCCGGGAGCGTCCCTGTGACCTCGCCGGATGGTGATTGAGATCCCGCGGACGGGAAGCAAGACTCATGTACCGGCGCGTCGAGGGCAGTTCCTGGCAGTGCAATCGGGTCCCTTGCCGGTGCGAGGACCGTCCCGTGCGGATCCGGCGACCGGAGAGGGCTGCCCTCCACGAACCTGGGCGGGGTCCCGAGGGACCGCTCCGCCCGACAGGAGGAGGACCACCATGCCGGAGACACCGAGGAGGCCTGACCGGGGGCGTTCGAGGAACCGCGGGGGCGGAGCGTGGCTCCTCGCGTCGTTCCTGCTCCTGGGCGCATGCTCGACGCCGGGCGCCGCGGACGCCCCGCCCGCGTCGCAGCCCCCGGCGGCGGCACCCGGGGCCGAGTACACGAACGCGGACTGGTGGCCGAACCGGCTCGATCTCTCGGTCCTCCACCAGAACCCGCCGGCGGGGAACCCGATGGGAGTCGGCTTCGACTACGCGGCGGAGTTCGCGAAGGTCGATCTCGCGGAGCTCAAGAAGGACGTCGAGTCCGTCCTGACCACGTCCCAGGACTGGTGGCCCGCCGACTACGGTCACTACGGCGGCCTGATGATCCGCCTGGCCTGGCACAGCGCCGGCACCTACCGCGTCACCGACGGGCGCGGTGGATCGGGATCCGGCACGATCCGCTTCGCGCCCCTGAACAGCTGGCCGGACAACGCGAACCTCGACAAGGCCCGCCGACTGCTGTGGCCCGTGAAGAGGAAGTACGGCAGCCGGGTCTCGTGGGCGGACCTCATCGTCCTCTCGGGGAACGTCGCGCTCGAGTCGATGGGCCTCAAGACCTTCGGGTTCGCGGGCGGGCGCGAGGACGTCTGGGAGCCCGAGTCCGGGGTCTACTGGGGCAGGGAGCGCCGGTGGCTCGAGGACCGGCGCCACGCCGGCGGTGAGCTGGAGCATCCCCTCGCGGCTTCGCAGATGGGGCTCATCTACGTGAATCCCGAGGGTCCCGGCGGCAAGCCGGATCCGGTCGCCGCGGCGGCGGCCATCCGGATGACGTTCTCCCGCATGGGGATGGACAACGAGGAGACCGTCGCCCTCATCGCGGGCGGCCACACGCTGGGCAAGGCCCACGGCGCCGCCGAACCCGGCGGGCACGTCGGCCCGGAGCCGGAAGCGGCCCCGATCGAGGAGCAGGGCTTCGGCTGGAGGTGTTCCTACGGCAAGGGAAGGGCGGAGGACACGATCACGAGCGGCCTCGAGGGTGCCTGGACGTTCACCCCGGACCACTGGTCTCACGACTTCTTCGGGAACCTCTTCGGCTACGAGTGGAAGCTCACCAGGAGCCCCGCGGGAGCGTGGCAGTGGACCCCGACGGAGCCCGTCAGCGGCGTCCCCGACGCCCACGTCCGGGGCAGGACCCATGCGCCGATGATGCTCACGACGGACATGGCGCTCCGCATGGACCCGGTCTTCGAGCCGATCTCGCGGAGGTTCCTCGAGGACCCTGCCTCGTTCGACGCGGCCTTCGCCCGTGCCTGGTACAAGCTGACCCACCGGGACCTCGGCCCGCACGGCCGGCTCCTCGGCCCGGAGGTCCCCCCGCCGCAGATCTGGCAGGACCCGGTCCCGCCCGTGGACCACGAGCTGATCGACGGGGCGGACGTGTCCGGCCTCAAGGCGAAGATCATCGGGTCCGGTCTCACCGTCCAAGACCTCGTGGCGGCCGCGTGGGCGTCGGCGTCGACGTACCGCGGGTCGGACCACCGCGGCGGCTCGAACGGGGGCCGGGTGCGCCTCGCGCCCCAGAGCGGCTGGGCGGCGTGATCGAGGGGATCCGGAGGGAGTTCAACGGGTCGCAGTCCGGGAGGAAGCGCGTCTCGATGGCCGACCTGATCGTCCTCGGCGGCTGCGCCGCGCTCGAGAGGGCCGCCGCGGACGCGGGGTACTCCGTCAGCGTCCCCTTCACCCCGGGGCGGACGGACGCCACGGAGGCGATGACGGACGCCGCGTCGTTCGCCGTCCTCGAGCCCGTCGCGGACGGTTTCCGGAACTACGCGGGCGCGCGCGCGGACCTGCCCGCGCCGGAGCTGCTCGTGGACCGCGCCCAGCTCCTCACCCTGAGCGCTCCCGAGATGACGGTGCTCGTCGGCGGGATGCGCGCCCTCAACGCGAACTTCCGGGGCTCCTCCCACGGCGTGTTCACCGACCGTCCCGGAGCGTTGTCGAACGACTTCTTCGTGAACCTGCTCGACATGGGCACGGCCTGGACCGCGTCGAAGTCCGCCGCGGGGGTGTACGAGGGCCGCGACCGCCGGACCGGGGAGATCCGGTGGACGGGGACCGACGTCGACCTCGTGTTCGGCTCGAACTCCCAGCTCCGCGCGATCGCCGAGGTGTATGCCTGCGACGACGCCCGGAGGAAGTTCGTGGACGACTTCATCGCGGCCTGGACCAGGGTGATGAACCTCGGACTGCGCCGCGGCGGGTAGGGGGAGACGTTCCATCCGCAGGGGCGGGGCGACGGGCTCGGGCTGCAGGGGGAGGGGCGCGCGGGAGACGGGCCGCGCTCCCTCCCCCGGGGAGTGAACCGACGGGACCCCTAGGAGCCCGGCCCCCGCACCACCTCGATGGCCCGCGGCAGCACCACCAGCAGTTCGCACCCCGTCGGGCTCGAGGGCGTGTGGATCGACCCCGGCGGGTGCCAGACGTAGGCCTCCCGCCCGTAGGACTTCCCGCCGTCGCGGAGGGTGCCTTCGAGCATCCAGTACTCCTCCCCGCCGGGATGCCGGTGGGTCGGGTAGTGGACCCCCTTCGCGAACCGGAGCAGCAGCGTGAGCCCGCCCCCCTCGGGGTGCTTGCGGAGGACCTTGTACTCCACCCCCTTCACGTCGGGGAACCCCTTCCAGGGCTTCCCGTCGGCCAGCACCACGAGGGATTCCACCGCCCGCGGGTCGGGAGGGGAGGGGGTCGGAGCGGGACCTTCGGGATCGCCCATGGCCGGATGATATCGTGAGTGAAAAGGTGTCTGACACCTACTTGCGCAGGGGGCAGCCATGTCGAAGAGCCTCGGCCGCCGCGACTTCCTCAAGGGGGCCGCCGCCGTCGCCGCCGGCGGCGCCGCCGCGATCCCCGCCGTCGCCGCCGCCTGGACGCAGGAGGCCGCCCCCGCGACCCCCGTCCTCGGCCCCGGCCCCGTCCCCTTCACCCTCCGCGTGAACGGGAAGGACCACGCGGTGAACCTCGAGCCCCGCGCCACCCTGCTCGACGCCCTCCGCGGCCCCCTCGGCCTCACCGGACCCAAGGAGGTCTGCGACCGCGGCGCCTGCGGCGCCTGCGCCGTCCTCCTCGACGGCGTCCCCGCCTCCTCCTGCATGGTGCTCGCGCTGGACGCCGAGGGCCGGGAGATCACAACCGTCGAGGGCCTCGCCGGCCCCGACGGGAAGCCCCACCCGCTCCAGGAGGCCTTCGTCCGCGAGGACGCCCTCCAGTGCGGCTTCTGCACCCCGGGCATGGTCACCTCCTGCGCCGGCCTCCTCCGGCGCAACCCCGACCCCACCGCCGAGGAGGTGCGCGACGCCCTCTCCGGCAACCTCTGCCGCTGCGGGACCTACCCGCGCATCGTGAAGGCCTGCCGCTCCGCCGCCGCGGCGATGAAGGGGGGGAGGTAGCCATGGCGAAGCGGAAGACGCTGGCCGGCTTCAAGGGGAACACCCGCGAGATGGAGGTCGAGGTCCCCGACGGGGAGCCGGAGATCTGGGGCGCGGACGCCGACCTCCGCGTCGTCGGCGCCGCCGTCCCCCGCGTGGACGGGGTGGCGAAGGCCACCGGCCGCGCCGTCTACACCGCCGACGTCCGCCTCCCCGGGATGCTCCACGGACGCATGCTCCGCGCCCCCGCCGCCGGCGGGACACTCAAGGCGCTCGACCTCTCGGCCGCGGAGATCGCCCCCGGCGTCCGGTACGCGAAGGCGGTCGTCCGCCCCGGCGTGAACATCACCCACGAGGGCCGCGACCTCGCCTTCCTCGTGGCCGACACGGAGGAGCGGCTCGAGGCCGCGCTCGCCCTCTGCCGCGTGGAGATCGAGCCGGGCCGGGCCGTGGCGACCCTCGAGGACGCCGCGGCGGAGGGGGCGCCCAGCGTCCACCCCGACCGGCCGGGCAACCTCCGCGGCGCCGCCCGCGGCTCCGGGGAGAAGGGGGACCCCGCCCCCGCCTTCGAGGCCGCGGAGAAGGCCATGGAGAAGGCCGACCTCGTGCTGGAGCGGGTCTACCGGACGCAGGTGCAGGTCCACACCCCGCTCGAGACCCACGGGGTCGTCGTCCGCCCCGAGGAGGACGGCTCCGTCACGGTCTGGGCCTCCACCCAGGGGACCTTCTCCGTGCGGGACGGCATCGCCGGCGCCCTGAAGCTGTCCGGGAACCGTGTGCGGGTGCTCACGGAGCACATGGGGGGCGGCTTCGGCTGCAAGCTCGGCCCCTCCGCCCCCGGCTCCGGCTTCGCCCTGGAGGCGGCGCGGGCGGCGGTGGAACTGAAGGCCCCGGTCCGCTGCATGCTCGAGCGCCGCGAGGAGCACCTCGTGGGCGGGAACCGCCCCTCCTCGGAGCAGACCGTGAGGATGGGCCTGAAGAAGGACGGGACCTTCCTCGCCTACACGGCGCGCATCCGCGGCACCCCCGGCTTCCCCGAGGGGGGCGCGGGGGCGGCGAACCCGATGATCTACGACCTCGGGAGGACGGCGAAGGAGGAGATCTCCGTCTGCACCCACGCCGGCCCGCAGACCGCCTTCCGCGCCCCGGGCCACCCGCAGGGGGCCTTCGGCCTCGAATCCGCGGTGGACGAGGCGGCCGAGGCGCTGGGCATCGACCCGCTGGATCTGCGGACGAGGATCAACCGCTCCGGGATCCGGGCCGCCCAGTTCGAGGAGGGGGCGAAGCGCATCGGCTGGAGGGAGGCGCGCCGCGTGAAGCCGGGCGAGGGGCCGGGGCCGCTGAAGCGGGGGGTCGGCGTGGCCTCGGGCACCTGGTACCACACCGGCCGGGCCCGGGCGACGGTGGAGATCACGGTCCACCGCGACGGCGGCGTGGACGTCCGCAACGGGGCCCAGGACATCGGCACCGGCACGCGCACGGTCATGGCGGTGGTGGCGGCCGAGGTGCTGGGCCTCGAGGTGGGGGACCTCCGCATCCACCTCGGGGACACGACCTGGCCCGCGGGCCCCGGCTCCGGGGGATCCTGCACGGCGCCCACGCTCGGGCCCGCGGTGCGGATGGCGGCCGAGGAGGCGCGGGCCGCGATCCTCGGGGACCGCCCGGCGAAGGACCGGAGGGCCTGGGCGGCCGCCTGCGCCCGCATGGAGGAGGAGAGCCGCACCTTCCTCGGGAAGCCGGCCGCCTACTTCGACGCCTACGAGGGGGCCATCGCCGGCTGCCAGTTCGCCGAGGTCGAGGTGGACGTCGAGACCGGCGTGGTGCGGGTGATCCGCGTGGTGGCGGTCCAGGACTGCGGGCGGGCCATCGACCGCCTGACGGCGGAGAGCCAGGTCATCGGCGCCGTCATCCAGGGGATCTCCTACGCCCTCTTCGAGGACCGCCGGCTCGACCGGGGGACGGCGCGCCTCCTCCACGGGGACCTCGAGGGGTACCGGATCGCCGGGCCGCGGGACGTCCCGGACATCGAGGCGGTGATGTTCTCCGTGGCCAACGCGGGGAACACGCTCGGGATGTCGGGGCTCGGCGAGCCCCCCGCGGTGCCGACGGCGGGGGCGATCGCCAACGCGGTCTTCCACGCCACCGGGGCGCGGGTGCGCGAACTGCCCATCACCCCGGCGCGGGTGCTGGCGGCGCTCGCGGAGGCGAAGGCGGCGAAGAAGGGAGGGAGGTAGCCATGAAGCCCTTCTCCTACGCCCGCCCCGCCTCCCGCGAGGAGGCGGTGCGGCTCCTCTCCCCGACGGCCCGCCCCAAGGGGGGCGGCTACGACCTCCTCGACCTCGCGAAGAACGGCGTCTCGACGCCGGGGACGATGGTGAGCCTCGCGGCCGTCCCGGAGATGGGGAAGGCCTGGACCGGGGACCACGGGGAGACCTACCTCGGCGGACGCATGACGCTCGCCGATCTCGCGACCCTGCCCGCGGTGCGGGCGGCCTGCCCCGTCGTTGCCGACGCGGCCGCCGAGGCGGCGACGCCGCTCGTGCGCGCCACGGCCACCCTGGCCGGGAACCTCCTGCAGCGGCCCCGCTGCACCTACTTCCGCGACCCCTTCTTCGAGTGCAGGAAGCGGGGAGGGGCCGCCTGCCCCGCGATGGAGGGGGACCACGCCGAGGGGGCGATCCTCGGGAACCGCCTCTGCTGCGCGGTGCACCCGAGCAACCTGGCGGCGGCGCTCCTCGCCGCGGGCGCGGAGCTGCGGATCCTCACGGGGGTGGACGGGAAGGGGGAGCCGACCTGGCGGACCGCCGCCGTGGACCCCGCCTTCTTCGTCGCGCCCGAGGAGGACCCGCTCCGGGAGGCGCGGATCGGCCCGGGGGAGCTCGTCTTCGATGCGGTGGTGCCCCCCTGCCCCTCCTCCGCCTACGTGGAGGTGAACCAGAAGGCCTCCTTCGACTGGGCCTCGGCGGCGGCGGCGGTGGTGCTGGAGATGGACGGAGGGAAGGTGGCGCGGGCGAGGGTCGCGCTCGGGGCGGCGGCGCCGGTGCCGCTCCTCTCGGAGGCGGCGGCGGCGGCGCTGGCCGGGAAGGCCCCGGGCGCGAAGGCCGCCGAGGCGGCGGCGGAGGCCGCGGTGGCGGGGGCGACGCCGCTGCGCGACAACGCGCACAGGGTGCAGCACCTGCGGGTCTGCGTGAAGCGCGCGGTGCTCCTGGCCGCCGGGAGGGGGAGATAGCCATGCATCCCGTCAGGAAGTCGATCCTCGAGGGGACCCTCTGCCGGAACCTCCGGACGAAGGGGATGTTCGTGGCCGGCTACGAGGGACCGCCCCCGGAGGTCCCGCACCCGCCGGACACCGCGGCCTGGTGGTGCAACCGGTCGGGCTGGGCCCTGGGGCCGGATTCGCGGCCCTGCAACCCGGAGCGGTGCGGCCCGACCCGCACCTGCTTCGAACCCGAGCTGGAGGCCTGATCCGTCCCGAACCCGACCTGATCAGTACCGAACCCGACCCGAAATCGTCAGATTGAAGGAATTGGGTCGGGTTCGGTACTGATCAGGTTCGGGACGACGGGTGCGCTTCCCGGCTACTTCGGCAGCATCGCCAGGAACTTCGCCGGGTCCGCCTCGAACTCCTCCACGCAGGCGTCGCAGCAGAACCGGATCTCCTGCCCGTCGTACACCTTCACGACGGGGTCCCCCATGGACCCGAGCCGCGACCCCGTGACGAGGCAGGTCGAGAGGGGGTAGGGCTTCACGCCCCCGGCGCGGGGGGCGGCGGGCCCCTCCTTCGCGGGCGGTCCCCCTTCCGGCGCGGCGCAGGCGGCGAGGGCGAGTCCCATCAGCGCGACGAAGGCGATCCTCGGCATGTTCGTTCCTCCCTTGGCGTCAGAACCGGACCGTGAACCCGACCCCGACCCCATGGTCGGAGTGGGCCTCGACGGTGAGCGACAGCGACTTCGTCAGAAGGTAGTCGAGTCCCGCGCGCCCCTCCCACCGGGACCCCGTGTCGTAGTGCCCCGCCAGCGACAGCTCCAGCCGCTCCGTGAGCTGGAACTCCTTCGCCAGGCCCGCCCTCAGGTCCCCCCGGGTGTCCGCCTCGACCCGGGCGCGCACGAGGAGCGGCAGGCGCCAGGTGGCGCCGGCGAACCCGCGGTCGTGGGCGTCGTCCTCGTTCGTGAACCGGACCCCCGCCGAGGCGGAGAGGTTCTCGTCGAAGTACCGCTCCGCGAAGGCGTCCGCCTCGTACTCCACGCCGTGATCGTGCTCCTCCTCCCGCTCCCAGGCGACGTCCCACGCGGCGCCGAAGTCCCAGCGGCCGGACATCACCGCCGCCCGGCCCGAGGACATGGTGGTGAGGAAGGCGGCCTCTCCGACGAGGATCGTCCTCCCCATCATGCCCGGGTCCATCCGCGGCTCGTGGCCGTCGGGGCCGTAGCTGAAGACCCGGGCCATGCCGGATTCCATGTGGTAGAGGACGTGGCAGTGGAAGAACCAGTCTCCCGATTCGTCCGCGTCGAACTCGATGGTCCGCCGCCCCATGGGGGGGACGTCCACGGTGTGCTTCAGCGGGGCCCGGTCGTCGTCCCCGTCGAGGACGCGGAAGAAGTGCCCGTGGAGGTGCATCGGGTGGTTCATCATGGTGTCGTTCACGAGGGTGATGCGCAGGACCTCGCCGCGCCGGATGCGGATGGTGCCGTCCTCGGCCAGGGTCCTCCCGTCGATGGACCAGGTGTAGCGGACCATGTCCCCCGTGAGGTGGAGCTCCATCTCCCGCACCGGCGCCCCCTCCCTCGCCCGCGAGGGGACGACCGCGCGGAGCCCGCGGTAGGGGGAGAGGGGCCGGACCGGCGCGGCCTCCGCCCCCGCTTCCGCCCCCCCGTGCCCCCCGTGCCCCCCCTGGCCCCCCGTCCCCCGCTTCCCCAGCCCGAGGGAGTCCATGGCCGCCGGGAGGAGGTGGTCCATGGAGTAGAGGTCGGGCGCGGGGAGGTCCCGGGCCGGGTGCTCCTCCCCGGAGCCGAGGAGGAGGGAGGCCCTCCCGCTCCCGTCCTGCGAGGTCGCCCGGATCTCCCAGAGCCCCTCCGGGGGGACCTTCACGATCACGTCGTAGGTCTCGGCGATGGCGATCATGAACCCCTCGACCGGGAGGGGCTCCACGGCCGGCCCGTCGGCGGCGACGATGGTGAGGGGCCCGAGGGAGGAGTGGAGGAGGAAGTTGGTGGAGGAGGAGGCGTTGACGATCCGCAGCCGCAGGGTCTCCCCCGGGCTCCCCTCGAGGGCGAGGCGCTCCCGGCCGTTGGCGACGAAGGCGTCGTAGGCGACGTCGGAGACGTCCATGGGGGGCATGCGGTTCCACTGGGAGCGGAAGTACGACCCGAGCCTCCCGGCGCGCCAGGCCCCGGCGATGGTGGGGAGGGTCCCCTTGCGCACGGAGTACCAGTCGCTCCCCCGCATGAGGGTGCGCATGACCTCGTCGGGGTCCTCGTCGGTCCAGTCCGAGAGGACGACGACGTGCTCCCGGTCGGCCGCGACGGCCTCCCCCCCGGCGGGGGTGACGACGAGGGCTCCGTAGACCCCCCTCTGCTCCTGGAGGCCGGTGTGGGAGTGGTACCAGTAGGTCCCCGCGTGGGTCAGGGGGAAGCGGAAGGTGGCGACCGCCCCGGGGGCGACGGGGGGCGTCGTCAGGTAGGGGACCCCGTCCTGGTCGTTGGGGAGGAGAATCCCGTGCCAGTGGATCGAGGTCTCCGTCCGCAGGCGGTTGTGGACCCGGATCACGGCGTCGTCGCCGACGGTGAAGCGGAGGGTGGGTCCGGGGACCGAGCCGTTGAGGGTGAGGGCGAGCCGCGGCTTCCCGGCGATGGCGACCTCCCCCTCCTCCACCACGAGGTCGTACTCGCGGGTCGCGGCCCGCGCGGGGACGGAGGCGAGGAGGAGGGCGCCGGCGGCGGCGAGGAGGCCGGCGCGGAGGCCCCGGAACGGCGTCGCGTGCATTCCCATGGCTCCCCCTACACCCGCGCCCGGCGCAGCCGCAGCGCGTTGCCGATGACGGAGACGGAACCGAGGCTCATGGCCGCCGCCGCCACCATGGGGGAGAGCAGGATGCCGAGGAACGGGTACAGCGCCCCGGCGGCGAGCGGAACCCCCAGCGCGTTGTAGCCGAAGGCGAAGACGAGGTTCTGCCGGATGTTCCGCATCGTGGCACGGGAGAGGCCGCGGGCCCGGACAATCGCCCTCAGGTCCCCCTTCACCAGCGTCACCCCGGCGCTCTCCATGGCCACGTCCGTGCCCGTGCCCATGGCGATGCCCACCTCCGCCCGGGCGAGCGCGGGGGCGTCGTTGATGCCGTCCCCCGCCATGGCGACCACGCGGCCCTCCGCCTGGAGGCGCGCCACGAGCTCGCCCTTCCCGGCGGGGGAGATCCCCGCCTCCCACTCCCCGATGCCGAGATCCCGCGCCACGGCCCCGGCGGTGGCCGGGCTGTCGCCCGTGGCCATGACGACCCGGATCCCCTCGTCCCGCAGGAGCCGCAGGGCCTCCCGGGTGGTCGCGCGGACCGGGTCGGCGACGGCGACGGCGCCGAGGAGCCGGCCCTCCGCCGCGACCAGGAAGACGGTCCGCGCCGCGGCCCGCAGCTCCGCGATCCTGCCGGCGAGGGGCGTCGCGTCCACGCCGGCGTCGGCGAGGAGGGACTCCCCCCCGACCAGCACCCTCCGCCCCGCCACCTCCCCCTCCACGCCCCGGCCGGTGACGGAGCGGAAACCGGAGGGGGGGACGAGGGAGAGGCCGCGCCCCTTCGCGGCGGCGACCAGCGCGGCCGCCAGGGGGTGCTCGCTCCCCTGCTCGAGGGAGGCCGCGGCGCCGAGCAGGTCCGCCTCGGCGACCCCCCCCGCGGGGACCAGCGCGACCACGGCCGGCCGCCCCTCCGTGAGGGTCCCCGTCTTGTCCACGACGAGGGTGTCCACCCGCTCCAGGGTCTCCAGGGCCTCCGCGTCCCTCACCAGGACGCCGAGGGAGGCCCCCTTCCCGACCCCGACCATCACCGACATGGGGGTCGCCAGCCCGAGGGCGCAGGGGCAGGCGATGATGAGGACCGCCACCGAGGAGAGGAGGGCGTGGGACAGGCGGGGCTCGGGGCCCAGGAACGCCCAGGCCGCGAAGGTGAGGGCGGCCACGCCGAGCACCGCGAGGACGAACCACCCCGACACCCGGTCCACGAGCCGCTGGACGGGGGCGCGGCTCCGCTGGGCCTCGCCCACCATGCGCACGATCCGGGCGAGCACCGTGTCGGCGCCGACCCGCTCCGCCCGGACGAGCAGCGACCCCGTCCCGTTGAGCGTGGCGCCGGTCACCCGGTCCCCGGGCCCCCTCGGGACGGGGTCGGGCTCCCCGGTGATCATGGATTCGTCGAGGGCGCTCGCGCCCTCCACCACCTCCCCGTCCACGGGGACCTTCTCGCCGGGGCGGACGCGGAGGAGGTCGCCGACCCGGACCGACTCGAGGGGGACGTCCCGCTCCGCGCCGCCCCCCTCCACGAGCCGGGCGGTCTTCGGCGCGAGGCCCAGGAGGGCCCGGAGGGCTCCACCCGTGCGGGCCCGCGCCCGCAGCTCCAGCACCTGCCCCAGGAGGACGAGGGTCGTGATGACGGCGGCCGCCTCGAAGTACCGGTCGGGCCTCCCGTCATGGCCCCGGAGGCCGGGGGGGATGAGGCCGGGGAGGAGGGTCGCGACGAGGCTGTAGGCGAAGGCGGTCCCGGTCCCGATCCCGACCAGCGTGAACATGTTCGGGCTCCGGTGGACGACCGAGGCCGCCATCCGCTCGAAGAAGGGCCAGCCGGCCACGAGGACCACGGGGGCGGCCAGGAGGAGCTCGAGCCACGGCTGGGCGGCGGGGGGCAGGAACCGGTGGAGGAGGTGGCCCGGGAGCATCTCCGCCATGGCGACGAGGAACAGGGGGAGGGTGAGGGCCGCGCTCCAGAGGAGGCGGCGCGTCATGTCCCGGAGTTCCGCGTCGTCGGGCTCCGCGGACCCGGGGGCCTTCGGTTCGAGGGCCATGCCGCAGAGGGGGCAGGTCCCGGGGCCCCTCTGCAGCACCTCGGGGTGCATGGGGCAGGTGTACTCGGCCTCCTCCGCGCCCGCGGCCGCGGCGGGCGCCGCCGGTCGCGGGGCGGCGGGGGCGCCGTCGAGGAAGGCGGCGGGGTCCGTCCGGAACTTCCCCAGGCAGGAGAGGCTGCAGAAGTGCACGGTCCGGCCCCCGTGCTCCAGGGTGCCGGCGGCGTCCGCGGGGTCGATCTCCATCCCGCAGACGGGGTCGAGGACCGTGGCGGAGGGGAGGAAAGCGGCGGCGGCGGCGGCGGCGTGGCTGTGCGTGGTGGTCATGGTCGGCTCCTTTCGCTGTGGCTGACGGACGGAGGACCGGGGCATTACGGTCCCGTCCCGGCGGGTTCCATCGCGGCGAGGGCCTCCCGGGCGGCCCCTCGCGGGACCGCCCGGGTCCGGCTCCGGGGAGGGCCGCACCGGCCCCCTAACCGCGGCAGGCTCACCCCGCGGTGAGGGGCCGGGGGGCGGCCGTCCCCCGCCTCCCCTTCAGGAAGAACCCCGGGCGGGCCAGGAACCTGTCCCTGCACCGGAGGTTGCAGAAGCGGAAGGTCTCTCCCCCGTGCTCCAGGGACGCCGGGGCCTCCTCCGGGTCGATCTCCATCCTGCAGACCGGGCACTCCACGGTCTCCCCGCCCCCGGGGGGCGTCGCGCCCTGCTGGTTCGGCATGGTGCACCTCCTTTCGCCCCTGCAGACGGAACCCCCCTCCCGGGCATTACACTGGCGCCCCTTCCCGGCGCCGACCGGCCGGAGGGGGGAGGGTGCCTTGGAGAGCGGGGCGGCGGTGCCGGGGGGGGAGGCGGTCCGCGTCCTCGTGGAGAACCACCGCGCCTTCCTGCGGTTCCTGGAGCGGCGGGTGGGGAGCCGGGAGACCGCGGAGGACCTCCTGCAGGAGGCCTTCGGGAGGGCGCTCCCGAAGGTGGCGACGATCCGGAAGTCGGAGTCGGCGGTCGCCTGGTTCTACCGGGTCCTCCGCAACGCGATCATCGATCACCGCCGCCGCCGCGCCGCGGGCGACCGGGCCCTCGAGGCCTTCGCCCGGGAGCTCGAGGACCCCGCGGAGGGCTCGGAGACCCTCGAGGAGGTCTGCGCCTGCGTGGGGCGGCTGGCCGGGACCCTCAAGCCGGAGTACGCGGAGGCCCTCCAGCGCATCGAGGTCGAGGGCATGGCGGTGAAGGAGTTCGCCGCCTCGAGGGGGCTCACCGCGGGCAACGCGGCGGTGCGCGTCCACCGCGCCCGGGAGGCCCTGCGGAAGCGGGTCCTCGAGTCCTGCGGCACCTGCGCGGAGCACGGGTGCCTGGACTGCCGCTGCGGCGCGGGCGGGAAGTGATCAGTACCCAACCCGACCCTGATCAGTACCGAGATGGGATGAGAAGGCCAGTCCCTCCGACGCAGTAGCGTCCGTCCGGTAGGGCGGTCGCTCTGC
>JAKLKS010000091.1 GCA_023150535.1 Planctomycetota bacterium
GCGCCCGCCGGGCAGACCTGGGCGCAGGCGCCGCAGCCGATGCATCCCTCCGCGCGGTAGGCGGGCCTCCCGCGGATCGAAGGCGGGAGCGGCGTCGGCGAGGCGGGGAAGTCGGCGGTGCAGGGCCCCCGCAGGACGGAGACGACCGCCTCCCGGAGTTCGCGGACCTTGGGCCACCTCACGGGCGCCCCTCCCCCGCGTCCCCGGAGGGCCCGCCGGCGGGCTCCGGCCCCTCCCGGCCCTCGCCGTCCTCAGCGTAGCGGTCCAGGACGGAGCCGGGCGCGAGGGGCACGCCGGAGCGGTGGGCGGCCCGGGCGATGGCGTGGGCCGCCGTCGGGGAGGTCACGGACAGGAAGGCGAGGCAGAGAAGCGCCTTCCAGCCCATGGCGTCGAGGCCGGAGAGGAGGATCACCCCGAGCAGGAGGAGGAAGGTCCCCAGCGTCACGCACTTCGTCCCCGCCTGGAGGCGGTTGTAGACGTCGGGGAGGCGGACGAGCCCGACGCAGCCGAGGAGGTCGAATCCGACCCCGGCGGCCATGAGCGCGAAGGCGGCGATCTCCCGGGGGCCCGAGGGGTCAGTCATCGAAGCGCCTCCCCTCCAGGTGCTTCGCCAGGGCGAGGCTCCCCACGAAGGAGAGCAGCGCCCAGGAGAGCCCCACCGCCAGGTAGAGGTCCCTCCCGGTCCTCGCCGAGAGCACCGCGCAGAACCCCACCATCAGGATCCCGAGGATGTCGACGCAGACGGCGCGGTCCGCGGGAGTCGGGCCGGCCCGGGCCCGCCACAGGCAGAGGGCCGCCCCGAGGAGGAGGCCGGCCAGGAGGAGGTCCATGGCGTTCATTCGAAGATCCTCCGCAGGAGCCCCTCGAAGGGCTCGAGTTCGCGCCGGGTCGCGCCGTCGGGGTCCTCCTCCGGCACCCAGATCCGGTGGACGTAGAGGACGTCGCCCACGAGGTCCACGGACATCGTCCCCGGGGTCAGGGTGACGCTGTTGGCCAGCGCCGCCCGCGCGGGGAGGCTGCGGAGGGTCGTGCGGGCCTTCGCGATCCCGGGGCGGATGGGGAGCCGCGGGTCGATCACGCGCCGGGCCACGTCGAGGTTGGAGCGCACGATGAAGGCGAGGAGCACCGGCAGGTAGACCAGCGCCCAGAACAGGCGCACGGGGTGGAGGAGGACGAGGCCCGCCTCCGCCCCCTCCCTCCGCAGGGCCAGCGCCGCGGCGGCGGAGGCCGCCGCCCCCGCGGCGAGGCCGACGGGGTCGAGGGCGCCGGTGGACGCGATCCAGGCGATCCAGCAGAGCAGGGCGGCGGCCGCGGTCCTCACCGGGGTCCTCCCCCGTGGACCCTCTCCACGTAGGCGCGCACCGCCCCGGGCCCGCCGTCCGGCGAGGCCACGGCGTCGGCGGCCGATCCGACGAGGCCGTCCACCCCCGCCGGCCACAGGAGCCCGCTCGCCAGGCAGAGGAGCACCAGGGCCAGGACCGGGAGGAACATGGAGGCGGGTACCTCGCGGGCCCCCTCGAGGCGGGCCGGGAGGGGGCCGAAGAGGGCCTTGCGCTGGACCTTCACGAAGGTCACCAGGGTCATGAGGGCCGCCCCCGCCGCGAGGCCGGCCATCGCGGGCTGCCCGGCCGACAGGAGGGCGACGAGGATGAGGAGCTTGCTCCAGAAGCCGTTGAAGGGCGGGACCCCCGAGATGGAGAGGCAGGCGCCGAGGAGCCCCGCGGAGGTCGCCGGGGCCCTGCGGAACAGGCCCCCCATGCCCGAGAGCCTCCGCGTCCCGGCCACCCGCTCCAGGGAGCCCGAGGAGAGGAAGAGCGCGGACTTGAAGAGGCCGTGGTTGACCGCGTGGAAGATCCCCGCCGCCACCCCGAGCCAGGTGCCGCAGGCCACGGCGACCAGGACGTACCCCATCTGGCTCACGGAGTGGTAGGCCAGGATGCGCTTGAGGTCGTCCTGGGCCTGGGCGAGGAGCACCCCGCCCCACATCGACAGGAGCCCCAGCGCCGTCAGGACCGCGCGCAGGTCCCCGTCCATGCCCGTCACCACGGGGAGGACGCGGAGGAGCGCGTAGATCCCCAGGGTCTTGATGAGGAGCCCCGAGAGCATGGCGGAGATGGGGGCCGGGGCGCTGGGGTGGGCGTCCGGCAGCCAGGCGTGGAAGGGCATGGCCGCGGTCTTCATGCCGAAGCCGGCGACGAAGAGGCCGGCGGCGAGGAGGAGCGGGACCCGCGGGACCGCCCCGCCGGAGACGGCCACGGACAGGTCCGCCATGTTCAGGAAGCCCGTCGCCGCGTAGAGGACGGTGATCCCGAGGAGGATCGCCGCGGAGGAGAGCGTCCCGAGGACCAGGTACTTGAGCGCGGCCTCCACCTCCGCCCCCCCGGTGCGCCAGGCCACGAGCCCCACGGAGGCGAGGCTCGCGACCTCCAGGAAGACGTAGAGGTTGAAGAGGTCCCCCGCCAGGAGGGCCCCGTTCATCCCCGCCACGAGGAGGTTGAAGAGCACGTGGAAGAGCGGGAGCCCCTCCTCCGGGGCGAGGTAGCGCAGGGCGAAGACCGCCGACGCCGTCCCCACCACCGCGACGAGGAGGAGGAAGAGCCGCGAGAGCCCGTCGAGGACGAGGGCGATGCCGGCGACGAAGGACCCCTCCCCGGACGAGCGGACCCCCCATCCCCCGGCGAAGGCGACCCCCTCCTCCCCGCGGATCGCCGCCGCGGAGGCGAGGAGGAGGAGCGTCGCCATGGAGGCGACGGAGAGCGCCGGCGCCGCCCGGGGCGCCGCCCTCTTGAGCAGCAGGCAGGCGAAGCCCGCCAGCAGGGGGACGGCCGTGAAGAGCGGGAGGAACCGTTCCATGGCGCTATCCCCTCAGCCGGTCCATGCGGTCCACGTCCAGCGTCCCGTAGCGCTGGTGGAGGCGCAGCGCCATGGCCACCAGCAGCATGGTCACGCCGAGGCCGATGACGATGGAGGTGAGCACGAGCGCCTGCGGCAGGGGGTCCACGCTCCCCCGCGCGAAGGCGGCCGGGTCCTCCCCGGGCAGGAGGATGGGCGCCCCGCCCCCGGCGCGGTACCCCACGACGATGAGGAGGAGGTTCACGCCGTAGTCGAGGATCGCCAGGGCGATGATCTTCTTGAGCAGGTTCCTCTTCGCGAGGAGCCCGTGGATCCCCAGCCCGAGCAGGACGAGGACGAGGGCGTAGAGGATCATGCCCGCCCCTCCCCCCCGCCGGCCGGGGGCGCCTCCCGCCCGAAGGCGACCAGCGCCGCGAACCCCGCGAAGAGCCCCGCGCCCACCTTGAGGAGGACGGCGAGGTTGAGGATGACGAGGAACGGCGCCCCCTCCGGCGTGAAGGGGGTCCCGCGCGGCAGGGAGGACTGCATGAACTGGCCGGCGGTCCAGCCGAGGGCCGCCACCCCGAGGTAGCCGAGGGCGCCGAAGGCCTCCAGCGCGGCCACCCGTCCGCGGATCGCGGCGACGAAGCCGGACCGGTTCCCGGAGGCCAGGACCGCCATCACGAGGCCGCAGGCGGCGCAGACCCCGCCCGGGAACCCCCCGCCGGGGGTCAGGTGGCCGTAGAAGGCGAGGCCGAGGCCGTAGACGAGGATCACGGCCAGGGTCTCCCGGGCCACGGTGCGCACGATCTCCGAGAGGCCCTCCTCATCCCTGCGCACGGATCGCCTCCTCCCGCCCCCTGGCCGCGGCGGGGGCCGCGGGCGCGGGCGCCTCCGCGGGCTCCGCGGCCTCCGCGCCGTCCCGCTCCCCGGCGGCGCCGCCCCCGGAGCCGCGGGCGACGACCAGGGCGCCCGCGACGGCGGCGAGGATCACGGTCGCCTCCCCCAGGGTGTCGTAGCCGCGGAAGTCGAGCACGATGGCGGTGACGGCGTTGGCCGCCCCCGCTCCGGGGAGGGACTCCGCGAGGTACCAGAAGGAGGGGGTCGGGCGGGGCGCCCCGAGGGGGGGGAGCGCCGCGAAGGCGGCGAGCGCTGCGCCCCCGATCACGAGGGCCGCCCCCGCCCCGGCCAGGATCGCGGCGGGGGAGCGCGGCCTCCCCTCCTCCTCGTCCCCCGTGCGCGCGACGGCGCGGATCATCACGGTCACGACGATCACCTCCACCACGACCTGCGTGATGGCGATGTCCGGGGCCCCGAGCAGGAGGAAGAGGATGGCGAGGCCCATCCCCGCGATCCCCACGGCGATCACGGCGGAGAGGAGGTTCCGCATCGCCAGCGCGGCGGCGGAGCCGAGGACGACGAGGGCGGCGAGTCCGGCGAGGACGGGATCCATGGTCACCTCAGGAGGAGGAATCCGAGCACCGCGGCGCAGCCGAGCAGCGCCCAGGAGGCGTAGTCCTGCAGCAGGCCGGTGTGGGCGCGGTGGAGGAGGTCCACCGCCGGCGCCCCCGCCCGCCGGAGGATCTCGTGGGCGTCGAGGCGGCCCGATTCGCCGGCGGAGAGGAGGCGCCCGATCCCCGGGACCTCCCGGACCGTCCCGTAGAAGCCGGTGCCGGGGAACCGGTGGATCTCCCGGTCGAAGTTCCTTCCCCCGACGAAGGGGGGCCGCACCCGGCGGGCCCCCGTGGACGCCGTCCGGGCGAGGCCGAGGGCCGGGAGCGCGCCGAGCAGGAGGAGGATCGTCAGGGGGATCGGCGCGAGGACGCCGCCCGGGAGGTCCGCGGCGGGGGCCGGAGCCCCGTCCACGGGGGCCCGCAGCGCCGCGGAGCCGTCGAGGGCCCCCGCCCCGCCGCTCCCCAGCCCGGCGGCCGGGCCGACGAAGGCCTCCAGCGCCGGCCCGGCGAACACCCCCAGCACCACGCAGGCCGCCGCCAGCAGGACCATGGAGGCCGGGACCCCCGCGCCGGCCCGCTCCGCCGCCCCGTCCAGCCGCGAGGGCCGCGCCCCCCAGAAGACGGAGTGGAGGACCTTCACGAAGGAGGCCAGCGTGAGGACCGACCCGAAGAGGGCGAGCACCAGCAGCTCCGGCCAGCCGGCGGCGGCGCAGCCCTGGTAGACGAGCCACTTCGAGACGAAGCCGTTGAGGGGCGGGATCCCGGAGATGGAGAGGGCCGCGACGAACATGCAGCCGAAGGTCACGGGCATGGCCCTGCCGAGCCCCCCGAGGCGGTCGAGCTCCAGGGTGCCGGTCTCCCTCTCCACGGCCCCCGCGCCGAGGAAGAGGCAGGCCTTGTAGAGGGCGTGGTTGACCATGTGGAAGATGCCGCCCATGGCCCCCACCGCGGTGCCCGTGGCGATGCCGAGCAGCATGTAGCCCACCTGGCTCACGGCGTGGAAGGACAGGAGCCGCCGCAGGTCGTGCTGCACCATGGCCATGAACACGCCGCCGATGATGGTGACCGCCCCGATCCCCGCCACCAGGGCGCGCAGCCCGGGGGAGGGGAGGAACCAGTCCAGGCTCGTCCGCGCGAGGAGGTAGATCCCGAGGACCTTGTCCAGGGAGCCCGGCAGGAAGGCCATGACCGAGGCGTGGGTGGTCGTGGACATCGTCGGGATCCAGGAGTGGGCCGGCATGGCGCCGGCCTTGGCCATGGCCGCGAGGAGGAGGAGCAGGAAGGCCGCGGCCGGGCCCGGCCGGGAGGCGTCCAGGGGGCCGGCGGCGAGCCCCGAGAGGGACCAGGGCTCCGCGGCGCCGGCGGCGGCCCCCTCGAGGCCGACGAGGACCGCCCCGAGGAGGAGGGCCAGGTCCCCCACGCCGAGGACGGCGCAGGCCTTCGCCGCGGCCGGACCGCCGTCCTCGCGGCCGGAGACCGCGAGGAAGAAGAGGCAGGCCGTCACCGCCTCCCAGCCGAGGACCAGCACGAGGAGGTCGTCGGCGAGGAGCGCCGCGGCGGCCCCCGCGGCGGCCAGGAGCAGGAGCGCCGTGTGCCGCCCCGGGGCGCCGCCCCTCCCCTTCCACCAGCCGGCCCCGTAGAGCGCCGCCGCCAGGGCGAGCACCCCGCAGAAGGCGACGGCCCAGGAGGAGAAGCCGTCGGAGCGGAGCGCGAAGCGCGCCTCCAGCGGCCCGAGCGCGAGCCAGGGGAGGGAGACCCCGCCGCGGACGTCGAGGAGGCGCAGCCCCGCGCCGAGGAGCCCGAGCGCCCCGGCGACCCCGAGCGCGGAGGAGGCCGCGTGGCGGCGGCCCGGGACGAGGAGCGCCAGCGCACCCGCCGCCGCCGGGAGGAGGACGGGCAGGAGGAGGGTCGGGAGGAGGGGGTCCACGGCCTAGCCCTCCCACCGGTCCGGGCCCGGGCCCGGCGCGGGGCGGCGCCCCAGCTCCCGGGCCACCTCCAGGGTCCTGCGCCGGGAGGCCTCCAGGAGGCCGGGGACGCCGGCCGCGGGCCCCCCGCCCGGGGCGAGGAGCGCCACCGCCCTCTCGGTGCAGGAGTAGCAGGGGTCGCAGGCGGCCAGCGTGATCATCACGTCCGCCAGCGGCGCGCCGAGGCAGGAGGCGCGGAAGGAGGGGATGTTCACGAAGGAGGGGGCGCGGACCTTCAGGCGCGCGGGCATGTTCGTCCCGTCGCTCCGCACGTAGTGGACGTCCTCGCCGCGGGGCGCCTCGTAGCGCCCGATCCCCTCCCCCGGCGGGACGTGGAGGAGGCCGAGGTCGATGGGCCCCGGGGGCATCCGGTCCATGCACTGGCGCAGGATCCGGATGGACTCGGGGATCTCCAGCAGGCGCACGACGGCCTTGGAGAGGACGTCCCCGCCGGGCCGCGTGACGACCTTCCACTCGACCTCGCCGTAGGCCCCGTAGGGCTCGTCCCGTCGGACGTCGGTGTCGAGCCCGGAGGCCCGCGCCGTCGGCCCCACGACGCCGTAGTCGAGCGCCTGCGCCGCCGTGAGGACGCCGACCCCGCCGAGGCGGGCCGCCAGCACCGGGTCGTCGAGGACCGCCGCGGTCAGCCGCTCGACCTGCCCCTCGAGCTCGTCGAGGATCCGGCGCGCCGCGGGGAAGTGCTCCACGGGGAGGTCGCGCCGCACGCCGCCGACCAGGGGCATGGCCGAGTTCTGCCGGTGGCCCGTCAGCATCTCGAAGAGGTCGCAGACGGGCTCCCGGTACTTCCAGGCCCACATGAACACCGTGTTGTAGCCGATGAAGTGGCCCGCGAGCCCGACCCACAGGAGGTGGCTGTGGAGCCGCTCGATCTCCCCCAGGATGGTCCGCACGTAGGCGGCCCGGGGCGGGATCGCGACCCCGAGGAGGTCCTCCACGGCGTGGCAGAAGCAGACGCTGTGGGTGACCGAGCAGATCCCGCAGATCCGCTCCAGCAGGATCGGCACCATGTCGTAGGTGCGCTCCTGGGCGAGCCTCTCGAGGCCCTTGTGGATGTAGTCCATCCGGGCCTCGATGGCGACGACGCGCTCCCCCTCCACCGTGAGGGAGAAGCCCACGGGCTCCTCGAGCAGCGGGTGGAAGGGGCCGATCTCGATGACCGAGGGGGCGGAGGGGTCAGCCATCGGTCCTCTCCCGGGAGGCGGCCGGGTCGAAGCCGCGCCGCAGGGGGAAGGACCCCGCGAGCTCCTCCGGCTTGAGGAACCGCCCCTCCGCCGGGCGGCCCTCGAAGGAGACGCCGAGGAGGTCCCGGATCTCCCTCTCGATCCAGTCCGCGGCGGCGGTCAGGGGGAGGAGGGAGGGGGCCCGCGGGTCGGGCTTCGGGAGGAGGACCTTCAGCGTGATCACGAGGGGGCTCCCGTTCACCGCGAAGTGGTGGAAGAGCCCCACCCCGTCGCGCAGGTCGATGCCGGTGCAGGTCGCCAGGCGGCACCCGGGGAGGCGGGCGAGGAGCCACCGCGCCGCCTCCGGCAGGTCCCGCGCCTCCAGGCTCGCGTAGAGGCGCCGCGGGGAGCGGACCGCCGGCTCCACGCGCCCCCCCAGGGCCTCCCGGAGCGCCGCGCCCACGGCCGCCGCGTCGTTCACGGGGCCTCCAGCAGGCGGACGAGGCCCGCGATGATGGTCTCGGGCTTCGGCGGGCAGCCGGGCACGTAGGCGATCCGCGCCCCCGGCTCCACCTCGCGGAGGACCCGGTCCGCCGGGCCCGCGACCCCGTAGGCGTCCCGGTAGCCGCCCATGCTGCAGGCGCAGGCCCCCACGAGGAGCGCCGCGCGGGGCGAGGGCATGTCGAGCCAGGTCTCCTGCAGCGGGCGGCGGCAGGCGAGGGAGACGGGCCCGGAGACGAGCAGCACGTCGGCGTGGCGCGGGCTGCCGACGAGGCGGACGCCGAAGCGCTCCACGTCGAAGCGCGGCGTGAGGCAGTCGGCGATCTCGATGTCGCAGTTGTTGCAGCCCGAGGTCCCGACGTGGAAGACCCAGGGGCTCCCCCGGAGGGCCCGGGGGAGGAACGGAGCGGCCGTCTCCGCCATGGTCACCATCCCATCCGCGCGAGGAGGAGAGCGAGGGCCGCGGCCGCGGTGACGGGGCCCCAGAAGAACCGCAGGGCCTGGTCGATCCGGACCCGCGGGTTGGTGTTCTTCACGAGCACGAGCAGGACCACGACGAGGAGGACCTTCCCGGCGAGGGCGGCCCGGCCGCCGGGGGTCCCCGCCGATCCGTTCCACAGGACGGCCACGAGGAGCGCGGGCATCGCCGCGAGGAGCACCGCCTGGGTCAGCCGGAAGATCGCCAGGGGCGGCCCGGAGTACTCGATGAAGGCGCCCTCGGCGATCTCGGTGTCCGCTTCGGCCTGGTCGAAGGGCACGAGGCCGAGCTTCGCCTGGCAGCAGAGCAGCGCCACGAGCAGGGCGAGGATCCCCGAGGGGCGCCCGACGGCGTCCCCCGCGAGGGCCTGGAACCGCGCGATCCCCTCCAGGGAGAGGGTGCCCGCGGCGGCCTCCCCTCCCCCGACGGTCCGCACCTGGAAGGCGCCCACGAGCAGCGCCGCCGCCAGGGGGAGCTCGTAGCCGAGCACGAGGACCATGTGCCTCGAGGCCCCCACCGCGCCGAGCGGGTTGCCGGAGGCGGCCCCTCCCAGGATGGCGGCGAGGGGGGGCACGGCGAGGAGGTAGAGGACGACGACGAGGTCCCCCGGGGCGCGGCCCGGGAGCCCGAGGGCGGCGTGCCAGGAGAGCGCCGCCGCCAGGGAGGCCGCGGCGAAGGCGGCGAAGGGGAAGGCGAGGAAGCCCGCGGGCCAGGAGGTCGCCGGCACGACGACCTCCTTCCCGAGGAGCTTCGCCACGTCCAGGAAGGGCTGGGACGGCGGGGGCCCCCTGCGCCACTGGACCATCGCGGAGACCTTCCGGTCGGCCCAGGACAGCACCAGGCCCAGGCCCGCCGCGAAGGCGGCGCCGGGGAACACCAGCAGGAACCAGATCCACTCGCCGAAGCCGTCCATGTCCGTCTCCGTCCGTGCCGATCAGGAGAAGCGAAGCCGCATGTCCTCGAGGGCCCGCAGGTTCTCCAGCGACTTGCGGTCCTCCGGGTTGATCTCGACGGCCGCGCGGAAGGCCGCCAGCGCCTCGTCGAGGTTCCCCTTGCGGAAGTGGGCCACGCCGATCTGGTAGTGGGCGACCTGCGAGCGGGGGTTGCGCTCGAGGACCTTCCCGAAGGCGAGGAGCACGAGGTCGCTGTCGCACTTCTGGGCCGCGGCGGTGCCGAGGTTGTACCAGGCGATGGTGAAGCCCGGGCTCACGGCCAGCAGCTCCCGGAACGCGCCGATGGCCTCGTCCAGGTCGCCCCGGTGGTAGAGGGCGAGGCCGAGCCAGTACCGGGCCGTGAGCCACTCGGGGTCCAGGGCCACGACCCGCCGGAAGCAGCCGATCGCCTCCTGCACCTCCGCCGCCCGGTAGAGGGCGAGGCCCAGGCCGTAGTGCCCCGCCGCCGCGTCGGGGCTCCGCTCCAGCACCCGGCCGTAGACCCGGATGGCCTCCTCGATGCGGCCCACGTCGTTGTAGAGGTTGCCGAGCTCGAGCAGGAGGTCGGTGCGCTCCTCGATGCGGAGCGCCTCCTCCCAGAGGGCCACGGCCTCCCGCGCCCGCCCGGCCCGCTCCAGCGCCCTGGCCCGATCCGCGAGGTCGGCGACCCCCGGAGCCGGTCCGCCGCCCGCCGCCCCCTGGTCGGCCATGGTCATGCCCTCCTCACGATGGTGCGCGAGCGGATCCGGCCGCCGACGTACTCCGGGGAGCCGGCGCTCGCCTCCAGCTCCGCGAAGGAGAGGGCCCCCGAGGTGCAGGTCGCCACGCACCGCGGGACGCCCCCCGCGAGGACCCGGTCCACGCAGAGGTCGCACTTGGGGGAGACGTGGCGCCTGAGGTCGTCGGGGATGACCCCGAAGGGGCAGGCGATGGCGCAGGTCCGGCACCCCACGCAGAGGAGCTCCGAGCGGCGGACGAAGCCCGAGGCGTCCCGGTAGAGCGCCCCCCTCGGGCAGGCCTCCGCGCAGGCCGGGTGCTCGCAGTGGCGGCAGTGCACGGGGAGGACCGCCGCGCCGTCCACCACGCCGGCGGAGAGGTTGGTCTGCCCGTGGTGCCCCGCGTGGCAGGCCGCCCCGCAGGCCCGGCAGCCCGTGCAGCGGTCGAGGTCGAGCAGGATCCTCCGGGCCACGGCCCGGGCCGGGGCGCTAGGCACGGTCCGCCTCCCCCGCGCGCTCGAGCGAGACGCGGTCGGGCCGGAGGTCGAGGCTGCGGAGCACCGGCTCCCGCCGCCAGCGCAGGAGCCCCCGCACGGCGGGGTCCCGGTGGGGGGCCGTCACCACGCCCGGGGGGAGGCCGCGGTCCACGCGGATCGGGAGCACCGCCTGCCCCCAGTTGCTCCGCACCCGCACCCGGTCCCCGTCCCCCGCGCCGAGCGCCGCGGCGTCCGCCGCGGGGATCCCGAGGAGGGCCCGGGGGTGGGCGTAGCGGGCCCAGGAGAGCCTCCCGGTGAGCGAGCCCTCGGCGGCGTTGGCGGCCGAGGCCTCGGCGAGCAGCAGGTGGGAGCCGGGCTCCCGCGACCGGGCCTCCCGCGACCTCGTGCGGAGGAAGAGCTCCAGCTCCGAGAAGAAATCGTGGGCGGCCGTCGGCGGTGCCGGGGCCCGGGCGGCGGCGCCGGGGCCGGCGGTGAACCCGAGGAGGATCCGCTTCCCCCCGGACTTCGCGTCCTCCATGACCTTCGCCAGGGGGCCCTCGTGGCGGGCTTGGGGGGCGTCGCCGGCCGCGGCGGCGGCGGCGGCGAGGAACAGGGTCGCGAGGATCATCGGCCTTCTCCTTCCGTGGGGAGCGGGCGCCGGGGGACCCCATGATAGGCCCCGCCGGGCCCCCGCGGGGCACCCTCCCCCGACCCCGTCACGGGCCCCCCCCGCGGGGCCGCCGCCGCCCCCCGATCCGGGATCCCGACGCCCCCCGCCGCGGGCCGAATTTCCTTCCCTTCCCGGGGCCCCTTCGGTCAAACTCAAAGTCTTTGATTACATGGACTTACGGCGATCGGTCGGGGGCCCCGGGAAGGCCCTCCTCCGAGGCCTCCGGGGAAGCCCATGAAGCCCGAGAATCCGGCGACCGATCCGCCCCCTGCCGAGCCCACGGGCGTGACCGATCTCCTCATCGAGGAGGAACTGCGCGATTCCTACCTGAAGTACGCGATGAGCGTCATCGTCTCGCGCGCCCTCCCCGACGTGCGCGACGGGCTCAAGCCCTCCCAGCGGCGCATCCTCGTCGCCATGAACGACCTCGGGCTCGGGCCGAGGGCCAAGTTCAGGAAGTGCGCCAAGATCGCCGGCGACACCTCCGGCAACTACCACCCCCACGGCGAGGGGGTCGTCTACCCGACCCTCGTGCGGCTCGCGCAGGACTTCGTCATGCGGGCCCCCCTCGTGGACGGGCAGGGGAACTTCGGGGCCATCGACGGCTCCCCCCCCGCGGCCATGCGCTACACCGAGGCCCGCCTGACGGGGCCGGCCATGGAGCTCCTCGAGGACCTCGAGAAGGAGACGGTGGAGTTCGTCCGCAACTACGACGACACGCGGGACGAGCCGACCGTCCTCCCCTCCCGCCTCCCCAACCTCCTCGTCAACGGCGGGTCCGGCATCGCCGTGGGCATGGCGTCGAACCTCCCGCCCCACAACCTCCGCGAGGTCTGCGACGCGCTCATCCTCGTCATCGAGAACCCCGACGTCACCCTCGAGCGGCTCATGGAGGCGCTCCCCGGCCCCGACTTCCCCACGGGGGGTCTCATCTGCGGCCGCGAGGGGATCGCCCGGGCCTACGCCACGGGCCGGGGGCAGCTCGTCGTGCGGGCCCGCCACCACTTCGAGGAGAAGCGCGGCGGCAGGACCCAGATCGTCTTCACCCAGATCCCCTACAACGTGAACCTCACCCGCCTCATCGAGGCCATCGCCGAGGGCGTCAACTCCGGCCGCCTCGACGGCATCGCCCGCGAGAGCGGCCTCCGGGACGAGAGCGACATGGACGGGATCCGCCTCGTCGTCGAGGTCAAGCGGGACTTCGACCCCGAGGTGGTCCTCAACAACCTGTTCAAGCGCACCCCCCTCCAGGAGACCTTCGGGGTGAACGCGGTCGCGCTGGTGGACGGGCGCCCCCAGACCCTCCCCCTCAAGGAGATGCTGCTCCGCTTCCGGGACCACCGCATCGAGGTGATCCGCCGCCGCACCCGCTTCCTCCTCCGGCAGGCCGAGCGCCACGCCCACGTGCTCGAGGGGCTCCGCATCGCGCTCGACCACATCGACGAGGTCATCGCCCTCATCCGGCGCAGCCGCGACGGCGAGGAGGCCCGGCGCGGCCTGCGGGAGCGGTTCGGGCTGTCCGTCGTCCAGGCCAACGCCATCCTCGAGATGCGCCTCCAGAAGCTCACGGGGCTCGAGCGGGACAGGCTCGAGAAGGAGTACGCCGAGGTCATGGAGAAGATCGCCGAGTACCGGGCGATCCTCGCCGACGAGAAGCTGGTCCTCCAGCTCATCGTGGAGGACCTCGAGGAGCTGAAGGAGAAGTACGGCGACGCCCGCCGGACGGAGATCACGGGCGAGGCCGCGGTCCTCGAGATGGAGGACCTCGTCCCCGAGGAGCAGGTGATCGTGACCCTCTCCCGGGAGGGCTACGTGAAGCGCACCCCCGTGGCGGCCTACCGCACGCAGGGCCGCGGGGGGCGGGGGGTCACCGGGGCGGAGACCAAGGAGGAGGACCACCTCGCGGCCCTCCACGTGGCCTCCACCCACGACTACCTCCTGTTCTTCACCGACAAGGGGCGGGTCCTCTGGCTCCGGGTCTTCCACGTCCCCCAGGGGGCCCGCACGAGCAAGGGGCGGGCGCTGGTCAACCTCCTTCCCCTCGAGGGGGAGAAGGTGGCCTCGGTCATCCCCGTGGACCGCTTCGACGGCGGCCGGATGCTCGTCATGGCCACCCTCAAGGGCCTGGTGAAGAAGACCCCCCTCGAGGAGTACTCCCGCCCCCGCACGGGGGGGATCATCGGGATCAAGCTGGAGGAGGGGGATTCCCTCGTGGACGTCGTCCTCGCCCGGCCCCGGCAGGAGATGCTGCTGGCGACCGCCGGGGGCTACGCGCTGCGCTTCCCCGGCTCCTCGGTGCGCCCCATGGGGCGGAACACCCGGGGAGTCCGCGGGATCCGGCTGCGCGGGGCCGAGGACCGGGTCGTCTCCCTCATGGCCGTGGACGAGGCCACCACGGTGCTCACGGCCTGCGCCCGGGGCTTCGGGAAGCGCACCACCATCGCCCAGTACCCGGTCCGGGGCCGCGGGGGCATGGGGGTCATCAACATCCGGGTGACGGACCGCAACGGCCCCGTGGTGTCGGTCCTAAGCGTCCAGCCCGACGACGACCTCCTGTTCATCACGCAGAACGGGATGATCGTCCGCACGCAGGCCTCCTCCTGCCGGGCCATCGGCCGGGCGACCCAGGGGGTGCGGCTCGTGGCGCTCGCCGGGGGCGACCTCCTCGTGGACGTGGCCCGCGTCGTGAACGAGGAGAAGGAGGCCGCGAAGCCGAGGGAGACGGCGCCCGAGCCCTCCGGGGAGCCGGCGGAGCCCCTGCCCGAAGGGCCGGAGCCCCCGGACGGGGACCCGTCCGCCGACGCCGCCGACCCCGAGGAGGACGTGGAGGACGTCGAGGAGGAGGAGGAGGACCTCCCCCCGGAGGACGAGGCCGGGGAGGAGGAGGGTCACGGGGAGCCCCCCCCTACCCCCGCCTCCGGCCCTTGACCGCTACCCTCGCCGGGCTGTAGTGTTGAAGGTGCTGGAGGGCCGCCCCGGGGCGTCCCCGCCCGGAACCGTGCTCGCGGAGGATCGACCATGAGGAACGCCGGCAGGATCGCC
>JAKLKS010000092.1 GCA_023150535.1 Planctomycetota bacterium
CCCGCCTTCCCGAGGAGGTTCTGGAGGTGCTTCTCCACCTGGGCCGGCGTCATGCCCTTGAGCTGCTGGAGGTCGAGGGAGGCGAGCCCCTTCTTCCCCGCCAGGCGGGCCTTCTCCCGCTTCCGCTGCTCCTCGACGTGGGCGCGCAGGCGGGCGACGGCGGTCCTGCGGGACTCGGCCGGGGCGTCCCACCGGAAGCCGAAGTCGGTCTGCATCTCCTCCCGCAGCCGCTTCTCGGCGTCGAGGCGCGCGAAGGCGTCCTCCGCCTCCAGGTCGCCCACCAGCCGTTCGAGATCCCGCCTGCGCACGGGGCCATCATCGCGCGGAGGGGGGGGGCGGGTCAAACGCGGGGACCTACCCGGCCGCCTCGAGGATCTCCCCGAGGATCCCCTCCACCGACGCCCCCTCCGCCTCGCCCTCGAAGTTGAGCAGCAGCCGGTGGCGCAGCGCCGGCCGGGCCACCGCGATCACGTCCGCCGCCGCCGCGTGCACCCGCCCCGCCGCCAGCGCCCGCACCTTGGCCCCGAGCGCCAGCGCCTGCGCGCCCCGGGGGCTCGCCCCGTAGCGCACGAACCGCTTCACCGAGGGGGGAGCCCCCTCCCCATCGGGCGAGGAGGCGCCGACGAGCCGCGCCACCAGCGCCCGGGCCGGCCCCTCGAGCACCACCTCGCGCACGAGCCGCTGGAGCTCCACCACCCGCGCCCCCTCCAGCACCCGGGCCGGCGCCGGCGCGGGGGCCCCCGTGGTGCGGTCCACGATCCGCAGCAGCTCCTCCCCCGAGGGGGCCGCCATCAGCACCTTGAAGAGGAAGCGGTCGAGCTGGGCCTCGGGGAGCGGGAAGGTCCCCTCCATCTCGAGGGGGTTCTGGGTCGCCAGCACGTGGAAGGGAGGGTCGATGCGGTGGGACTCCCCGGCCGCCGTGACCGCCTTCTCCTCCATGGCCTCGAGCAGCGCCGACTGCGTCTTCGGCGTCGCCCGGTTCACCTCGTCGGCCAGCAGCACGTTGGTGAACACCGGGCCCTTCCGGAAGACGAAGGTCCGCCGCCCCCCCTCCTCGGCCACGACGTTCGTCCCCGTCACGTCCGCGGGCATGAGGTCGGGGGTGCACTGGATGCGGGAGCAGGAGAGGCCGACGGAGCCGGCCAGCGTCCGCACGAGGAGGGTCTTCCCGAGGCCCGGCACCCCCTCGAGCAGCACGTGGCCCCCGGCGAAGAAGGCGGTGAGCACCTGCTCCACCGCCTCGGCGTGGCCGACGACCGTGCCGCGCAGCGCCCCCTCCAGCGCCGCCCAGGCCTCCCCGAACTCCCGGGCCGCGCGCTCGGCCTCCTCGCGGGCGCCCATCAGAGCCTCCCCTCCGGCAGGCGGAAGGCCTCCCGCGCCGCGGCCGTGGTCGCCGCGGCCACGGTCTCGAGGGGGACGCCGTGCACCTTCGCCAGCGCCTCCACCGCGTGGACCACGAAGGCCGGCTCGTTCCGCTTCCCCCGCGCCGGCTGGGGGGCGAGGAAGGGGCAGTCGGTCTCGACGAGCGTGCGGTCGAGCGGCACCGCCTTCGCCGCCTCCCGCGTCCCGCCCGCGTTGGGGTAGGTGATGACCCCGGAGAAGGAGACGTGGAAGCCGAGGGCGAGGCTCCGCCGCGCCTCCTCCGGCCCGCCGCTGAAGCAGTGCATGATCCCGCGCACCCCGCCCCGCGCCGCCTCGTCCTCGAGGATGCGGAGGAGGTCGGGGTAGGCGTCCCGGCAGTGGACGACGAGGGGGAGGTCGCACTCCCGGGCGAGCGCGATCTGCCAGCGGAAGACCCGCTCCTGGTCCTCCCGCGGGGAGAGGTTGCGGAAGTAGTCGAGGCCGCACTCGCCCACGCCGACGCACCTCCCGGACCGGACCATGCCCTCGATGGCGGCGCGGCCCGCGTCGTCGAGGGAGGCGGCATCGTGGGGGTGGACGCCCGCGGTGGGGAAGACCCCGGGGCGGGCCGCGGCGAGGTCGAGGGAGCGGCGGGAGCCCCCGGGGCCGACGCCGACGTTCACGAGGGCGACGAGCCCCGCGGCGCGCGCCCGGTCGAAGACGGCGTCCCGGTCGGCGTCGAACCGGTCGAAGTCGACGTGGGCGTGGGTGTCGATGAGCGGGAGGGACATGGAAGCGGGACATCGTACCGGCGGAGGAGGCGGCGGCGGTGGAAGTAGAGCGGCGCGGCGAGGAGGACGAGGCCGAGCAGCGTCACCCAGAACCCCGGCCGGTAGTTGTGGAGGAAGGCGAGGGCCGCGGCGCCGGGGGAGCGGCCCTGGAGGTGGATCCACTCCAGGTAGTTCAGGGCCGGCCGGAAGAGGACGATGCCGACGCCGAGGGCGGCGTGGGTGGAGAGGGTCGCTTCCAGGTCCTCGGGGCGTCGTCGGCGGGGGGGCCTCCAGGCGAGGACGACCGCCGCCCCGGCGGCGGCGAGCCAGGCCTCGATCAGGGGAAGGGGGGCTTCGCCGATGCCGATGTTCTGCTCCCGCATGGCCCAGAAGAGGGCGGGGGGGAGGAGCGCGGAGGCGGTCCAGGCGACGCGTCCGAGGAGGGATCTCCGCCGGGCGCCGGCCCCGCGCGCGAGCCCGAGGACGAGGAGCCAGGGGAGGAGTCCGAAGAAGACGAGGTAGCCGTAGTCGTCGCTGGTGCCGGCGGTGCCGAGGACGGTGGCGTCGGCGGCCTCGGTCCCCTCCTGGCCGAGGACCTGCGAGCGGAGGATCCACTCGATGCGGCCCGCCGGGGTGTAGGGCTCGTGGTTCCGATCGTAGGCGTTGGAGGAACTGACGATGGCCGTCGGCGGCGGGGGAGGCTCGAACTCCCGGGGATGGGCGATGCAGCCGTGGTAGGGGAGGAAGGAGGCGAGGACGAGGAGGAGCAGCCCCCAGCGCCGCAGGCGCGCCAGGGAGGGGGACTCGCCGCCCGGGGGCGGAGAGGGCCCGTCCTTCGATGGCCGATCCACGGGCGCATCCTATCCCCCCGCCGCCCCGCGCCCCCGCCGTACAATCGTCCCCTCCATGGCCCCCCGCCCCTCCCTCTGGCGCGCCCGCACCGTGGTCCCCGACCCCGCCTCCTCCATCGAGGACGGGGCGGTGCTCCACCGGGACGGCCGCGTGCTCGCGGTGGGGCGCTACGCCGACCTCCGCCGCGAGGGGGGCCGCGCGGAGGATCTCGGCGAGGTCGCCCTCCTCCCGGGCCTCGTGAACGCCCACGCCCACCTCGACCTCACCGGGGCGCGGGGGAGGTTCGCCCCCTCCTCCGATTTCCTCGCCTGGATCCTCCTCCTCCGCCCCTTCCGCGAATCGGAGGGCCCCGGCGCCGCGGCCCGCGCCGCCGAGGAGGGGGGGCGGGAGCTCCTCGCGGGGGGATGCACGCTCGTGGCGGACATGGTCTACGAGGAGGGGGCCGTCGAGGGCCTCCGCCGCTCCGGCATCCGGGCCCAGGCCCACCACGAGGTGCTGGAACTCGGCCCCGCCCTCGCGCACCGCCCCCTCCGCCGCGCCCTGGAACTCTCCCGGGCGGAGGGGACCGGGGGGCTCCTCGCCGGCGCCCTCGGCCTCCACTCCCCCTGGACCTGCTCGGCGGAGGTGATCCGGCGGGGGGCGGCGGAGGCGCGGGCGCTGCGCCTCCCCGTCTCCATGCACCTCGCCGAGACGCGCATGGAGTCGGACTGGCTCCTGCGCGGGGAGGGGGGGTTCGCGCCGGCGCTCCGGAACCTCGTCCCCCCCGGCTGGACCCCGCCCGGCGCCGGCCCCGCGGCCTGGCTGCGGGGTCTGGGGTTCCTCGATGAGCCGCGCCTGCTGGCCCACGGGAACCACCTCGAGGGGGAGGGGATCGACGCGGTCCGCGATTCCGGGTCCGTGGTCGTCCACTGCCCCGGGAGCCACGCCTTCTTCTCCCACGACCGCCACCCCGTGGCGGCCCTGGCGGCGGCCGGCATCCCGGTCGCCCTCGGCACCGACAGCCTCGCCTCCCACCCCGACGGGGTCCTCTCCATGACCGGGGAGATGCGGCGGCTCGCCGCGCGGGAGCCGTCGCTCGAGCCGCGGGAGATCCTCGCCATGGCCACGGTGAACGGGGCCGAGGGCATGGGCCTCGCGGGCCTCGCGGGAGTGCTGGCCCCCGGCTCCTTCGCCGACGCGGCGGCCTTCGCCGCGCCGGGCGGCTGGAAAGGGCCCGCCACGCTGCTGGATCCCGATCTACGATGCACCGCGGCCTTCGTCGGCGGGGTCCTCCGCCACGGCCCGAAAGGAAACTGAGCCGTGCACGACCTGAACGATCTCCGCACCGACCCGGAGCGGTACCGCCGCGGCCTCGCCCGCAAGGGGAACGACGGCTCCGGGCTCGACGCGATCCTCGCGCTCGACGGGGAGCGCAAGCGGATCCTGCTCGAGGTGGAGGAGCTGCGGGCGCGGCAGAACGCCGCCTCGAAGGAGATCGCCGCCGCGAAGCGGTCCGGCGGGGACGCCGCGGCCCTGCTCGCGGAGATGAAGTCCGTGAAGGAGCGGGAGCGGGAGCGCTCCGAGGCCCTGGCGAAGGTGGAGGCGGACCTCGAGGCGGGGCTGCGCCTGCTGCCGAACCTCCCCGACGACGAGGTGCCGGACGGGAGGTCGGAGGCGGACAACGTGGAGATCTCCCGGTGGGGGGAGGTCCCGCGCTTCGACTTCGCCCCGAAGCCCCACTGGGAGCTCGCCTCCGCGCTCGGGATCTTCCACCCCGAGACCGCGGGCCGCATGAGCGGGAGCGGCTTCACCCTGCTGACCGGAGCGGGGGCGCGGCTGGAGCGGGCGCTGGGGCAGTTCCTCCTCGACAGGACCACGGGGGTCCACGGCTACCGCGAGGTGTCGCCGCCGGTGCTCGTCCGCCCGGAGTCCCTCGACGCCACCACCATCCTCGCCAAGTACGAGGACCAGATGTACCGCCAGCGGGACGACGACCTCTGGCTCATACCCACGGCGGAGACCCCGCTCACGAACCTCCACCGCGACGAGATCCTCGACGCCGACCGCCTCCCGCTGCGGTACACCGCGCTCACCCCCTGCTTCCGCCGCGAGGCCGGCGCCGCGGGGCGGGACACGCGGGGGATGCTCCGGGTCCACCAGTTCTGGAAGGTCGAGATGATGACCTTCTGCCACCCCGACCGCTCCCGCGAGGAGCACGAGCGGATGCGGGGGAACGCGGAGGACGCGCTGCGGACCCTGGGCATCCCCTACCGGGTCGTGAAGGTCTGCACCGGCGACATGTCCGCCGCCAACCGGTTCCAGTACGACCTCGAGGCCTGGGCGGCGGGCTGCGGGAAGTGGCTCGAGGTCTCCTCCGTCAGCAACTTCGGCGACTGGCAGGCCCGCCGCGCCGGGACCCGCTGCCGGAGCGGGAAGGAGAAGCCGCGCTTCGTGCACACCCTGAACGGGTCGGCCCTCGGGATGCCGCGCACGCTCGTGGCCCTCCTCGAGAACGGCCAGCGCGCCGACGGGTCCGTCGAGGTCCCGCCCGCCCTGCGCCCCTACGCGGGAGGCCTCGCGGACATCGGGCCCCCGGGCGGGCCGGCGTGAACGGGCGCAGCGGGCTCCCCGTCGCCTGGATCCTGGTCTTCCTCCTCGGGCTCGGGTCCGGCTCCGTCCTCGTCGTCTCCCTCGGGCGGCGCATCGCCCGGGAGCGGGAGGTGACGGAGCGGTCGGAGACGAGGAGGCGCGAGGCGGTCTCCGCCCTCGCCTCGGAGAGCCACGGACTGCGGGAGGCCCGGGAGCGGGTCGCCCTGCTCGAGGAGGAGCGGACGGCCCGGGCCCGGGTGGTGGAGGGGGAGACGGCGGTCCTCCGCCGGGACCTCGCGGCGGCGGTGCGGGAGCGGGACTCGCTGGCGGACAGGCACCGCTCCGCGGCGGCGGAGAGGGACCGGACCCTGGAGCAGCTCCTCGCGACGCGACGGACGCTGGAGGACACGCGGTCCGACCTCGCCGCGGCGGCGGAGAGGGCGGCCGCGGCCGAGGGGGCGGCAGCGCGGGCCTCGGGGGAGGCGGCCGCGGCGGCCCGGGACCTCGCCGAGGGGCGGGCGCGGGTCGCCGCCCTCCTCCGCCCGCTCCTCCAGGACCTGCGCTCCTCCGACGGGTCGCTCCGCGTCCGCGCCCACGAGGCGCTCTGCGCCTACGCGGGGAGGGAGCTCCCCTTCCGCCCCAACGGCACCCGCGAGGAGATCGACGCCGACGCCCTCGCCATCGAAGCCGCCATACTGAACCCGACCCGGGTTGGCGGCGGTTCCGGGGAGAATCCCGCACCCCGGGGACGGTAGGAGAGGCGGCGTCGGCCCGGGCGCGGAAAATCCCCCGATTCCCCCGCCAACCCGGGTCGGGTTCGGCATGGCTACGGCATCGTGGCCTGGACGTTCTCGGCGGGGGCCTCGAAGGTGCCGCAGTCCACCCAGGCCTGCCCGCTCCAGGCGCGGATCACGTAGCGGCCCGGGGCGAGTCCCTTCACCGTGAAGGAGCCGTCGTCGCCCACCCGGCCCCAGGAGGCGAAGGTCCCCTCCACCGCGCCTTCCGGCGCCGCGCCGAGGGATTGGGCCTTGAAGGGAGTTCCGTCGGCCTTGAGCAGGCGGCCCGAGATCGAGACACCGGACTTCACCTCCAGGACGACGTCCGCCGCTCCCGCGGCGTGGAGTTCCGCCGAGGGGAGCCGCTGCCAGTCGCTGCCCGAGCCCCCCGTGGCGAGCCGGAACTTGAACTCGCCGAGCCCCTGGATCGTGAAGGACCCGTCGTCCCCGGAGACCGCGTTCGAACTCCCCCCGGGCTGGCGCGCCTCGGCGCCCTCGGCCGCGGCCGAGACCGGCACGCCCCGCAGCCCCGCCCCGGCGCCGTCCACCACCCTCCCCGAGAGGGAGGCCCCCCGTGAGAGCCGGATCACGACCTCCCCGCCGCCCGGGCTCACCCCCTTCGCCGACCCTCCCATGAAGCCCGCGATCCGCTGGACGACGAAGTCGTAGGTCCGCGTGGGATCGAGGGGAGCCGTCGAGAAGGTCCCGTCCTGCTGCAGCTGGATGCTGCTGTCGAGGTTCTCCCCGGCGGGGCCGAACTGGATCCACCCGGACTTCCCGGTCACCGTTTCGCCGCGGTCGTCCACCACCCTCCCCTTCACCGCCACGCCCTGGCGCATCACGACGACGAGCCCCTCGGTCCCCGCCGCCACCCCCTTCATCACGGAGGGGGACCAGTCCGCACCGGTCCCGTCGGAGACGGTGAGATCCCAGGCGCCCGCCGTCAGCCCCGAGAGCCGGAAGGTCCCGTCCCCCTTCGTCGTCTGCGCCCACCGGTTGCGGCTCCAGTCCGGCGATCCGTCCTCCTTCCGCCCGAGGGCCTGGATGGTGAAGCTCCCCGTGAGCGCGGTCCCCTTCTCGTCGGTGATCCTCCCCGCGATGGGGAGCCCGGGGGCGACCTCGATGCGCAGCGCCTCGGCCCCCGGCTTCACGCCGTTCACCGTCTTCGGCGCGTGGTCGGTCCTCCCCTCGCCCCACTGCTGTCCCGCGGTGACCTGGTACTCCCCCTCGGGGTCGAGACCGTCGAGGCGGAAGGTCCCGTCCTTCCCCGTGGTCGCCTGCCTCCCCATCCAGGGGCCGGGCTTCGGCTGCGCGGGGTTGGCGACGACCGGGAGGTCCGGCACCGGCGCCCCGGTCCCCTCGTCGACGACGACCCCCGCGATGGCCCCGCCCGGCCGGAGCACGAGGACGAGGTCGGCGGCGCCGGGCTTCGCGGAGGCGCGCCCCGGGAGGAGCCCGGGGAAGTCGGCCGAGAGGTCGTAGGTCCCCTCGCCGAGCCCCTCGACGCGGAAGGAGCCGTCCGGACCGCTGACGGCGGAGAGGGGGGTCTGCTGCCCGCCCCACATCACTCCCTGGCCGCCCGCCTGCCTCGCGACCCGGATGCCCGCCCCGGGCACGGGCCGCTCCTCCCCGTCCAGGACGCGGCCCGCGAGGAACCCCCCCGCGCGGAGGACGATCTCGACGCCGTCCTTCGCCTCCCCCGCGGCGACCTCCACGACCGGGCCCTCGGCGTCGGCCGCCCCCTCGGCCCCGGCGAGGAAGGTGTACTTCCCCGCCGCGAGCCGCTCGATGCGGAAGGAGCCGTCGGCGGCGACGGGGTGGGCGGCGGCGGACTTCCTCTGCCACTCCCAGTTCCAGGGCTGGTTCGGATCGAGCGCCCCCTGGGCGAGGCGCAGGCGCGCGCCGCGCGCCTCGGAGCCGTCCTCCCGCCGCACCCGGCCGGAGATCGAGCAGCCCCCCTTGAGGTCGATGCGGATGCCCGTCGCCGTCCCTCCCTCCTCCAGCCGGAAGGGCTCCGAGGCGCCGGTCTCCCCGCCCTGCCCGCCCGCGGAGACGATGCACTCCTCGCCCGCCCGGGCTCCGGCCACGCGGAAGCGCCCCTCGGCGTCCGTGGGCGGGCCGGAGCCCCCCGCCCAGCCGCCCCCCTTCACCATGGCGTGGACCCGGATCCCCGCGGCCGGCTTCCCGTCGGGGGCGAAGACGGTCCCCTCCACGGTCCCTCCCGCGGCGACGAGGAGGTCCCGGACGACCTCCCCCTCCGCGGGGACCTCCACCGTGCAGGATTCCGGGAGCTTCCCCTGCTGGAGGACGTTCCATGGATCCGCGGGGTAGTCCACCTGGAAGCGGCCCTCGGCCGCGGCCGAGACGAGGGCGCGGCCGGCGTCGACGTTCTCGATCCGGTAGGTCCCGTCGGCGGCGGTCCGGACGGTGGCGCTCTCCACCATCCCGAAATTCGGGTGCCAGCCGTGGACCTGGACCGCGGCGTCGGCGATCGGGGCCCCGCCGCGGTCGGTCACCCGCCCCCTCACCGCGGCGCCGCGGCGCAGGCGGGCCTCCACCTCCCGCACCTCGCCCGCGGAGAGGTTCTGCTGCTGCTGGCTCGCGCGCGCCACCCCGTCGGGCCAGGCGAGGTACCCCTCGGCCCGGACGTTGAGCCCTCCCATCGTGGCCGCGGGGAGGCCCGGGATCCGGAACTCCCCCGCGTCGTCGGAGGCGGCCATCGCGTAGGCCTGCCCCGAGGTCCCCCCGTCCGGGGACCAGGTCTGGAGGGTGACGGAGGCGCCGGCCACGGGCGTCCCGGCCGCCCCGTCGAGGACCTTCCCCCGGACCTCGGCGCTCCCCGCCAGGCGGATGTCGAAGCGGGGGACCTCGGGCACCTCGAGGGAGACGACGGTGATGCGCAGCCCCGGCCGGGGCCGGACCCAGAGCCAGACCTCGCCGGGAGGAAGCCCCTCGAGCGCCCAGCGGCCCGCCGGGTCGGAGGTGGCGGCGACCGTGGCGCCGGTCCAGCCCCAGAGGGAGGCCACGGGGGTCCCCTCGACGGCGATGCCCGGGAGGGGCTTCCCGTCGGGGCCCGAGACCGTGCCCTCCAGGCGGCAGGCGGGCTGGAGCAGCAGGCGCACCAGGGCCGCCGCCGCCCCCTCGGCGAGGCTCGCGGAGGCGGTCGCCTTCGCGAAGGAGGGGGCCTCGGCCGCCACCATCCAGTTCCCCGGCGGGAGGGCGTCGAACCGGAACCTCCCGTCCGCCCCCGTGGTCCCCTCCGCCTCCGGCGGGGGCTCGGAGGGCCGCAGGAGCTGCCCGAGGATCCAGTCCCCGCCGCTCCCGTAGTGGGGGGCCCGGGCGACGGAGACCTTCGCCCCGGCCACGGGGCGGTCGGTGGAATCCCGCACGAGGACGTCGAGGGGGAGCCCCGGACCGAGGAGGAGGTCGCCGAGGTCGAGGCGTCCCTGCAGGGGGACGAGGATCCGCGGCCAGCGCCCCTCGAGGAGCCCTTCGGCGGAGGCCGTCAGCGAGAGCCACCGTCCGCGGGGGAGCCCCTCGACCCGGAACCGGCCGTCCTCGCCGGATTCCACCGCCGACCCCGCCCCCCCCTCGCCGGCGATCCGCACCGTCCCCCGCACCGGCAGGGGGGGGGTGCCGCGGACGAGGCGCCCGAGGACGATGCCGCCCCCCGCGGAGGGGAGGGGCGCGGTCGCGGCGGCGGCGGCGGGGGAGGCCTCGCCGGGGGCGGCGGAGGGGAGGGAGGCGGGTTCCGCCGGGGAGGGGGCGCCCGGGTCCACCGTCGAGGGGCCGGCGTCGAGGAGCAGCCACGCGGCGACCCCGATCACCGCCGCGCCGAGGACGGCGGCGGCGGCGAGCATCCCCCTGTTGCCTGCCATGGCGCCCTCCCCGGGGCCCTCCCCGGGCCCCCCCTCGGAACGGACGAACCGCCCGGGATCTTGGACGCCCGGGGGGCCCCGGGAACCCTACCGCAGGTAGCGGATGCGGCCCGGCTCCCCCTCGACGCACTCCCCGATGCGGGCGGCGTTCTCCATCCCGCGCGCCGCCAGCGCCGCGGCGAAGGCTTCGGCCCGCTCCGGGGGGACGGCCACGAGGAGGCCCCCGCTCGTCTGGGCGTCGGCCACGGCCAGCCTCTCGGCGTCGCTCCAGGCGCCGTCGAAGTCCGTGGTCCTCCCGAAGTTGGCGAGGTTCTTGGCGGTCCCGCCGGGGACGACCCCCTCCCGGGCGAGGTCGAGGACGCCGTGGATGATCGGGGTCGCGGAGAGGCGCAGCCGGGCCGCGCAGCCGCTCGCCCGGAGCATGCCGCGGAGGTGGCCGAGGAGTCCGAAGCCGGTGACGTCGGTGCAGGCGCGGACGCCGACCTCCTCCATGGCGGCGGCGCCCGCGGCGTTGAGCTCCTTCATGACGGAGACGACGAAGTCGCGGAGCGCCGGCTCGATGCGCTTCCGCTTGATGGCCGTGGTGAGGATCCCGCTGCCGAGGGGCTTCGTGAGGAAGAGCGCGTCCCCGGGGCGGGCGCCGGCGTTGCGGAGGATGCGGTCGGGGTGGACGACGCCGACGACGGAGAGGCCGAACTTCGGCTCGGCGTCGTCGATGGAGTGGCCGCCGAGGAGGGGGCAGCGCGCCTCGGCCGCCTTCTCGGCGCCGCCGCGGACGATCTCCCCCATGGTCGCGAGGGGGAGCTTCTGGAGGGGGAACCCGAGGATGGAGAGGGCGAGGACGGGGCGGGCGCCCATGGCGTAGACGTCGGAGAGGGAGTTGGCGGCGGCGATGGAGCCGAAGTCGAAGGGTTCGTCCACGACGGGGGTGAAGAAGTCGAGCGTGGCGACGACGGCGAGGTCGTCGCGGAGGCGGTAGACGGCCGCGTCGTCCGCGGTCTCGGTGCCGACCAGCACGTCCGGGTCGGTGATCCTCGGCAGCAGGCCCAGCACCTGGGCCAGGTCCTCTTGCGGGACCTTGCAGGCTCAGCCGGCGCCGTGGCTGAGGGAGGTGAGGGGGACGGGATCGGGCATGGGGGAGAGTGTACGGCGGCGGAGACAAGTCCGCCGCGGACTTGTCTCCGGCGCCGTACAATCCCCTCCACCATGGACCTGCACGACCTCCGGGTCTTCGCGGCCGTCGCCCGCCACCTCCACTACACGCGGGCCGCCCGCGAGCTCGGCCTCTCCCAGCCGGCGGTCTCCGCCCGGATCGACTTCCTCCAGCGGGACCTCGGCGTCCAGCTCCTCCGGCGCGCCGGGCGCGGCATGGCGCTCACCTCGGCCGGGGAGGTCCTCGCGGAGGAGGCCGTGAAGGTCCTCGCCCGCGTCGAGACCGCCCGGCAGGCGGTGGAGGAGGTCAAGGGGCTCCTGCGCGGGCGCCTCCGCATCGGCGCCTCCACGACGCCCGGCATCTACATCGTCCCCCGGGCCGCCGCCCTCTTCGCGAAGGAGCACCCCGGCGTCGCGCTGGAGGTCCGCGTCCAGAACTCGCTGGCCATCGAGGAGGCGGTCACCCGGGGCGAGATCCACGCCGGCGTCGTCGGCGGCCGCCTCTCCGGGAAGGACCTCGTCTCCGAGCCCTTCGGCGACGACCACCTCGTCCTCTTCTGCGGCGCCGGCCACCCCCTCGCGGGGAAGAGGACCCTGGAGCTGGCCGAGGTCCTCGAGCACCCCTTCGCCATGCGGGAGCGCGGCTCCGCCACCCGCGAGCGGTTCGAGCGGTGGCTCGGCGAGAGGGGGCGCGCCTGCCGGGTCGGCGTCGAGTTCGGGAGCCCCGAGGCCGTCAAGCACGCCGTCGCCGAGGGGGCCTGGCTCGGCGCGCTCTCCCGCGTCTCCATCGCCTGGGAGGCGGAGGCGGGGCGCCTGCGGGAGCTCCGGGTGAAGGGGCTCGACCTCGCGCGGAAGTTCCACGTCGTGCGCCACCGCGAGGGGGAGGGGGGCCGCGCCCTGGAGGAGTTCCTCCGGCTCCTGCGGGAGGTCGCCTCCCGGTGACGGGGACCGGGCGCACGCCGCCGCGACGGGCCGCCGCCGCCGCCGCCCTCCTCGGGGCGGCGCTCTCCGCGGCCGCCTGCACCGCGCCGCTGGCCCGCTCCTCCCTCCGGGCCGACCTGGAGCGCCTGCGCGCGGGGAGTTCCGCCCCCGCCCCCTCGACCTTCGGGGAGGACGTGACCGGCGTGTTCCACGTCCACACCCGGCTCTCCCACGATTCCCCCGCGCCCATGGAGGAGCTGGTGGAGGCCGCCCGCCGGACCGGGGTGCGCTGGATCTGCATCACCGACCACCGGATGCCGGAGACCGAGCGGGCGCTTCCCCGGGGCGTCGTGGGCGGCGTCCTCTTCGTGCCGGGGGAGGAGTGCACCGTGTGGGGCGCCTCCGTCCACGGGATCGGCACCTCCCGCCACGTCCCGAAGACCCTGCGGCGCTTCCCCGCGGTGGAGGAGGCGATCCGCTCCTCCGGGGGGGTGCCCATCTTCGGCCACGTCACCCACTTCGACCGGCCGCCCGCGCTCCGCGCCGACGGGATCGGGATCTACGACCTCGCCGACGACTTCCGCGGGGCGAACCTGCTGGGCGCCTTCGCGGTCCTCGGCGGCCTCTCCTCGGGGGACCCCGAGGAGAGCGCCCTCTCCTACCTCCTCTTCGTGCAGTCGGAGCAGAGGGAGGAGCTGGACATCTGGGATCGCTACCTCGCGCTCGGCCCCTGCTCCGGCGTCGCGGAGACCGACGCCCACGCCAAGTTCCGCTGGTTCGGCCGCACCTGGGACCCCGCCGTCGGGCTCTTCGCCCTCGTCCGCAACCACGCGCTGCTGGAGACGGTGGACGAGGCCTCGGTCATGGAGGCGGTGAGCCGCGGGCGGCTCCACGTGGGCTTCGACGCCGCGGCGGACACCACGGGGGCGCGCTTCGAGGCCTTCCTCGGGGACCGCCCCGCCGCCTGCGGCGGGGACGCGATCCCCCTCGACCCCGCCCTGTCGCTGGCGGTCCACCTGCCGCTCCCGGCGAAGGTCCGCGTCCTGCGGGACGGGCGGACCTGGCGGACCGGGGAGGGGCGGTTCCTCTCCTTCCCGGTGGGGGAGGCCGGCGTCTACCGCTGCGAGGTGGACCTCGTCGCCGAGGGGGTCGCGCGGCGGTGGGTGCTCTTCAACCCGGTGCGCGTGCTGCCGCCCGCGGCGGATCCCGGGCCGTGACGGAGGGGCCGCGGACCGCCCCGGTCCTCCTGGCGGTGGCCGCCCTCTGCGCGGTCCTCTTCCTCACCGGCCTCGGCCGCCTCGCGCTCCTCGAGAAGGACGAACCCCGCTACGCGGGCACGGCGCGGGAGATGGTGCGCAGCGGGGACTGGCTCGTGCCCCGGTTCAACGGGGCGGAGCGGCTCGTGAAGCCCCCGCTCGCCTACTGGGCCATGGGCGCGGCCATGAAGGCGGCGGGGCGGACCGACGAGGTCCCGGCCCGCCTCCCCTCGGCCGTCGCGGGGACCCTGCTCGCGCTGCTGGCCGCCCTCGGCGCCGCGCGCGCCGCCGGTCCGCGGTGGGGGGGGCTCGCCGGCGCGGCGCTGGCCACCTCGCTCCTCTTCGCCGTGGAGGCCCGCCTCGCCACGACGGACATGCTCTTCACCCTCTTCTTCACCGCGGCGGCCGCCTGCTGGATCCCGGTGCTCGAGGGGAGCCCGCGGGCGGGGCGGTGGATCCTCCTCTCGGGGGCCGCGGCGGGCCTCGCGGGGCTCGTCAAGACCCCGGTGGCGATCCTGCTGCCGCCCGCGGCGGCGGTCCTCGCCGCGCTCCTCCTCGGGAGGGCCGGCGGCCGGGAGGCGGTCCCGCCCGCCTTCCGCGCCGGGAGCCGGGGGCGCACGGCGCTCCTCCTCCTCGGGTCCGTCGCGGTCTTCGCCGCGGTCTTCCTCCTCTGGGCCGCGGCCGCCGAGAGGGC
>JAKLKS010000093.1 GCA_023150535.1 Planctomycetota bacterium
AGGACCCCTGATGCACCCGACCCGCCTCCTCCGCGGCGCCTCCCTCGCCCTCCTCTCCCTCCTCGCGCTGGCCGCCGCCGGCGACGCCACCACCATCCGCCCCCTCCCCTTCCGCGAGATCGCCCGCCGCGCCGACCGCATCGTCGTCGCCACCGTCGCCGGGTCCTCCTGCCGCCTCGGCGTCGGCCCCGCCGGCATCCCCCGCCCCTACACCGACTGGGACCTCCGCGACGTCGCCGTCCTCGAGGGGGACGTCCGCACCCGCAACCTCCTCCTCCCCGTCGTCGGCGGCACCGTGGACGGGTACCGCACCACCGTCCACGGCACCCCGGAGTTCGAGGTCGGCCGCCGCTACGTCCTCTTCCTCAAGTCCGGCGAGCCCCTCACCGGCCTCGTCGGCTGGACCCAGGGCGTCTTCCGCCTCGAGCCCCGCCCCGACGGGAGGGACCGCGTCTTCACCCACGACGGCGCACCGGTCCACTCCCTCGAGGGCGGGAAGGTCGCCACGGGCGGCGCCGCCATGGACCTCGTCCCCTTCCTCGAGGCGATCCGCGCCGCGCGGGCGGAGGGCCCCGTCGTCCCGGAGGGCCTGAGGGACGGCCCGCGCCTCGGACGGAGCGGACCGCGATGAGCCCCCGCTCCCGGGTGATCGGCATCCTGGCGGGGGCGGCCGCCCTCGTGCTGGCCGCCGGTGGAGTGCTGGCCTACAAGTACTACAAGCGCCCCGGCGACCAGAAGCCCTACATCTGGACGAAGCACTGGACGACGCTCTACATGGACCCCGTCTACCTCGGCCCGGGCACCTCCTTCGGCGTGGTCGTGCGGGGCGGGGCGAAGCCCTGGAGCCGGACCGAGGGGACCGACTTCCGGTTCCTCGTCTCCGACCAGTGGAGCCCCGGGGGCATCGGACACCTCGACGGCGAGAACGACGTCTACTTCGCCTCCCTCGGGTACTACACGCTCGGCGCCTGCTACGTGAACGACGACTCGGGGAAGTTCGTCCTCAACCCCTCCGCCTCCGGGAGCGAGCTCTTCGACTGCGACGTCGCCTTCAACAACTACGTGGTCTTCTGGGCGCCGGGCTACTTCAACCTCCAGAACACCGCCGCCCACGAGTTCGGCCACGCGCTCGGCCTCGCCCACTCGGAGGTGCCGGGGGCCATGATGGACCCGATCGGGGACTTTGGGGAGGCGGCCCAGTTCCTCCACGAGGACGACGAGGCGGGGGAGGTCTTCCTCTACCCGCCGCCGCCGGGAGGCGGGCGGGGGTTCCCCCCGCCGGCGATCCCGCTCCCGACGAAGGCGGGGACGATGTCCAACCTCCAGGTCTCCGCGCCCCAGGTGATGGTGGGGGACCCGCTCGAGTTCTCGGCCCGGGTCTCCAACACCTCGGGAGTCCAGCTCCTCCTCCAGGGGGTCGAGACGGCCCCGGTCTCCACGGGGACCTTCGAACCGGTCGTGCTCGAGCCGGGGGAGGTGCGCGAGGTGACGGTGGAGCGGACGGTGGGGGGGCTCCCGGGGGACTACGAGACGCGGCTCCGCCTCGGGGGCTACGACCCGACGGCCGTCTACCTGGCCCAGCAGACGCTCCTCTCCTCCCTCGTGCGGGTGCGGCGGCCGGCGGTGGCGCTGCCGATCCAGGACGAGCTCTCCGGGTCGCTCGGGCCGCGCGGGATCGAGACGGTGGAGGTGTTCCTCGTGAAGGGGGAGTCCTTCCTGCTCGACCTGCGGGGGGCGCCGGAGTGGGGCGGGGGGGCGGGGGCGGTCCTCCTCGACCCCGCGGGGGCGCCGGTGCCGGGGTGGCTGCCGGCGAAGGCGGCGAAGGCGAAGGTCTCCGGGGTCCACCGGCTCGTGGTGGCCAACCCGACGGCGACGCCGGGGAACTACCGGGTCTTCACCGAGGGGCTGGGGAACCCGCCGGCCATCAAGGGGAAGGGGACGCTGGACGGGACGGGGCCGGTCGAGGTGGCGTTCGCGGCCGCGGCGCGGACCTCGGGGGAGATCGCCGTGAAGGGGTCGAAGAAGGTGGCCCCGCGGGTCGTCGGGCTGCGGTCGCCGTCGGGCCTGGAGGTCGAGGTCGAGGCGGGGGCGGCGGTGACCGTGGCGGAGTTCGGCGAGGACGGGATCTGGACCCTCCTCGTCGAGGGGCTGCCGGGGGCCGCCGGGAAGTTCTCCGTGAAGGGGAAGGCCGCCTGGGTGGAGGGCGAGGAGAGGGCGCCGTAGTACCGAACCCGGCACGAATCATCAGATGGCGGAGGGGCGCGGGTCCGCGCTGCTGCTTCGTGCCGGGTCCGGCATCACTTCTCCGCCGCCGAGGCCGCCTCGTCGAAGGCCTCCTTCTCCTCCTCGAAGAGCAGGATGTTGTGCGCGGGGCCGGAGAACCTCAGGCGCAGGAGCACCGCCTCGGCCCTCTCGCGGTCCTCGGAGGGCTTCCGGATCCTCCGCAGCCGCGCCTCCGCCTCCTCCATCCAGGCCCTCGCGTCCCTCGACCAGTCCGCGGCCATGGCCCCGTAGGACGGGTCCTCCTCGTGGCAGGCGATGCACTGCGGCTGCACCGAGGCGAGCACCGGCTTCGCGGGCGGCTCCCCGTGGCAGGCGTCGCAGGAGACCTCCGCCATCATCGCGTCCCCCCGGGAGCCGTCCGCGCGCTGCCCGCGCAGGAAGCGGTCCTCGGCCACGTGGCAGGAGGCGCAGTCCCGCCCGGCGGCCGGGTCGGGGGCCTTCGGCCCGTGGTGGCAGGAGGCGCAGTCCCGGGCCTCCGGCTTCACCACCCCGTGCTCCTCCCCGGGGCGGCCGTGGGAGCCGGTGCTGTGGCAGGCGCTGCAGTCGCCGGCCTTGCCGAGGTGCCTGCGGTGCTCGAACCGGGTCCCCGGCGAGCGGATGTCCTGCTTCTCGATGCCCACGTGGCAGAGGAGCGCGCAGGTCATGTTCGTCGCGAAGGGGGGGTCGAGGGGGAAGGGGGAGGCCGGCCGGGCGGGGTCGGCGGCGCGCAGCACCCCCTCGGACCTCGCGTGGGCCGACTCGAGCAGCTTCCGGGCGTACCAGGGGTTGTGCACGCCCCGGCTCCCGTCCGCCCGGACGAGGGCGACGTCGTGGGCCGCGTCCTCCAGCGCCCGGCGCTCCCCGGGCTCGGAGGCCTTCGGCAGGGCCTCCTCGAGGGCGGCGGCCACGGCCTCCGTCGCCGTCCCGTAGGCCTCCTGCCAGCGCCCCATCATCCCGGCGAAGGCGGGGCCGTGGCAGGAGAGGCAGGCGAACTCCTTCGCGGGGACGGCCTTCCCGGGGGACCCCAGGACCCCCGGCGTCGGCCGGTGGCAGCCGCTGCAGTCCACCCGGGCGAGCCACATGGCGCTCGGGGTGGGGGGCGCGCCGCGCCCCCCCTCGCCGCGGAAGAAGGTCTCGCCGACGCCGTGGGTCGAGGAGTGGCAGGCGGCGCAGTTGCCGCCCCCGTCGGAGGCGGGGCTCGCGGGGCCGCGGACCTCGGCACCGGGCCGCGGCCGCAGCTTGTGGGTGATCTCGGTGTGGCACTGGAGGCAGTCCACCTTGTGGGTGGTCACGTGCTTGGCGTGGATGAACTCCGTCTCCCCGTAGCGCTGGAGGTGCTCCACCACCCCGTGGCAGGAGAGGCACCGCTTCTCCGGGACCTCCCCGGTCCCGACGGTCGTCCCCGGGTGGCAGGACTCGCAGGTCACGCCCCGCTCGAGGTAGGCCTCGTGCTCGAACACGAAGCCCCCCAGGTCGATGGGCTTCTCCGGGGGCCCGTGGCAGGTCCGGCAGTCGCCCATCTTCGGGTCCGCCTCCGCGCCCTTGAAGTGGCAGGTGAAGCACGTCGTGACCGTGACGCTCAGGTGCTCCCCCTGCACGATCTGGGAGTGGCAGGAGGTGCACCGGAGCTTCTTCCCCCCGCGCATCTCCAGCAGGTGGGGCGTGTGGTTGAAGGGGATGGAGACCCGCCCCATGTCGAACTTCACCGCGCCGGCGAGCAGGCGCTGGGAGTGGCAGCCGCCCCGCATGCAGGATGCGTCGCTCACCTGCGCCCAGGGCTTGGTCCCCTCGGCCCCGGTCGCGTACTTCACGACCATGTTCAGGGCCATGACCTTCCCCTTCATGGTCTCGACGATCCCGGGCTCGTAGTGGCACTGCACGCAGGAGACCTGCTTCTTCCCGTGCGCCGAATCCTCCCAGGACTTGTAGTAGGGGATCATGAGGTGGCAGTTCAGGCAGAAGCCGGGCTGGACCGACCACTCCACGAAGGAGAACCCCGCGGGGATGGCCACGAGGAAGGCCACCAGGAAGGCGATGCCGACGCGGACCAGGAGGGGGCGGCGGGAGGCCACGCTCATGCCGTCCCCGCCGCCGGTCGGCGGCGCCGGAGGGCGAGGAAGCCGGCGATGACGAAGAGCACCAGGGCCCCGAAGGAGCCGAGGATGCGCCGGTCCCTCTCCTCGCGGATCTTCCCCTCCACGCCGACGAGGGCCTCGTCCACGAAGGAGTGGGAGCGGCGGAGGGCGAGCTGGATGGCGGGCAGGTCCGCCGTGTGGGCGAGGGGTACGGCCTGCACGAGCTCCCGCCGGGCCTGGGCCAGGGACTCCCTCTCGTCCTCGACGAAGAACCCGCGGGAGGCGACGTCGTCCACCCGGGCCTTCGCGTCCCGCAGCTTCGCGTCGGTCTCGCGGAAGCCCTTCCCGAGGGCGGCGGCGACGACCCCGCCGCGGTCGCCGGCGTCGGCGATGTCGTGGCAGGAGACGCAGCCCGTCCCCCGGTTGGGGTCGGCGTCCTTCGGGGGCGGCCGGTCGAAGAGGTCGTAGTCGGGCAGCCCCACGGCGTGGTTGCCGTGGCAGGTCACGCACTGCTTCATCTCGCCGCGCAGGGACACCGCGAAGTGGGGGCTCCTGCGGAACATCTCGAGGGCGTCCCTGTGGCAGGCCCCGCACACGGAGGCCACCTCGCCGGACCCCGGGGGGGCGGCGGCGTGGGCGTCGTGGCAGGAGGCGCAGTTGGGCACCCCGGGCTCTCCCTCGGCGAGGCGCCGGCCGTGGACGCTCCCCGCGAAGTCCCGGGGGGCGGTGGCCTCCACGCCGTGGCGCTTCATCATCGCCTCGTCCCCGTGGCAGCGGCCGCAGGTCGCGGGGACCCGGCTGCGGTAGGCGGGGGAGCGGGGGTCCATGACGCGCGCCACGTCGTGGGAGCCGTGGCAGTCGAGGCAGGTCGCGGCGTCGGGGTCGTCCCTCTCCAGGACCGCCTTCCCGTGGTGGCTGCTGCGGTAGGCCTCGAGCACGTCGGTGCGCAGGCCGAAGGAGCGCATGCGCCCGACGTCGGAGTGGCAGGTGCCGCAGAAGAGGGCCGACTGCGCCCGGGAGGGCCTCCCGAGGAACCCCTTCGCCTCCGCGTGGGCCGCCTCCGCGGACTCCACGGCGGACGGGTCCCCGCCGTGGCAGGAGACGCAGGTGAGGCCGCCGGAGCGGTGGACGGACTGCTCGTGGCGGAGTCGCTCGGCGCCGTGGCAGACGCCGCACCCCTCCTCCCCGGCGAGGGAGACCGCGGGCAGGAGGAGGAGGGCGAGGATCGCGGCGGGGATCCTCATCGCGCCACCCCCAGGATCGCCAGGGCCGCCCCCAGGGCGAGGAGGATCCCCCCCAGGGCGGCGTGGATCGCCGGCCGGCGCTCGGCCAGCCGGCGCGCGAGGAAGGGCCAAAGCAGGAGGAGGACGGACGCGCCGAGGACGAGGAGGGGCACGGGGACCCAGGAGGGGGCCCGGTCCTCCAGTTCGTGCCAGGCGAGCATGGGCCAGGACGGGCGGATCTCCCCGGGCGTCCGCAGCGGATCGGCCGGGGGCCCCAGGCTCGAGGGGAGCAGCGCCGCCGCCAGGACCAGGATCCCGACCACCATGGCCGTGGCCGCCGTCCACCGCAGGAAGCTCTCCCTCACGGTGTGGAGGCGGGGGTCGGCGGGGGTGACGTCCGAGACGCCGGGGAAGGAGGCCGCCCGGATCGCCTCCTCCGCCCCCAGCTCGCGGTCGAGGACGAGGAACCCCCCGAAGTCCTGGTACCCGACCTCCTGCGCGTCGAGGTCCTCGCGCAGCGCCCTGCGCTCCTCCTCGCCCGCCGCCGCGTGGAAGCGGAGGATCACTTCATGCCCCCTTCCCGCCGGATCCGGCGCCCGAGGAGGATGAGCCCGAAGGCGAGCCAGGGGAAGAGCATCCCGTGGAGGGCGGCCAGGCGGACGAGGGTCGCCCCGCTCACCTCCGGGCCGCCGCGGAAGAGGTCGGAGAGCCAGGGCCCCACGACGGGGACCTCGGACACGAGCTCGGCGGTCATGACGGTGCGCCAGTAGGCCTGCTCGTCCCAGGGGAGGACGGAGCCCGTGAGCAGGAAGGCCAGGGTGAGGAAGGAGAAGGCGACGGCCAGCACCCAGCCGACGGAGCCGTTGGGGCGGAGGAAGGTGCGCAGGAAGAAGGCCCGCGCCAGGTAGAGCCCCACGACGACCGTGAGCGCGTGGGCGGTCACGAGGTGGATGCCGCGCACGAGCCATCCCAGGGTCACGTGGCTCATGAGGGTGCCGACGCTCGCGTAGGCGCCCTCCCCGTCGGGGCGGTAGTAGAGCGAGAGCAGGATCCCCGTGACGACCTCCACGCCGAAGAGGAAGACCGCCAGCCGCCCGAGGTCCCAGAAGAAGCTCCGCCTGTAGTCCACGGGCCGCGAGAGGAAGGCCCGGAGGGTGCCGGCGCTCATGCCGTGGTCCTCCGGCGCACCACGACCCTGTCGTTGCGCACCGCCACCGCGTAGGCGGTCAGGGGCCGCGGCGGGGGTCCCTCCCGCACGTTGCCCTCCAGGTCGAAGGAGGCCCTGTGGCAGGGGCAGGCGAGGTGCTGGCTCCGGGGGACCCACTGGACGATGCAGCCGAGGTGGGAGCAGACCGTGGAGAGGGCGTGGAACCTCCCCCCGGCCGCGACGACCACGCAGGGCTCGCGCCCGAACCGGAAGACGCGGGACCCCTGGGCCTCGATCTCGGAGACGGAGCCCACGTCCATCTCGTCGGTCTCCGGGGTGCGCTCGTGGGGAGGGGACGCGTAGAGCCCCGCGAGGACCGTCCCGGAGGCGATGGCCGCGACGGAGAGGGAGACGGCGAAGGTGTCGAGGAAGTGGCGCCGGGTGACCTGGGACCCCGTCGGGACCTCGATGGTGCTCGAACGGACGACCTCGGGAGGGCGCTCCAGCCCCGCCGGGGCGTCGTCGATGACGAGGGCGAGGCCTCCCGGCACCTCCCGGAGGGAGGCGGGGATCTCCCGGGCCGCGAGGGAGCCCAGCAGGGCTTCCGCCCGCTCCCGTCCGACCGACCGATCCAGAACCCAGATCTGCGATGGCATGGCGTCCCCGGTCGTCCTGAGCGAACCCCGTGCCCGCGTCCACGGAGCCGCCGCTTCCGCGGCACGACGCCCGTCAAGGGATCTTCCGCGCCGACGGGGATTCCTACGCGGGCGGGAGCTTCCTGTCCAGGTCCCGGATCTTGAACCAGATCCCCACGGCCAGCAGCCCGATGGCGAAGAGGGAGACGTAGAGGCCCCGGCGGCGGTAGTCGATCTCCGACAGGGCCATCTCCCCGTCGCCCCGGGCGGCCACGGCGACGGCCTCCCCGGCGGCGAGCTTCTCGACGACCTTCCCCGCGTCGTAGGCGTGGATGAGGACCCGGGCCTGGGTCAGGTGGTCGCGGGCCTCGGAGAGCCGGAAGAGGGGGTCGGAGACCTCCATGCCCGCCCGCTCCGCCTTCTCCAGGACGTGGGTGGCGTCCTCGAGCTTCCCGACGAGGCTCCGGAAGCCCGCCTCCCACTTCCGCGCCGCGACGAAGCCCGCGTCGTCCTCGTCCTGGTGGCACTGGAGGCAGACCGACTTCTCCCCCGTCCCGAGCATCGCGTCCGTGGGGGGGGCGATGTCGTGGTGGGAGTGGCAGAAGACGCACTCGGCGATCCCGTTCTCGTCGAAGTTCGCCTTCTTCTTCGAGGTCCGGAAGAGGTCCGCCTGCTCCGAGTGGCAGGTGCCGCAGACGTTGGCGACGGAGGCGATCTCGGGAGGGGTGGCGCCGTGGTTCCCGTGGCAGGAGTTGCAGGCCGGGGCGCCGACGTCCCCGCGGCCGAGGAGCGCCTTCCCGTGGACCGACCCCTCGTACTTCGCCAGCACGTCCACGGGGATCTTCCGCCCCTTCATGTACTCGGCGCTGCCGTGGCAGCGGCCGCAGGTGGCGGGCACGTTCAGGGGGTAGACCGGGGAGGAGGGGTCCTTGACGGGGAGGACCCCGTGGTTCCCGTGGCAGGAGACGCAGGTCGCCGCCTTGTCGTCCCCGGCGGCGAGCTTCTGGCCGTGGTGGCTGCCCCGGTACTGGGCCTCCTGGTCCGTGCGGGCGGCGGGATCGAAGTTCTTCATGAAGGCGGCGTCGCTGTGGCACTTCGCGCAGGACTCCACGGCGGCCGCGCCGCGGGGGACGCGGAACCCCTTCGCGGCGGAGTGCGCGTCCTCCTTCCTCGACGCCGTGCCGTCCCCGGCGTGGCAGGAGGAGCAGTTGAGCCCCCGGCGGAAGTGGATGTCCGAGGCGGAGGCCTTCACGGGCGCGGAGAGCCTCGGATCCTGGAGCCCCTCGTGGCAGGGGACGCAGGAGTCGCCGGCCCGCGCGGCCCCGGCGAGGAGGAGCAGGATCGCGGGCAGGAGGATCGCTCTCATGACTTCCACCCGTAGATCGTCATGCCGACGAAGAAGACCAGGGCCACGACCCCCAGGGCGGTGAAGAGGGGGCTCTTCTCCCCGCGGGCGCTCCTGCGGTCCAGGAAGGGGACCAGCACCCACAGGAGCCCGGCCAGGGAGAGGGCGAAGACGCCGAGGGCCTCGCCCTCGATGCCCATGACCGTCGCGGGGAGGAGCTTGAGCGTCTGGAACGCGAAGAGGAAGTACCACTCCGGCTTCAGCCCGTCGGGCGCCGCGGCGAAGGGGTCGGCCTTGGTCCCGAGCTCCGCCGGGAAGAAGGCCGCCAGCGACGCCAGGAGGGCCAGGGCCAGGACCCAGGCCAGCGCCTCGCGGGCGACGAAGTTCGGGAAGAAGGGGAGGGGGCGGGGCTTCGCCTTCACGGCGATGGGGACGCTCATCCCCTGCGCCTGGATGAAGGCCAGGTGGAGGCCGAGCACCGTCACGAGGAGGGCCGGGAGGATCGCCACGTGCCAGGCGAAGAAGCGCGTGAGGGTGGCGCCCGTGACCTCCTCGCCTCCCCGGAGGAACTTCACGATGAACTCGCCGGCGACCGGGATGACCTTGGGGGTCTCGGTGCCGATGGCGGTGGCGAAGAAGGAGAGGGTGTTCCAGGGGAGGAGGTACCCCGAGAAGCCCAGGCCGAAGCAGATCCCGAGGAGGACGCACCCAGAGACCCAGGTCAGCTCCCGGGGCTTGCGGTAGGCCTTGAGGAAGAAGGTCGAGAACATGTGGAGGAAGAGGAAGAGGATCATGAGGTCCGCGGACCACTTGTGGATGGAGCGGATGAGCCAGCCGAAGGAGACCTTCGTCATGATGAACTGCACGCTCTCCCACGCATGGTCGGCGCTCGGGCGGTAGTAGAGGAGGAGGAGCGACCCGGTGACGACCTGGATGAAGAAGAGGAAGAGCGACATCCCCCCGAAGTAGTACCAGACGCTCGCGCGGTGCTGGGGGACGGTCTTGTGGGAGGCGAGCTCCCTGAGGGCGGCCAGGGGGAGGCGTTCGCCGAGCCAGGCGGCGATGCGGGCGATCATCTCACGAGCCCCTGGAAACGATGATCTCGTCCCCCTTCACGTTGACCGTGAAGGCCGCCAGCGGACGGGGGGGCGGCCCCGCGATGTTCCTGCCCGTGAGGTCGTAGGCCCCGGCGTGGCAGGCGCACCACAGGACCTTCTTGTCGGCCCGGTAGGAGACGAGGCAGGAGAGGTGGGTGCAGGCGGCGGAGAAGGCCCGGAACTCGCCGTCCGGCAGGCGGACGAGGATCCCGGGCTTGGAGCCCATCTTGAAGATCCTCCCGGTGTTGACGGGGAAGTCGTCGGGCCTGAAGGGGCCGGTCTTGTCCCCCGCCACGACGCTCGATGCGGCCGACTCGGCCTGCTCCGGGGGGAGGAGGAACCTCCCGAGGGGGTAGGCGACGGAGGCCCCCGTCGCGACGACCCCCGACGCCAGGAAGGCGTTCAGGGCCCGGCGGCGCGTGCAGCCGTCGTCTCCGGGGGGGAAATCGTCCCCCCCGGGGGGGTGGGATCCGGGAGTCTCTTCCATGCCGGTTTCCTGTGTCCTGGCCCCGGGAGGGGCCGCCCGGCTCCCGCCGGGCGGCCCGGGGGGAGCCGCTACTTGGCGACGTGCTCGTGGACGCCCTTCTTCGCCTCCTCGAACTTGAACTCCTTGAGGGCGTCGGTGGGGTTGTCCTTGTTGTGGCAGGTCTTGCAGTTCGCCTCGTTCGGCTCGACGAGGCCGACCTTCATCAGCTCCTCCTTCGTGAAGGTCGCGTCCTTGTTCTCCTTGCGCTTCTCGTTCTTGTAGGCGAGGTAGAGCGAGCCCGCCCCGTGGCAGGCCTCGCAGGAGACGGAGCCCATGAGCTTGGCGACCTTCTCGTTCTCCGGGGTGACCTTCTCGGGGTAGCCGCCGTCCTGCCCGTAGCCGGTCGTGTGGCACTTGAGGCAGGCCGCGTCCGTGGTGTAGTCCTTCGCGGGGTCGAGGTTCGCCTTCTTCTTCGCCTCGAAGAGCTCCTTGTTGTCGGCCTCGGCGGTGGGCTTGAGGGACTCCAGGGACTTGGCCAGCTCCGTCTTCTTCCAGGAGGTGACCTGCTTGGAGTGGCACTTCATGCACTTGGCGTCGCCGACGAAGGTCGCCTTCTCCTCCGCGCCCCCGCGCGCGACCGCGAAGGCGAGCACCGCCGCCGCCGCCAGCCCGACCACGACCTTGGTCCCGATGCGCATCGTTCGTCCTCCTCTGATAGGTGCCGTCCGTCCAGCCCGGCCGGACCGCCGGTTGACAGGTAGCAAGTCTTGTACCCCAGGAGGCCCCGCCCCCGGAACACGGGCCGGGGAGGGTGTGACCGCCGTCAAGGTCGGAGTCCTAGAAGCTGAGCTCCATGGAGACCTGGAGGATGTCCGCGTCGTAGTCCAGCGTGTCCACGCCCTTCTCGTCGTAGATGCGCTTGCGCACCTCGAACCGGGCGGCCAGGGTCTTCGAGAACTCCCAGCGCAGGCCCAGGGTGCCGTCGAAGGAGTGGAGGGGGAGGCTCCCGTCGTCCACGACCCAGGTGGCGCTGCCGTAGAGGCGCAGGCGGGCGGCGAGGGGGACCCCGAAGACGACGTCGAGGAGGTGGGCCCGGATCTTCGAGGTCGCCTCGCCGTCGGTCAGGACCGCCGAGGACCAGTACCGGGTGTCCACCTCGAGGTCCTGCTGGCGCACGGTGTAGGAGGCGTCGGCGGTGATCCCGTCCGGCTTCCCGAGGCCCCCGAAGACGCGGAGCTGGTTCGCGATGCCGTCGAGCCCCGAGGCGCTCGCCTTGAGGGAGGAGAGGGACCAGTCCGCCCCCGCCCGCCACCCCTCGGCGTCCCGCCAGGAGGCGCCGACCCGGTAGTTGTCCCGGTCCCGGGGGGTCGTGGGGGTGAACTGCCCCGAGGCCGCCGCGGTGTGGAACTCCCCCCGCAGCGTCAGCTCGGGCGTGACCTTTCCCTCGGCCGCGCCGAAGAACCCGCGGTCCCGGACCGATTCGTCCCGCGCGTTCTCCCCGGTCTCCCGGAGGTCCTCGTCGGTGAACTCCAGCCCGCCGCGGAGGGTGAACCCCCCCTCCAGCGTCCGGCGGAGGGCGACGCGCTCCTCCTGGATCACGTGGGTGACGTTCGCCCGGGAGGCGCTGGTCGTGGTCGCGGGCCCGCCGCCGGAATCCAGGGTCTCCACCGAGGTGGTGGACCCGTCCTCCCGCAGCGAGCGCCGCTCCGCCCCCGCCTCCAGCGCCCATCCGCCGGAGAAGGAGAGGGCGGCGTCCGCCGCTCCCTGCCAGAGGAGGAGGTCCCGCTCCCCCTCGGTGGCGGCGGTGCGCAGGACGTCGTTCCCGGCGACGACGCTGCGGCGCATCTCCTCGAGGTCCACGTCCCGCGTCAGGTCGCTGCGGGAGCCCCGCAGCTCCACGGAGAGGAGCCCGTCCCGCGTCTCCGCGCCGAGGACGGCGGAGGTGAGGGGACCGGACATCGAGGAGTCGTCGTCGAAGGCGTAGAGGTCCGGCGTGCCCGGGAGGGAGCGGTCCCGGTCCTTCCCGTCCTCCCCCGTCTCCCAGAGCCAGGCCTGCCGCAGGGAGCCGTGCCAGCCCTTCCCCGTCCCGGTGAGGGAGGCGAAGGCCTGCCGGGAGGATCGGTCGGCGTCCCCGGCCACGGGGATCACCGTGCCGTCGTCGAAGAGGGTCCCCGCGACGTCCCCGGAGGTGTTCAGGAGGTCCCCGCCGACGGCGGCGCGGAAGGTCCGGTCGAGCTTCAGGTCCACCGACCCCGCGAGGGTCTCCCGGAGGGTCTCCCCGCCGTGGAGGCCGTTCTGGCCGGGGAAGGGGTGCTCGTCCCGGCGGCCGAGCACGTCCACCTTCCAGAGGTCGGACTTCCGCGCCCGCACCCGGAGCGAGGCGTCGGGGTCGCCGAGTCCGTCGAGGTGGACGTCCATGCGCGGGGCGAGCGGGTCGGCGTCGTCGAGGCCGGCCTCGGCGTCCACGCGCAGGAGGCGCGGCCCCTCCTGGAGGTTGACGTCCTGCTCGTAGCGGCCCTCCTCGCCCCCGACGAAGCGCCAGCCGCCCTCGACCACCCCCTTCGCGAAGGGGCGGCGGGGGGCGGGACCGGCGGCCACCGGGGCTCCCGGGGCGGACGGGACGCCCGCGGCGCCCGCTGCGCCGACCTTCGGCTTCAGGTCCGGCGTCCCCGGCGCGCCGGCGCGGACCGGCATCGGCTTCCCGTGGAGGCCGTGGCAGTCGGTGCAGCGGGCGTCCTTCCCCTTCGGGGCGAGGTGCTTCGGCGCGGCGAACTCCTCCTCCTCGTGGCAGGAGAGGCAGAGTTCCCGCTCGGCGGCGGGGGTCCCGCGGAGCGGGTTCCCGACGTTCCCCTTCCCGCCGCGGGCCTTGACGTGGGCCGGCCCGTCGGCGTGGCAGGTGGCGCAGCCGTCGGCGCTCTCCTCGAGCCCGCGGTGGGAGAAGCCCGCCGAGAAGCGGGCGTCGGTGTGGCAGACGAGGCAGGTGGACGTCCCCGGCGCCCCCCCGTCCGCCTCCGCGCCCGGCCCGGCCGCCCCGAGGGCGGAACCCGGCGCCGCGACCGCGGCCGCTACCAGCGCGGCGGCGAAGGCGGCCCCGATCCGGAGGAGCGGGCTAGCGGAGGAAGAGGGGGTGGGCATCGGATCCGTGGATCTCCGTGTGGCAGGCGAGGCAGGAGGCGTAGGCGCCGCCCGCCGCCATGTCGTGGGAGGGCGGCGGGATGTGGCAGGAGAGGCAGAGGTCGACCACGCGGGAGAACCTCAGCATCCGCGGCGAGGTGGTCCCGTGGGGCTCGTGGCAGGCGATGCAGCCCTCGGTCCGGTCGGCCTCGTGGCGGTGGAGGCGCGGGGTCGCCTCGGCCCGGTGGCAGTTCGCGCAGGTGTCCGCCCACTTCGCGGCGGCCTGGGCCGCGGGGGCCGGCCGGTGCATGTCGTGGCAGTCGCTGCAGCGCAGCGCCCCCTCCTCCACCGGGTGGTGGTTGGGGAGGCGGAACTGGGCGACCTCGATGCCGTGGCAGGAGGCGCAGAGTTCCGGCTGCTTCGCCTTCGCCGGGGTGCCGGCGGGGCCGAAGGGGTCGTGGCAGGAGAGGCAGCCGATCCCGGCCTGCCCGTGGGGGTGGCGGCCCCAGGCGGCGGGGGTGGCGGAGGTCTCGTGGCACTCCAGGCAGGCGTCGTCCTTCGCCTTCCCGGCGAGGCGGGCGGGGTTGACGATGAGGTCCTTCCGCCCCGAGGCCGCGGCGTGGGCGCCGCCGTTGCCGTGGCAGGATTCGCAGCCCACGGTCTCTCCCAGGGAGGCCCCGACTCCCTCCCTCGG
>JAKLKS010000094.1 GCA_023150535.1 Planctomycetota bacterium
TCGCCATCTTCGTCACGAAGGAGGCGCCGGCCCCCGCCGCGGCGCCGGGAGGGCCTGACCGTGAGTGAGCCCGCCGTCCTCCCCAGCCCCCCCGCCGGCGCCGGCGTGCGGACCGGCTCCTGGTTCCTCAACGGCGACGAGGCCGTGGCCGAGGGGGCGCTGGCCGCCGGCTGCCGGTTCTTCGGCGGCTACCCCATCACCCCCGCCACGGAGATCGCCGAGGTCATGGCCCGGCGCCTCCCCGGGCTGGGCGGGGTCTACATCCAGATGGAGGACGAGATCGCCTCCCTGGCCGCCGTGCTCGGCGCCTCCTGGGGGGCGCGGAAGTCCATGACCGCCACCTCCGGGCCCGGCTTCTCCCTCATGATGGAGAACTACGGGCTCGGCCTCATGACCGAGACCCCCTGCGTCATCGTGGACGTGATGCGGGCGGGCCCCTCCACGGGGCTCCCGACGGCCACCTCCCAGGGGGACGTGATGCAGGCCCGCTGGGGGACCCACGGCGACGTCGGCGTCATCGCCCTGGTCCCCTCCTCCCCGCAGGAGTGCTTCGACCTCACGGTCGAGGCCTTCAACCTGTCGGAGGAGTACCGCATGCCCGTCGTCGTGCTGGCGGACGAGGTCATCGGGCACATGCGGGAGAGGGTGGTCATCCCCCCCGCGTCGGAGATCCGGATCGTCGAGCGCCGGGTGCCCGGCGCCCCCCCCTCCCCCGGCTTCCTCCCCTTCGAGCCCGGGGAGGACCTCGTGCCCCCCATGGCCTGCGCGGGCGAGGGCTACAGGGTCCACGTCACGGGCCTCACCCACGACGAGCGCGGCTACCCCGTGCTCGACGCCCCCACCCAGAGGCGCCTCGTCGGGAGGCTCCTCGAGAAGGTCCGCAGGAACGCCCCCCGCATCCTCCGGTGCGAGGAGGTCTCCACGGAGGACGCCGAGGTCCTCGTCGTGGCCTACGGGTCCGTCGCCCGCAGCGCGCGGGAGGCGGTGAGGGTCCTGCGGGGGAAGGGCGTGAAGGCGGGCCTCCTGCGGCCCATCACGGTCTGGCCCTTCCCCACGACCCGCGTCCGCGCGCTGGCGCGGAGGGTCCGGGCCATCGTGGTGCCCGAGGTGAACTTCGGACAGGTGGCCTACGAGGTGGACCGCTGCGCCCGGGGCCGCGCGAGGGTCTCCCTGATGCCCCTCCTCGGCGGGTCGATCCACGCCCCCGGGGAGATCGCGGACAGGGTCGAGGAGGTGCTCCGGTGAAGGACCCCCGAATCGGCGAGGCGGCGGCCGCCCCTCCCCTCGATGGCCCGCTCCTCGACGGGGACGGCCCCATCGCGGACTCCAGGAACGATTTCGCCGGCGACTTCCGGGGCCCGGCCCGTCCGTCGGGGGACGGCTCCCCCCACGGCCTCCACCCCCACGACGCCTACCTCCGGCCCGGGCGCATCCCCCACATCTGGTGCGACGGGTGCGGCCTCGGCACCTCGCTCACCGGCTTCATCGAGGGGGTCCTCCGCTCCGGGATCCCCTGGGAGAGGGTGGCCGTGGTGAGCGGGATCGGGTGCACCGGGCGGGCCGCCGGCTACCTCTCCCTGGACGGGTACCACACGACCCACGGGCGCCCCATCCCCTTCGCCACGGGCCTCTCGCTGGCGAAGCCGGACATGAGGGTGGTGGTCTACTCCGGGGACGGGGACCTCTTCGCCATCGGGGGGAACCACTTCATCCACGCGGCCCGGCGCAACGCCGACCTCCTCGTCTACTGCGTGAACAACTTCAACTACGCCATGACCGGCGGGCAGATGGGGCCCACCACCCCGGGGGGCGCCTGGACGAGCACCTCCCCCGCCGGGCACGTGGAGAAGCCCTTCAACCTGGTGCACATGGCGGTCGCCGCCGGCGCCACCTACGTGGCCCGCTGGACGACCCTCCACGTGCGCCAGCTCATGGAGGGGGTCTCCGAGGCCATGGGGATGCGGGGCTTCCGGTTCATCGAGGTCATCTCCCCCTGCCCCACCTGCTTCGGCCGCAAGAACGACCTCGGCCGCGGGCTCGACACCATGAAGGCGTACCGCGACCGGACCACCATCCTCCACGGGGCGGACCCGGCCGACGGGGCCATCGGGCTCGACGGCCGCTTCGTCGTGGGGACCTTCCTGAACGCGCCGCGGCCGACCTTCGGGGAGCTCTACGGGGCCATGGCGTCCGGGGCCGCCCCGGCGGCGGGGGGTGAGGAGTGAGCGACCGCACCGAGATCCTGTTCGCGGGCTTCGGAGGCCAGGGCATCGTGCTGGCGGCCACCATCCTCGGCCGCGCGGTGGCCATCCACGAGGGCAGGCACGCCGTCCAGATCCAGTCCTACGGCCCCGAGGCGCGCGGGGGCGCCTGCAGCGCCTCCGTGGTGGTCTCCGACCGGCCCGTGGACTACCCCTACGTCCGGGACCCGGGGGTGGTCGTGCTGATGAGCCGCGCCGCCGCGGAGAAGTACGGCGGCATGGCGGGCCCCGGCGCCGTCGTCCTCTACGACGAGGACCTGGTCCCCCGGCCCGACCGCGCGGGGGCCCATCCCATCCCGGCCACCCGCATCGCCGCGGGGCTGGGGGCGAGGATGGCGGCCAACGTCGTGATGCTCGGGTTCCTCGCGGGCCGGACGGACGCCGTGGACCCGGACGCGCTGAAGCGGGCCGTCCTGGAGGCGGTCCCCGCGAAGCACCGATCCCTCAACGAGAAGGCCTTCCTCGCGGGAATGACCCACGGGAGGCCGCTGGAGGTGCACGCATGAACGCGCCGCAGGAGGAGAAGGGCCGCGAGCCGCGGGTCGGCGTCTACGTCTGCCAGTGCGGCCACAACATCGGCCGCGTGGTGGACTGCGAGGCCGTCGCGAAGTACGCCTCGGGGCTGGGCGGGGTCGTCCACGCCTCCACCAACCGCTACTCCTGCTCCGAGCCGGGGCAGAACGGGATGGTGAAGGACATCGTGGAGAAGAAGCTGGACCGGGTGGTGATCGCGGCCTGCTCGCCGCGCCTCCACGAGCCCACCTTCCGGAAGATGCTCGAGACGGCGGGGCTCAACCCCTACCTGCTCGAGATGTCCAACATCCGGGAGCACTGCTCCTGGGTCCACGAGGACGGGAAGACCGCCACGGCCAAGGCCAAGGACCTCGTCCACATGGCCGTGGAGCGCGCCCGCCTGCTGGAGCCCCAGGAGGCGGCCACGGTCCCCGTCACCCAGGCGGCCATGGTGGTCGGGGGCGGCATCGCCGGCATCCAGGCGGCGCTGGACCTCGCGGACCAGGGCTACCAGGTGTACCTGGTCGAGAAGGAGCCGTCCATCGGGGGGATGATGGCGAAGATCGACAAGACCTTCCCAACGATGGACTGTTCCATATGAATACTCGCGCCCAAGATGATGGATGCCGGTCGGCATCCCAAGATTAAGGTCCTGGCGGGCAGCGAGCTGAAGTCGGTCTCGGGCTACATCGGCAACTTCACGGCTGTCGTGCGGCAGAAGGCGCGCATGGTCTCCTCCGCCTGCACCTCCTGCGGCGACTGCGTGGAGGTCTGCCCCGTCTCCGTCCCCGACGAGTTCGAGGAGGGCCTGGGGACGCGCCGCGCCATCTACAAGCCCTTCCCCCAGGCGATCCCCTCCCTCTTCCTCATCGACCCGGACTCCTGCCTCGGCTCCAACCCGGTGGCCTGCGGCAAGTGCAAGGAGGTCTGCGGGGCGAAGGCCATCGACTACGCCATGCGGGACGAGGAGATCGTCCTGTCGGTCGGGACCGTCGTGGTGGCCACGGGCGCCGAGCCCTGGGACCCGACGCCCAACGTCGAGTACGGGTACTCCCGCCACCTCGACGTGCTGACCTCCATCGAGTTCGAGCGCATGCTGTCGGCGGGCGGCCCGACCGGCGGCCACATCCAGCGCCCCTCGGACGGGAAGGAGCCCCGGAGCATCGCCTACATCCAGTGCGTGGGATCCCGGACGCAGGATCCCTGCCGCGGCATGACCTACTGCTCGAGCTTCTGCTGCATGGAGACCGTGAAGACCACCCTCCAGGTCCAGGAGCACATCCGGGGGGTCAAGCAGACCGTCTACTACATGGACATCCGCGCCTTCGGCAAGGGCTTCGAGGGGCTGTACACGCGCTCCCGCGCCGACGGCGTGCGGTACGTCCACTCCATCCCCTCCTCCGTGACCCGCGACGCCGCGGGCCGCCTCCTCTGCCGGATCGCGGACCCCGACACGGGCGAGCTCCGCGAGGAGGCGCACGACATGGTCATCCTGGCCGTGGGCGTGAAGCCGCGCACGGACAGCGACGCCATCCAGAAGCTCTTCACCCTCTCCCGCACCGAGGACGGCTTCTTCCTCGAATCCCACCCGAAGCTCAAGCCCGTGGACACCCCGACGGGGGGCGTCTTCCTCGCCGGCTTCGTCGAGTCCCCCAAGGACATCAAGGACTGCGTCACCCAGGCGTCGGCGGCGGCCTCCCGCGCCTCCATCCTCATGAGGAAGGGCGAGGTCACCGTGGAGGCCATCACCTCCAGCATCGACCCCGGGCTCTGCACGGCCTGCGGCCAGTGCGCGAAGGTCTGCCCCTTCCACGCCATCACGGTGGACAAGGAGAAGGGGACGGCCACGGTCGTCGAGGCGCTCTGCCAGGGGTGCGGGACCTGCGGGCCGGAGTGCCGCTTCGACGCCGTCTCGCTGCGGCACTTCACCGACGAGCAGTTCTTCAACCAGATCGACGCCGCGCTGGAGGAGGAGCCCGAGAAGAAGGTGCTCGCCTTCTGCTGCAACTGGTGCTCCTACGCCGGGGCCGACTTCGCCGGCGTCAGCCGCATGCAGTACCCGGGCTCGGTCCGGATCATCCGCTCCATGTGCTCGGGCCGCATCGACGAGCGGTTCGTCCTCTACGCCATGGAGAAGAGGGCCGGCATCGTCCTCGTCTCCGGGTGCCACATCGGCGACTGCCACTACATCGACGCCAACAAGAGCACCCTGACCAGGGTCGAGAAGCTGCAGGAGCGCATGCGGGCGGCGGGCCTGGACGTCGGCCGCCTGCACCGCAGGTGGGTCTCCGCCGCGGAGGGCCGCCGCTGGGCCGACACGATCCAGGAGCTCGCCGACCGCCTGCCCTCGGTGGACCCGGCGGAGGTCTCGAAGGCGGCCGACTGGGCGCGCGACCAGAGGGTCAAGTACGAGAAGCGCGTCGAGAAGCACCGCGAGAAGCGGCGGGCGCCGAAGCCCGCCATGGCCGGCTCGGGCGCGGGAGGTGCGGCATGAGCGGGCTCGCGGCGAAGGCGTCCAACTGCATGCAGTGCAACGTCTGCGGGGCCGCCTGCACGGCGGGCCCGGTGAACGGGCTCCGGCCCCGGGAGGTCGTCCAGAGGGCGGCCGCCGGGGACCCCGGGCTGGCCGACGGGCCGGAGCCGTGGAAGTGCGTGACCTGCTACGCCTGCGCCTCGCAGTGCCGCGCGGGCATCGACGTCGCCGAGCTGTTCTACGAGCTGAGGAACGAGGCCGCCCGGCGGGGCCGCATCCCCGACGCCTACAGGGCGGTGGCGAAGCAGGTGCTGGCCTCGGGCTGCGCCTTCCCGGTGACCAGGAACACGGCCAGGATGCGCCAGGAACTCGGGCTGCCGCCCTTCGCGGTCTCCCCCCGCGGCGTGGAGGAGCTGAACTCCCTGTGCCGGGCCGCGGGCCTTCCCGATCTCGACAGGCACCCGGAGGCCCCGGTCGACGCCGGCGCCCCGGGGAAGGAGGCCTAGGATGCGCTACGGGCTCTTCTACGGCTGCGCCGTCCCCTCCCGGCTCCCCTTCATCGAGAAGGCCACGGCCTTCGTCCTCGGGAAGCTCGGGATCGAGGCGGCCCCCATCGTCGACGCGACCTGCTGCATGGATCCCATCGTCCTGAAGTCCCTGTCCGTGGACGCCTGGCTCGCCTCCTCCGCGCGGAACATCGCCCTCGCGCAGGAGCAGGGCTTCGACGCCGTCCTGACCCTCTGCAACGGCTGCTTCTGCTCGCTCAACGAGACCGCCGGGATGCTGGAGGAGGACAAGACCCTCCTGGCGAAGGTGGACGGGGCGCTGCGGGGCATCGGCCGCTCCTACCGGGGCGGCATGACGGTGAAGCACCTCACCCAGGTGCTGGAGGGGATCGACCCCTCGGACCTCGCGAAGCGGCTCGTGAGGCCGCTGGCGGGGGCGAAGGTGGCCGCCTTCCACGGCTGCCACCTCGTTCGGCCCGCGAAGTACGCGAAGGTGGACGACCCCGTGCGGCCCACGATCCTGGACCGCCTGGTGGACCGCCTCGGCGGCGTGCCCGTGGAGTACTCCGAGCGCAACGAGTGCTGCGGGATGGGCTTCACCGGGACCGCCCCCGAGTCGGCCGCCGAGAGGATGGGGCCGATCCTCCGGGCCATGGAGTCCGCGGGCGCCTCCTTCGTCGTGACCCCGTGCCCCTCCTGCTTCCTGCAGATCGAGGGGGCCCAGAGGACGGCCGGCCTCGCGTTCCCGCTGCCGGTCCTCCACGTCGCCGAGATGTACGCCCGCGCCTTCGGCATGGACGGGAAGGAGATGGGGCTCGGGTACCACCGCGTGCGCTTCGCCGAGGAGGGAGTGACGGTCTGACGCCCCGCGGGGGCGCAGGGAGGTCGCCATGAAGTACTCGGTGTCGAAGGTGACGGGGGCCGTTCCGGTGGTCTTCTGCCGCAGGCAGCGGAGGTGGCTGCCCATGGAGGAGCACCTCGCCTGCGAGTTCGCCGTGGCCCCGGTCTGGGACGAGAACGGGGATCCCGTCTCGCTCATCTGCATGTACGGGGAGGAGAGGCGCGAGTTCCAGCGGCCGGCGCTGCCCCCCGAGGGCGATCTCGGGGGCTCCGGGTAGGGGCCGCCGGGGGACGCGGGGAACGCGGGGCCGGCAGGACCGGCCCGGGAGGAGACCCATGATCGAGATCCGGATCCACGGGCGCGGCGGGCAGGGGGCGGTCATCGCCTCCACGGTCATCGCCCACGCCTCCCACCACGCCGGCTACCGCGTGCAGGTGTTCCCCGAGTTCGGCGTCGAGCGGCGCGGCGTCCCCGTCACAGCCTTCGCCCGCCTCGACCGGTCCCCCATCCTCCTGCGGACGAAGATCACGAACCCCGACCACGTCGTGGTCCTCGACCCGGCGCTGGCCCGGCACAGCCCCGTCACCGACGGGATGCGGGAGGACGGCTGCATCGTCATGAACTCCCCGTCGGACGAGGGGCTGGAATCGCTCCAGGGGCCCTGGCGCCTGGCCTGGGTGGACGCCACGGAGATCGCCGCCCGCCACGGCATCGGGACCGCCTCGGCCCCCATCGTGAACACGACCATGGTCGGCGCCTTCGCCGCCGCCACGGGCCTCTTCCGCATGGAGCACGTGGAGGCGGCCCTCCGGGAGGTGCTCCCCGCGGGCGCGGAGGCGAACGCCGCCGCCGCCCTGGAGGCCTTCGAGGCCCTGCGGGTCATGCCCTCCCCCGTCACCGGGGCCCTCCAGGCCCTCTTCGAGGGGGGTGCCCGATGAAGATCGCCAGGGGCCGCGTCCAGTTCGAGACCCGCCAGGACCTCCCGCTCTCCGCCAACTCCCTCGGCGCCACCGACTGGAACCGCACGGGGTCCTGGAAGTACCTGGAGCCCTTCCACCGGGACCTGACGCCGCCCTGCTCCGATCGCTGCCTCGCGGACGTGGACGTCGTGGCGATGATGCGCCGCGTCGAGGCGGGGCGCTGGGAGGAGGCGGTGCGCGGCGTCCTCCCCGCCAACCCCTTCCCGGCCGTCACCGGCCGGCTCTGCCCCCACCCCTGCACCGCGCCCTGCAACCGCAAGGCCCACGGCGGCGGGATCGACGTCCGCGCCGTGGAGCGCGAGGTCGGGGACTGGAAGCTGCGCCACCGCGTCCGGCCGGTGCTCCCTCCCGAGATCCTCCCCTCGGTGCACGTCGTCGGCTCCGGGCCCGCGGGCCTCGCCGCCGCCGTCACCCTGCGGACCCTCGGCCACCCGGTCGTCGTCCACGAGGCCGCCGAGGAGGCGGGCGGGATGCTCCGCTGGTCCGCCCCCGCCTTCCGCCTGCCGATCGACGTGGTCCACGCCGAGATCGAGTGGGTGAAGGACCTGGGGGTCCGCATCCAGACGAGCACCCCCGTCCTGCGGGACGACTACGAGGGCTTCGGGCCGGCCGTCCTCGCGCTCGGCCTCGGGCGGAGCCGCGGCCTCGGCATCCCCGGGGAGGACCTGCCGGGCGTCCACGACGCCTGCCGCTTCCTGGCCGACCTCCGCCGCGGGGAGCGTCCCGACCTCGGCCAGAGGGTCGCCGTGATCGGCGGCGGGAACACCGCCCTCGACGCGGCGCGCAGCCTGCTGCGCCTCGGCGCCGAGCCGGTGGTGATCTACCGGCGGTCGGAGCGGGAGATGCCGGCCTTCCGCGAGGCCGTCGCGGAGGCCCGCGAGGAGGGCATCCCCTTCCGGTTCCACGAGGTCCCCGTCGCCCTGGAGCCGGCGAAGGGCGGGGGCCTCCTGCTGACGATCCGGGGGACGGTCCCCGGCGAGCCCGACGAGTCGGGCCGCCCCCGCGTGCTCCCCGGGCCCGGGGGCGTGACGGTGATCGAGGTGGACGCGGTGGTGAAGGCCCTCGGCGAGGAGCTCTCCGAGGAGCTCCTCCCCCGCGGGGTCGAGGCGAAGGGCGGGGTCCTGGTCGTCGACGACCGGTGGCGCACCGGCAGGCCCGGCCTCTTCGCCTGCGGCGAGGCCGCCCCGGGCGGGGGCCGGTCGGTGGCCGAATCGATCCGGGACGGTCGCCTCTGCGCGATCGCCCTCCACGAGGAGGTCGCCGGGGCCCCGCTCCCCGCCGACCATCCCCTCCGGCGCCTCCCCGACCGGGACCCGAGGATCGCGAAGTTCAAGGACCTCAACATGGCCTGGTTCGCCGGGGACCCCCCGGAGGCCCCCCGCCGCCTCGCCCCGGCGCTGCGCGCGGGGAGCTTCGACCCCGTCGAGGAGGGCCTGGGGACCGACCGCGCCCGGACGGAGGCGGCCCGGTGCTTCAAGTGCGGCACCTGCACCGGCTGCGACACCTGCCTCGTCTACTGCCCCGACTTCGCCATCGAGCGCAGGCCGGGGGGGGGATACGCGGTGAACCTGGAGTACTGCAAGGGCTGCGGCGTGTGCGTGGAGGAGTGCCCCCGCGCGGCCGTCCACATGAGGAGGGCTTCGTCGTGAAGACCATCGAGCCCGGGACCGAGGCCCCGCCGACCATCCTCACCGGGAACCAGGCCGCCGCCTGGGGCGCCTTCCTCTCCCGGGTGCAGGTCGTGTCGGCCTACCCCATCACCCCCCAGACCACGGTCATCGAGACCCTGGCCGACCTCACGGCGAGGGCGGACTGGCCGAACCGCTTCGTGAACGTGGAGTCGGAGCACTCCGCCATGGCGGTCTGCATCGGCGCCTCCTACGGAGGGGTCCGCACCTTCACCGCCACCTCCTCCCAGGGCCTCGCCCTCATGCACGAGCTGCTCCACTGGGCCGCGGGGGGGCGCCTGCCCGTCGTCCTCGTGGACGTGAACCGGGCCATGGCCCCGGGCTGGTCCATCTGGACCGACCAGCAGGACTCCCTCTCCCAGAGGGACACCGGCTGGGCGCAGTTCTACTGCTCGAGCGTGCAGGACATCCTCGACCACGTGATCCTCGCCTTCCGCATGGCCGAGGAGGCCTCCGTCCCCGTGATGGTCGTGGAGGACGCCTTCGTCCTCTCCCACACCGCCGAGGCGGTCAGCCTCCCCGCCCCCGCCGAGGTGGACCGCTTCCTGCCCCCCCGCAGGCCCGCCTTCTCCCTGGACGTCGAGAAGCCCCGGGCCTTCGGCGGGCTCCTCGGCCCCGACTGGTACCAGGAGGTCCGCAAGGACCTCCACGAGTCGCTCCTGCGGCTCGGGGACGCGGCGCCGCGGATCTACGGGGAGTGGGAGCGGCTCACGGGGCGCTCCTACGCCCCCGTGGAGGCCTGGGGGGTCGAGGACGCGGACGTCGTCCTGCTCACGAGCGGCGCCGTCTCCTCCACGGCCCGGGAGGTCGTCGCCACCCTCCGGGCGCGCCGGAAGCGGGTCGGGCTCGTGCAGGTTCGGATGTTCCGGCCCTTCCCGGGGGAGCGCCTGCGGGAGGTCCTCCGCGGCGTCCCGAAGGTGGCCGTCCTGGACCGCAACTGCTCCTTCGGCCACCACGGCATCTTCCACCAGGAGCTGAAGTCGGCCCTCTACTCCATGGAGGCCGCGGAGAGGCCGCGGATCTACGGGTACGTCCTCGGCCTCGGCGGCCGGGACGTCGGCCCGAGGGCGCTGCAGGAGGTCGTCCGGCTCACCGAGGTCCGCGAAGCCCCGGAGCCGGAGACCACGTGGATCGGGGCGGTGCTCCCCGAGGGCCCGGAGCAGGAGCACGAGGAGGGCGTCCGATGACCCCCGCGGCCATCCCGAAGATCGACGGAGACCCCATCGTCCACCGGGGCCATCTCGCCTGCCCCGGCTGCGCGGCGACCCCGGCCTACCGGATGGCGCTGCAGGTGCTCGGCCGCCGGACCATCGTCGCGGCCCCCGCCTGCTGCTTCGCCGTCATCGACGGGGCCTTCCCCCACTCCGCCTCCGGAGTCCCCTTCCTCCACACCGCCTTCGAGGCCTCCCCCGCCTACGCCAGCGGGGTCCGCGCGGCCCTGGACGTGAAGGGGGAGACGGACACGAACGTGCTGGTCTGGGCGGGGGACGGCGGCACCTTCGACATCGGGCTCCAGGCGCTGTCGGCGGCGGCCGAGAGGAACGAGAACCTCCTCTACGTCTGCTACGACAACGAGGCCTACATGAACACCGGCATCCAGCGCTCCTCGGCCACCCCTCGGGGCGCCTGGACCACGACCACCCCCGCGGGCCACACCAAGGTCGAGGTGAAGAAGGACCTCGGCGAGATCATGGCCGCCCACCGCATCCCCTACTTCGCCACGGCGAGCATCTCCCACCCCGACGACATGATGGCGAAGTTCGAGAAGGCGCGGAAGCTCCGCGGCTTCCGGATGATCCACTACTTCTCCCCCTGCCCCACGGGCTGGAAGGCCGACTCCCGCCACATGGTGGAGCTCGGCCGGCGCGCCGTGGAATCGGGGCTCTTCCCCCTCTACGAGATCTTCGACGGGGAGCGGCTCGTGATCAACCACCGCCCCGCCTGGACGCCCCTCCGGGAGTACGTCTCCCTCCAGGGCCGCTTCAAGCACTTCAGGGACGAGGACGTCGCGGCCATGGAGGCGGAGGCGCGGGCCGCCTGGGAGAGGCTGGAGCACCGGGCCCGGCTGAACGCCGGTCCCTGAACCGGGTCCCCGGGGGCCTCGGCCCCCGCCCCCCTACTCCCCGGGGTAGACGGTGAGGTTCCTCCAGGACTCCCGGCAGTGGCTCCGGATGCCGCCGGGCAGGGAGGAGAGGGTCTCCCCCGTCCTCTTCACCTGGTCCTCGAAGGTGGCGGAGACCCAGTCCACCGGGAACTCCATCCCCGAGGGGTCCATGGGGATGCAGGAGCGGGCGAAGTAGCAGCCGGGGAGGGCCGCCGCGGAACCGAGGAGGAGGAGGCCTGCGGCGAGGCGTCGTGCGCGGGTCATTCCGCGATCCTACACGGCGGCGGCGGCGGCGCCATCCACGAGGCGACCGCCCCTGAGGCGCAGCACCCGGTCGGCGTCCGCCGCCAGGTGCTCGTTGTGGGTGACGACGAGGATGGCCCGGGTCGTCCCCCGGAACCCCCGGAGCACGTCCCAGACCCCCCGGCTCGTCTCGGGGTCGAGGTTCCCGGTGGGCTCGTCGCACAGGAGCACGCGGGGCTCGTTCATGAGGGCCCGGGCGATGGCCACCCGCTGCCTCTCGCCCCCCGAGAGGTGGGCCGGGCGGTGGCGGACCCGGCCGCCGAGGCCGACCTGGTCGAGGAGGGCGCGCGCCCGCTCCCTCCGCTCCCCGCGGACGCGGAGCCAGTCGAGGAGCCCCGTCTCGATGCGGGCGGGGAGGAGGACGTTCTCCAGCGCGGTCAGCTCCGGCACGAGGTGGAAGAACTGGAAGACGAACCCGATGGAGCGGTTGCGGACCGCGTCCCGCTGCATCCCCCCCGCCGAGGAGAGGTCCCTCCCCTCGAGCTCCAGGGACCCCTGGTCCGGGGAATCGAGCAGCCCCAGCAGGTGCAGGAGGGTGGACTTCCCGACGCCGCTCGTCCCGAGCACGGCCACGATCTCCCCCGCGCGCAGGTCGAGGTCGAGCCCCTGGAGGATCCGGAGGTGCTCCTCGCCGCTGCGGTAGGACTTGTGGAGGTCCCGGGCGCGGTAGACGAGGGCCGGCTCCCCGCTACTCATGGTGGAGGCTCTCCACCGGGTCGAGCGTCGCCGCGCGCACCGCGGGCAGGAGGCTGCCCAGCAGCGAGAAGACCACCGCGCCGGCCAGGATGGACAGGACGAAGGGGCCCTTCACGTCGATGGGCAGCTCCCGGAAACGGTAGATGCTCTCCGGGAACAGGTCGACCCCCATCCTCCGGAGGCCGTCGATGATCCCCTGGATGTTCGACGTGATGGCCAGCCCCACCCCCAGCCCCGAGGCCGCCCCGATGGCCCCGATGAAGAAGCCGTTCCCGAGGAAGACCGAGGAGGTCCCCGCCACGGAGGCGCCGAGGGAGCGCAGGACGCCGATCTCGCGCGTCTTCTCGACGACGAGCATGGACTGCGTGGAGCCGATGAGGAAGGCGACCACGATGAAGGAGAAGCCGGTGATGACGATGAGGAGGGCCCGCTCGTTCTCCACGGCGTCGAGGATGTTGCGGTTGAGGTCCTTCCAGGTGCGGACCTCCAGGGGCCTGGGCTCGACGAGGCCCCCCTTCTTCCGCGTGGCCGCCACGAGCGGGGAGAAGCTCCCGTCGGGCAGGTCGGCGGCGAGCGCCTCGATGGCCGCCTTCACGGCGTCGCAGTCGTCGGGGTCCGAGAGGCGCAGGCGCAGCGCGTTGGCCTCCCGCGGGATCCCCTCCTTGAAGAAGGACATGGCGTCGCGGCGGTCCATGAGGACGACGTCGTTGAACTCGTAGTCGCCGCTGTCGAAGGACCCGGTGACCGTGAAGACCTCCGCCTGGGCGACGAGCTGCAGCCCGCCCCCGCCGGCCCCCTCCCCGTCCCGGCGCTCGAGGAGGGTCGGGATCTGCACCCGGTCCCCCGGGCGGAGCCGGAGCCGGTCGAGCAGCGTCCTCCCGAGGACGACCCCCTGCTTCTCCGGCCGGATGCGGCGATCCGTGGCCCGCACCGAATCGGGGGTCCGGAAGGGCTGCTCCGGCGTGGCGGATTCGAGGAGGGAGAGGGGGCTCTCGGGGGTCCTCCCCCGCCGCAGCTTGGCCGCCAGGTCGGAGACCCGGTTCTCCAGGGGCGCGTCGATGCCGATGACCCGCACCGGGAGCCCCTGGGCGAGCCTCTTCCCCTCGGGGGCGGCGAGCGTCATGGCGTAGACCACGGGGGAGGCCTCCACGACCCCGGGGACCTCCCTCTTCAGCGCCTCGCAGAGGGCCAGCGCGTCGAGGTCGTAGAAGGGCTGGACCACCACCGGCGTCGTGTTCCCGATGAGGGAGGCCTTGAGCCGCGACTGGAACCCGTCCATCACCCCCACCACCACGATGACGAGCCCCACCCCCAGGGTCACCCCGAGGATGCCCAGGGTGCTCGACACCTTGTGGAACCAGAGGTAGCGCAGAGAGAGGAAGGGGACGTAGCTCTTCAAGGGAGGGGATCCCGGCGGGCCTACCGCTTCATCGGTCCCCGGTCCCCCGGGCCGGAATCCGGCCGGTTGGACGGGGAAGGGGGAACCTATCACGGGAGGGGCCGGGGGGGCGCCGATTGGCGGGCGGTGGGGCGGGTGGGGGCTCCCGCGGGATCCTGCGGGTTGCTCCCATGGAGTGGCGCGCCTGGCGGCGCGCAGCTCCCGTCTCGCGTCGGCCGGAAC
>JAKLKS010000095.1 GCA_023150535.1 Planctomycetota bacterium
TCCCCGATGCCGTCGGAGTCGCAGTCGATCTTGCCGGAGGTCTGGATCTGCGCCTGGCAGGAGGCCAGGTTGCGGAGCGTGGCGAGGGCCGCCGTCTCGTTCGCCGACAGCTTGGCGGCGAGGAGGTTCGGGATGGCGATGGCCGCGATGATGGCGATGATCGCGATGACGATCATCAGTTCGATGAGGGTGAAGCCGCTTTCCCTGCTGCGCATGGAGAATCTCCTTCGTGGGCGGAGGATCCGCCGGGAGGGGTGGTGCGGGGGGCGCGGCCGTATCCCGGCCGCCGCCTCAAGTCCTGCGACACGGTCGTCTGGGCACCTTCCCTTCGCGGCCTGTCCCGGAGGAGTCGCACATGCGCAACCCCGAGGTGGCAGCGGGGGCCCCGTCCCTCAGTGCATGAAGAGTACGACGCCGTGGGGGAGTCCACAAGGAGGGGGGACGGAAGGACCCAATGCCATGGTGGGAAGGGGGTTGCGTCGGGGTGTAGGACTCTAGGCAAGGGCGACTCGAGGCGTCCCCCGGCGCGGCCCGTTCCGTTCAGGGGCCGTGAAGCACCTGGAACAGGGAGGCGGCCCCGTTCATGACCGCGTGGAGGGCGATGGGGGCCACAAGAGAGCCCCTCCACTCGTAGAGGAGCGCAGCCACGGCGCCGTAGGCCAGGATGCCGGCCAGGGCCGCCACCCCTCCGCCGTGGCCGATGGTGAACAGGACCCCCGAGAGGAGGACCGCGAATCCGACGCTCCGGGGACCGCCCCAGTGCCTCGTCGCCTCCCGCGACCATCGGTAGAGGAGTCCCCTGAAGAGGACCTCCTCCAGCAGGGGTGCCGTGACGACGCCCGCGAGGGATTCGGCGGCGATGGCGGAGGAGGGGCCCATCGCCAGGGCAGTGTCCAGGGGGTCGGCATGCCAGGGTCCGTCGGGAAGGAGGAAGGAGGTCAGGAACTGGATGAGCAGGCATAGGGGGTAGGCGCAGGCCCCCAGCACCGCCTCCTTCGCCCACCCTCCCCCGCGGTTCCACCCGAGGGAGGGGAGGATCTCCTGGCGGGGAGCGCCCCGGAACCGCAGCCAGGCCGGGGCGAGGAGGATCGCAAGGGCGGGGATGACGGTCGCGACAGGGGCGGCCGCCCCGGATTCGGGGAGGCGGAAGGAGAGGATCAGGAGGCCATGCATCCCGAGGATGACGACCGCAGCCGCCTCCAGGAGGAGCGTGGGACGGGTGAGGGGCGGTGAGGGCGCGGGGCGGAAGGTGCCGTAGAGGACGAGGACGGGCAGCGCGAGGATCGTGAGGAAGCCGAGGGAGACCAGGCCCATGGCGAGGAGCCCCGCCCACGACGGCGACCTCCCGTCCACGAAGAGGGGGGACCCCACGCGGTCCATGGACCCGGGGGCGAAGGGCGCGCCGGGCTCGACGGCCAGCCGGCCGAACCAGCCGAGGTTCTCCCGGAGGAACCCGGCGTCCGCGGGCGGGAGGTCCCGGACCACCTCGGCCAATCCGTTCCGGGTGACGCCGGCGGGGTCCGCGAAGGTCCGGCGGAGGATGTTGAAGACCTCCGCATCCCCCTCGCGGGGGGAGGTCGCGCCCGCCCGGGCGGAGGCCACCCAGGCGTCGAGGACCTCCGTCCCGGCCCGGGGCCGGTCCAGGAGGGCGGCGAGGATGGCGAACCGGAACTCCCGGACGGAGGTCCCGTCCCGCCACCCGCGGAACCGGTGGAGGGCCCCCGGCCCCGCCTTCGGGTTCCCGGAGACCTCCCGCAGCGCGTCGAAGGCCTCCGCGGCCATGGAGTGGAGGAGGACCGCCTCGTCCATGGCCGCGGCCTCCTCCCCAGGTTCCTCGACCCCGCGGAGGAGACAGAGGCCGGTGTCCAGGAGGACGACCAGGAGGGCCAGCACGAGGCCGGTCCGCCGCCAGGCCGGGGACGGCGCCGCGGCGGCCCTCCCCGTCCCGGCGCCCGGGTCCTCCATGGGCCCCATCCTACCCCTCCCCCTCCATCGATAGGCCCCGCCCCCCGGCCCGTGTATCCTCCGCCTCCATGCCTCTCCCCCTCGTCGCCATCGTCGGACGCCCCAACGTGGGCAAGTCCACCCTCTTCAACGCTCTCCTGGGGAGGCGCGTCTCCATCGTCGATCCCACCGCCGGCACCACCCGGGACCGCGTCGCCGCCCTGCTCCGCCAGGGCACGAAGGTGGTCGAGATCATGGACACCGGCGGCATCGGCCTCGTGGACGAGAGCCGCCTCGAGGACCACATCAACGCCCAGGTCGACATCGCCATCGAGGCCGCGTCGATCATCGTCTTCGTCCTGGACGTCCGGGACGGGATCACCCCCCTCGACACCCGGGTCGCCGACCGCCTCCGCCGCCAGGAGCGCCCCGTCATCCTCGCCGCCAACAAGGCCGACGGCCGCGCGCTCGAGCACGAGGTCCACGAGTTCCAGAGGCTCGGCCTCGGGGAGCCCGTCCCCCTCTCCGCCCTCCACCGGTTCAACACGCGCGAGATCCGGGACCGGATCATGGCCATGGCCCCCGAGGCCCCGCCGACCCCGGCCGACGACGCCCCCCGCATCGCCATCGTGGGGAGGCGCAACGCCGGCAAGTCCACCTTCCTCAACGCGCTCTGCGGCACCGGCCGGGTCATCACCGCCGACCTCCCCGGCACCACGCGGGACGCCGTGGACGTGCGCGTCTCCCGGAAGGGGCGGGAGTACGTCTTCATCGACACCGCCGGCGTCGTCAAGAAGACGAAGGTGGACCAGTCGGTGGAGTTCTACGCCCAGGTCCGCACCGTCGAGGCGGTCGAGCGCTGCGACGTCGCCCTCCTCCTCCTAGACATCACCGAGGAGATCAGCCAGACCGACAAGAAGGTGGCGGCCCTCGTCGTGGACGCGAAGAAGCCCCTCGTCATCGTCGGGAACAAGTGGGACCTCTCCCGCTCCACCTCCGAGAAGTTCGAGGAGTACTTCCGCAGGACCCTCCCGAACCTCGCCTTCGCCCCGGTCTCCTTCGCCTCCGCGCTCGAGGGGAGGCACCTCTGGGAGACCGTGGACCTGGCGCTCGAGGTGCTGGCCCAGTCCAGGACCCGGATCGAGACCGCCGAGGTCAACCGGGTCTTCCGCCGGGCGCTCGAGGAGCGGACCCCGCGCGTGGGGAGGACGAAGGTCCCGAAGATCTACTACGCGACGCAGGTCTCCGTCCACCCGCCGTCCTTCGTCCTGTTCGTCAACGACCCGAAGCTCTTCCCCTCCACCTACAGGCGGTTCCTCGAGAACCGCCTGCGCGCCGAGTTCCCCTTCGGGGAGGTCCCCCTGCGCCTGACCTTCCGGGCGAAGGAGCGCGCCGAGGCCGGCGGGGGGCGCGGGAGGAGGTGACCCCATGAGGCGATTCGCGACGGCGGCCCTGGCGGCCGCCCTGGCCCTGCCGCTCGGCGCCTGCAGGAAGGCGCTCCCCTCCTCGGTCATCGTCTACGCCCGCGGGGAGGACTCCGAGTCCCTGGACCCCCAGGGCTTCGACGACGGCGAATCGAGCAAGGTCGCCGACCAGATCTTCGAGTCCCTCGTCTCCTTCGGCCCCGGGACCTGCGACCTCGTCCCCGGGCTCGCCGAGTCCTGGACCGCCTCGCCCGACGGCCTCTCCTGGGAGTTCCGCCTGCGGAAGGGCGTGAAGTTCCACGACGGCACCCCCTTCGACGCGGAGGCGGTCGTCTTCACCATGCAGCGCCTCCTCGACGAGAAGAACCCCCTCCGCCCGCCGGTGAAGGTCCCCTACGACTCCTACTACCGCGGCATCGTGGAGTCCGTGGCGGCGAAGGACCCGCACACCGTCCTCTTCACCCTGGAGAAGCCCTCCGCCACCTTCCTCCCGAACATGGCCATGTTCGCCGCCGCCGTGGTCTCCCCGACCGCGGTGCGGAAGACCGGGGCCGCCCTCTTCGGGAAGAACCCCGTGGGGACCGGCCCCTTCCGCTTCGATTCCTGGTCCCAGGGGGAGAAGAAGATCACCCTCCTGCGCAACGAGGAGTGGTGGGGGGGGAAGGCGGGGGTGGAGAGGGTCATCTTCCGCACCATCCCGGACAACAACTCCCGGCTCACCGCGCTGCGCAGCGGGGACTGCAACTGGATGGACGGGATCAACTGCGAGGACCTCGACGCCTGCCGGAAGGACCCGGAACTGAAGGTGTGGTCGGCCACGGGCATGAACGTCGGCTACCTCGCCATGAACACCGAGCGGAAGCCCTTCGACGACGTCCGGGTCCGCCGCGCCGTGAACCTCGCCGTCGACCGCAGGAAGGTGGTGGAGGGGCTCTACTACGGCTCCGCGCGCCCGGCGGTCCACCCCATGCCCCCCGGGACCCTCGGCTACGACGAGTCCACCCCGCTCCCCGCCCCCGACCCGGCGAAGGCGAAGGCGCTGCTCGCGGAGGCGGGCTTCCCCGCGGGGTTCGACACCGAGCTCTACGCCATGCCGAACCCGCGGCCCTACTTCCCGAGCCCGCTCAAGATCGCCGAGGTCCTCAAGGCCGACCTCGCGGCGGTCGGCATCCGGGCGAGGATCGTCTCGCCCGGCGACTTCTCCCTCTACAGGGAGGCGACCTCCAACGGGAAGCACGCCCTGGCCATGCTCGGCTGGACCACGGACAACGGCGACCCCGACAACTTCCTCTTCACCTTCTTCTCGAAGGAGAGCGCGGTGAAGGGGCCGGGCGCGCTCAACGTCTCCTTCTGGGTCGACCCCCGGATGCAGGACCTCCTCCGGGCCGGGCAGGCGGAGATGGACGGGGCGAAGCGGGCGGCCCTCTACCGGGAGGCGCTCGCCCTCGTCGCCGACCAGGTCCCCCTCGTCCCCGTGGCCCACGCCGACACCCCCTACGTCTCCCGGGCCGGGTTCGAGGGGTTCCTCGTCCAGCCCTCCGGGGACCTCGTCCTCCACCGGGTGAAGCCGCCCCCGGCCGAGTAGGCCCGGTCCCATGGGCCGCTACCTCCTCCGACGGCTGGTCCTCTTCGTCCCCGTCTGGCTCGGGGTGGCGACCCTGGTCTTCCTCCTCGTCCGGATGAGCGGGGACCCGGTGCTCGCCATGGTGGGGGACAAGGCGAGCCCGGAGCGGGTCGCGGAGCTGCGGGAGAAGCTCGGCCTCGACCGGCCCCTCCCGGCCCAGTACGCCTCCTTCCTCGGGGAGCTCGCCACGGGGGACCTCGGCGAGTCCTACCGCACCCAGCGGCCGGTGCTGGAGGACCTCCGCGACTACTTCCCGGCGACGCTGGAGCTGACGCTCCTGGCCATGCTGTTCGCCACGGCCGGGGGGATGGCGCTGGGGATCGCGGCCGCGGTCCGCCGCAACGGCTGGGTCGATTCCGCCAGCATGGTGACGGCGCTCGTGGGGGTCTCGGTGCCGGTCTTCTGGCTGGCGCTGCTGGCCCTCAAGGGACTGGGGGAATCGGCCGGCCTCTTCCCCGTGGGCGGTCGGCTCTCGGCGACCACGGACCTCCGCCCCCTCACCGGCCTCTTCACCCTGGACGCCCTCCTCCGGGGGGACCCCGCGGCCTTCGCCGACGCCTTCGGCCACCTGGTGCTGCCGGCCTGCGTGCTCGCCACGGTCCCGGCGGCGATCGTCACGCGCATGACCCGGGCCGCCCTCATCGAGAGCCTGGGGAAGGACTACGTGCGCACCGCCCGGGCCAAGGGCCTCCGGGAGCGGACCGTGGTGGTGCGCCACGCGCTGCGCAACTCGCTCATCCCCATCCTGACCGTGGTGGGGATGCACTTCGGGCTGCTCCTCGGCGGGGCGGTCCTCACGGAGACGGTCTTCGGGTGGCCGGGCCTCGGGAAGTACACGGTGGATTCCGTCCTCCGGCGGGACTTCCGGTCGGTGCAGGGGGCGCTGCTGCTCATGGCGACGACCTTCGTCGTGGTGAACCTCCTGGTGGACCTCCTCTACGGGTTCCTCGACCCGCGCGTCCGCGAGGGCTACGAGGAGGGGCGGTGAGCGGGCCCGCCGCCGCCGCCGCCCCCGCGCACGCCCCCTCCCGCATCCGGGACCGCCGCCTGCGCGCCCTGCTGCGGAACCGGGCCGCGCTCGCCGGGGCGCTCCTCCTCCTCCTCCTCGTGGTCGCGGCGCTCGGGGCGGACCTCCTCGCGGGGCACGACCCCCTGGCCCAGGCGCTGGACCGCCGCCTCGAGGGCCCCTCCGCGGAGTACCCGCTGGGGACGGACGACCTCGGCCGGGACGTCCTCGCCCGCCTCCTCCACGGGGCCCGCTACTCGCTCCTCATCGGCGGGATCTCCGTGGGGATCGCGGTGGCGGTGGGCGTGCCGCTGGGGGCGGTCGCCGGCTACGCGGGGGGCCGTGTGGACGCCCTGGTCATGCGGGTGACCGACGTGATGCTCGCCTTCCCCTCCATCGTGCTCGCCATCGCCATCGTGGCGGCGCTCGGGGCGTCGCTGCCGAACCTCATGATCGCCGTGGGGGTGGTGGCGGTGCCGGGCTACGCGCGGCAGGTGCGGGCCTCGGTGCTCCTGGTGAAGGCCGAGGACTACGTGAGGACGGTGATGCCGAACTGCATCGCCCCGCTCATCGTGCTCGCGACCCTCGACTACGGGGCGGCGATCCTCGAGGCGGCGGCGCTCTCCTTCCTCGGGCTCGGCCCCGAGGTGGGCACGCCGGAGTGGGGGAAGATGCTGGCCGAGGCGCAGAACCTCTTCTCCCTGGCCCCCCGCGTGGTGATCGCGCCGGGGCTCTGCATCTCGGCCGCGGTGCTGGCCTTCAACCTCATGGGGGACGGGCTCCGGGACGCGCTGGATCCGCGGGCCCGCTGAGGGGCGAAGCCTTTAAAAATGAACCCGACCCGTTCTTAAAGCCGACCATGGAGGGGGCCTGGACCCGACTACCGGAGAGACCATGAAGACCGCCCGCCTCGCCCTCCTCCTGCTCGCCTCCCTCCTCCCGGCCGTCCCGGGCTGCATGTCCGACAGCCCCGACGACTACACCTTCCCCGCCTCGGAGATGCCGGAGCCGGAGGGGTTCGTGGAGAGCGGGACCTTCGTCTGCCGGGACTTCGCCGTCCTCTGGGAGACGGCCAAGATCCAGGCCACGAAGAACGGGTACTACGTCGACGACGACGCCACCTCCTTCAAGGGGCGGCGGGTGGTGACGACCTGGAAGCTCGATCTCGCGACCCTCAAGAACTCCGGCAAGCGGCGGCGGCGGTTCGTGGAGTTCCGGGAGGCCCCGGGCGTCAAGGACGGGTGGAAGGTCGCCGTCTCCACCGTCGTCCAGCGCAACGCCGACATGGACGACCCCCTCAACCCCGCCCGCGCCAACTGGCGGAGCGACGAGCCCGACCTGAACGACGCGGAGAAGGTGGCCTTCCTCATCGAGGGGCAGTTCAAGGAGTTCGGGCCGTCGAGGGAGTTCGAGGTCAAGTAGGCTGCCGCTCCCCTCGGTCCACCGCCGCCTCCTCGCCCGCTGGGGCCCCCTAGGCTGGTGGCCCGCGGAGACCCCGCTGGAGGTCTGCGTCGGGGCGATCCTCGTCCAGAACGCCGCCTGGGGGAACGTCGAGAGGGCGCTCTCCCACCTCCGCGCCGCCGGGGTCCTCGGGAGCGCCCGGGCGATGCGGGACCTCCCGGAGGACCGCCTCGCGGCCCTCATCCGCCCCGCGGGCTTCTTCCGCGTGAAGGCCCGCCGCCTCCGCGCGCTCCTCGACTGGATCCTCGCCCGGGGCGGGGGGGACGTCGGCGCGGCCCTGCGGGGGGACCCGGAGGAGGTGCGGGCGTCGCTCCTCGCCGTCCACGGCGTCGGCCGGGAGACCGCCGATTCGATCCTCCTCTACGCGGGCGGCCGCCCCTTCTTCGTCGTCGACGCCTACACCCGGAGGATCCTCGAGCGCCACGGCTGGGCCGCCCCTGGCGAGGACCACGACGCGCTGCGCCGCCGCATCGAGGCCTCCCTCCCCCGGGACCCCGCCCTCTGGAACCAGTTCCACGCCGAGTTCGTGGCGACGGGGAAGGAGCACTGCCGCCCGACCCCGCGCTGCGCCGGCTGCCCGCTCGAGGGGATGCTCCCCCCCGGCGGCCCGATCACCGGCGGCGGAACCCCTCGCCGAGCCGGATCCGCCAGGCCTCGAGGCGGAGCGAGGGCACGAGCGCGACGGCCCGCGCGATGAGGGCGGAGGCCTCCGCGGCCCGCCCCTCGCGGAGGTCGAGCCGGGCGAGCTTCAGGCAGCGGTGGCCGAGCGCCCGGCGCGCCGCCGCCGCGTGGTCGGGAGCCTCCCTCTCGATGCGCGGCAGGTGGCGCTCCAGCACCGCCACCCTCTCCTCGGCGAGGCGCCGGCGCAGGCGCACCGCCTGGTCCCCGTGGAGGCGGTAGCGGGCCGCGGGGACCGGGTCCCGTAGCACCCGCCGGCCCGTGGCGAGGCGCAGCCACAGGTCCCAGTCGTTCACGCAGCGCAGCGCCGGGTCGTAGCCGGCGGCCTCGAGGAAGAGCGCCCGCCGGAAGACCACCGTCGGCGTGCGCATGAAGTTCCCCTCGAGGAGCGTCCCCAGCACCTCCCCCGAGGGGGTGGAGCGCGGGGGGCGCGGGTCGGGGATCGCGCGCCCGGCCCCGTCCATCATCTCCACGGCCGCGTAGAGGAGCGCCGCCCCCGGGTCGGCGTCGAGCAGGGGCACCGCCCGGGCGAGCTTCCCCGGGAGCCAGGCGTCGTCGGAATCGAGCAGCGCGACGTACTCCCCCCGCGCCATGTCCACGCCCCTGTTGATGGCGGCGCTCTGGCCGGCGTTCTCCTGCCGGTGGACCCGGATCCTCCCCCCGTAGCGGGCCAGCAGGGCCGGCGTCCCGTCCGTGGAGCCGTCGTCCACGACCACGACCTCGAGGCCGGGGAAGTCCTGCGCGAGGGCGGAATCGAGCGCCTCGCCGAGGTAGTCGGCCCGGTTGACCGCGGTCACGCGGGGGGGCGCGCTCACGGGGCGTCGTACTCCGGGAAGAGGGCGAACAGCAGCCGCTCCCGCTCCCGCACCCGCGCCCGCAGCCCCGGCGTGTACCAGGACTCCCAGGTCCGGCCCTCCGGGCGGCGCGGGCCCGCGGGGAGGATCCGCCCCTCGGTGAGGACGAAGTCGATCCGGTCCGCGGGGAGCCCCTGCTCCCGCAGGAAGGCGTGGAGGTCGGCGTTGAGGTACTCCATCCGGAGGAAGCGGATCGGCCCCATCTCCCCCTCCCAGCCCCGGGCGGCGATCCAGGCGTCGTCGATGCGGGACCAGGCCGCCGCCGGGTCGCGGAAGTAGGTGCGCACGAACTGCTCCGACTGGTACCCGAGGCGCCGCTCCGGGGGGAGCGGGGAGCCCCGGAGCAGGGGGAAGTGGCGGGCCGAGGCCTCGACGAACTCCGGGAAGGAGAGGTCGGGGAAGGAGGGGAACTCCCGGCGGATCGCCTCCCGGTCCACCCACTCCCGCGTGCGCTCCTTCCACCAGGCGAACTCGTACTGGGAGACGCAGCGGTCGAAGGGGTTGCGGATCGTCGTGAGGACCGGGAGCCCGCGGTGGGAGGAGGGGATCTCCGACACCGTCCCGTGCTTGTTCGTGTCGTGCCAGGTCCGCCCGCGCAGGCGCCGCAGGAACCTCCCGAACCGGGTGGCCGGCCGGGGGGGCTTGAGGACCCGCTCCAGCACGCTCGTGACGAAGGTGCCGCCGGTCTTCGGCAGGTGGATGTAGACGAACCCCGGCGTGAGGATCATCGCGGGGCGGCGGACCCGCGGGCCGGGACCCGGGGGTCCTCCTCGAGGTCGGGGAACACCTTCCAGAGGAGCCGCTCCCTCCGCCGCACCTCGGCCACGAGGTCCGCGGTCCAGAACTCCCTCCAGGGGCGGTCGGGCCGCTTCGCCGTGCGGGGGGCGTGGGGGAGGATCGTCCCCGCCTCGCCGATGAAGGCGAGCTCCGCGGGGGAGAACCCCAGCTCCGCCAGGGCCGCCGCGAGGTCGGCGTTGAGCCGCTCCTGCCGGAGGAAGCGGACCGGGTGGAGCCCCCGGAGGAAGGAGCCGTCCTCGAGCGCCGCGTCGGTGAGGGTCCCCCAGGAGGCCTTCGGGTCGGTGAAGAAGAACTTCACGAACTGCGTGGACTGGAGCCCGAGCGGCCCGTCACGGAGGGGGGGCTGCTCCCCCATGGGCCGGAGGAACCGGTTGGTCAGGGCCACGTACTCGGCGAAGGAGATCTCCGGGAAGGAGGGGTACTCCCGCTTCAGGGCCTCCCGGTCCACCGCGGGGGGCAGCTGCTGCTTCCACCAGGCGAAGTGGTACTGGGAGACGTAGCGGCTCCAGGGGGAGCGGAAGGTGGAGAGGACCGGGAGGCCGCGGTGGGAGGCGGGGATCTCCGAGCAGGGGGCGTGCTTCTCGAACTCCTTCAGGGCCGGGGAGCCGTCGGCCGCCCTCCGCTTCCCGTAGAGCCGGCGGATGGAGTCCGTGGCGAAGGTGCCGCCGGTCTTCGGCTGGTGGACGTAGACGAAGCGATCCGTGAGGAGCACGCGCGGCCCTCCCTCTGCCTCCGGCCCAAGGTGCCCGAAGGGGGCCGCGGATCCAAGGGATCCGCGCGGCGCCCCCGCAGTGTATCACAGTATGATACTATGGATCCCGCCGGCCCGCCCGCCGCCGCGCCCAGCCGGCGAACCGCGCCCGCAGCGCTGCGAGCCGCGCCGACGGATCGAGCGCGACGGCGCGGGCCGCCTTCGCCTCGGCCTCCTCCGCGCGCCCCTCCCCCCAGAGCCTCCGGGCCCGCCGGAGGTACTGGCGGGCCATGGCCCGCCGGGCGGCGGGGGCGCGGTCGGGGGCCCCGGCCTCCAGGCGGCGGAGGTTCCCCTCCATCACCCGGAGCAGGCCCTCGGCCATCCTCCCCTGGTCGGCGATCATCTGGTCGTCGTGCCGCCGCATGAGGGCCGAGGGGACCGGATCGAAGAGGACCCTGTGGCGGAGCGCGACGCGCAGCCACATGTCCCAGTCGTTCCCCTCCCGGATCGACGGGTCGAAGCCCCCCGCCTCCAGCAGGAGCCGCCGCCGGACGATCACGCCCCCGGTGTCCATGACGTTGTGGAGGAGGAGCTCCGGGAGGATGTCCCCCGAGGGGGTGGGGCGGCGGGAGGGCCGCACGGGGCTGGGGTTCCCGTCGGCGTCGATGTAGCGGACCGCCGCGTAGAGCATCCCCGCCCCGGGGTCGGCGTCGAGCATCGGGATCTGCCGCGCCAGCTTCCCCGGCAGCCAGGCGTCGTCGGAATCGAGGAAGGCGACGTACTCCCCCCGGGCCAGCTCCAGGCAGCGGTTCCAGGCGGCGCTCTGGCCCCGGTTCTCCCGCCTCTCGTAGCGCACCCGATCGAGGTAGGGCCCCACGACCTCCGGCGTCCCGTCCGTGGAGCCGTCGTCCACGATCACGTGCTCGAGCCCCGGGAACCCCTGGGCGAGGACCGACTCGATGCAGGCCGGGAGGTACCGCGCCCGGTTGTACGCGGGCGTGACCGCCGTGACCCGGACGGGGGGGCCCGGCTCCCCGGTCACGGCGCGTAGTCCGGGAAGAGGGAGAGGAGCAGCCGCTCGCGGCGCGCCACCGCGGCGAGGAGCTCCGGCGTGTAGGCCGACCGCCAGTCCCGGTCCTTCCGCGGCGCCCTGCGCGACTGGGCGGGGAGGATCGGCTCCTCCTCCAGGACGAAGGCCGCCCTCTCCGGGGGGACGCCGAACTCCAGCAGGAGCGCGTGTAGGTCCCGGTTGAGGGTCTCGGTGCGGATCCAGCGCACGGGGTGCATGTCCCCCTCCCACCGGCGCCCCGCGATGTAGGCGTCGTCGATGGCCGGGAAGACCCGCGCCGGCTCCCTCCAGAAGTAGCGGACCAGCTCCTCGGACTGGCAGCCGAGCCGGTGCGCCTCGGGGACCGCCGAATCGTCGAGCCCCTTGAAGGTCTCCGTGGCCGCCAGCGCGAACTCCCCGAAGGTGAGGTCGGGCCAGCGGGGGAAGCGGCGCGCCATGGCCGCGGGGTCGCAGTGCCACTGGCCCGGGTCCCTCTGCCAGCCCTTGAAGTGGTACATGGAGACGAGCCGGTCGAAGGGGTTCCGCACGCAGGCCACGACGGGGAGCCCGCGGTGGGATTCCGGGATCTCGGCGCAGGTCCCGTGCTGGTTGACGCTCCGGAACCGCTTCCCCTCGAGGCGGTTGCGCACCCGCGCCACCCACCCCCGCTCCCGGTAGACCCGGCCCAGCAGCGTCGAGACGAAGGTGCCCCCGGTCTTGCGGAGGTGGATGAAGACGAGGTTTTTCGTCAGAATCATGGGGGCATCATCCCGAGGACCCCGCGCGGGGCGGGACAGGATTCCCGGACGCCCGGCTCCCCGGGCCCCGGAGGAGCGGAGGCGCCGTGGAACCGGGCAGGGTCGTGGTCGTCGGCCTCGACGCGGCGGACTGGGCGTTCCTCGATCCCTGGATCCGCGCCGGGGACCTGCCGGTCCTCGCCTCCCTCGTCGAGGGAGGCTCCTCGGGGGTCCTCGCCTCGACCCTCCCGCCGGTCTCCGCCCCCGCCTGGGCGACCTTCATGACCGGGCTCCGCCCGGAGCGCCACGGGCTCTTCGACTTCATCATGGAGAACCCCGCGACCGGCCTCCCCACGCTGGCCCGGGCCGACCTCGTGCGGGGGCGCAAGCTCTGGGAGGCCGCCTCCGACGCCGGGAAGCGGAGCGTGGTCCTCAACGTCCCCATCACCTGGCCCCCGACCCCCTTCGACGGGATCCTCGTGACCGGGATGCTGACGCCGGACGGGAAGAACTTCACCCACCCCCCGGAGTTCGCCGAGGCGCTCCTGCGGGAGTTCCCCCGATACCGCCTGGAGTACGACGCCGCCCTCATCGGGGACCTCCCGGCGCTGCGCACCCACCTCTCCTCCATCGCGCGGGAGGGGGCGGGGCTCATGCAGGCGCTGCTGCGGCGGGAGCGCTGCGACCTCTTCGTCGGGGTCTTCACGACCACCGACCGGGTGAAGCACCAGTTCTGGGGGGAGCGGGAGACGACGGTCCGCGCCCACTACCGGGAGGTGGACCGCCACCTGGGGGAGGTGCTCGCCGCGGCCGGGCCGGAGGCGACGGTGATGGTGCTCTCCGATCACGGCTTCCGCTCGGTGCCCGTGAAGTTCTATCCCAACCGGTGGCTGGCGGAGCGCGGCCTGCTGGCGACCCGCCGCGCCCGGGGCCGGGGGAGGGGCGGGGAGGGGCCGGAGGGCGCCGGGGGCGGCGAGGAGGCGGAGATCCGGAAGGTGGACGAGTTCCTCGCCCCGCGCGGCCCGGCGGGGGGGCTGCTCGACCGCCTCCGCGGGTTCGTCGGGCTCGGCGGGGACCTCGAGGTCGACCCCGCCCGCACGAGGGCCTCCCTCTACTCCATCGAGACCGGCGGCGTCCAGGTGAACCTGCGGGGGCGCTCGCCGCGGGGGATCGTGGCCCCGGGCGCGGAGTACGAGGCGGTCCGGGACGAGGTCATCGCGGGGCTGCGCGCCCTCCGCCTCCCCGGCTCCGCGGAGCCGCTCTTCGACCTCGTGGAGCGGCGCGAGGAGGTCTACCGGGGCCCCATGGTCGACTGGGCCCCCGACGTCGTCACCCGCTCCCGGGGGAACGCCGTGGCCATCGCCCGGGACCTGGACGCGGGGAAGTGGCTGCGGGAGAACCGCCACGAGCGGGGGGGGCACTCCCCGGACGGGATCCTGATCCTCCGGGGCCCGGGCGTGCGGCGGGGGGCGCGGGTCGAGGGCATGGGCATCGAGGACGTGATGCCGACGCTGCTGTGGCTGCTCGGGGCCGGCCCGGCCCTCGCAGCACCTACCCCGCCGGCCACTGCTGATC
>JAKLKS010000096.1 GCA_023150535.1 Planctomycetota bacterium
CGCCGGCGGCCCCGGCGGCGCCACCGGCCGCGCGCTCGCCGACCTCGCCGACCAGGTCCTCGCCGCCCCCGCCGACGACACCCTCCTCCGCGAGGCCCTCGGCGCCGCCCGCATCGCCCGCGAGGCCGCCGTCGCCGGCGCCCGCACCAAGCTCCGCGACCACGCCGACCGCCCCGCCACCCGCCGCGCCCGCGACATCCTCTACGGGTCCGCCGCCGCCGCCTTCCTCGGGAGCCTCGTCTTCACCCTGCTCTTCGTGAAGGTCCTCCGCGAGCGCCGCGCCGCCGAGGAGCGCGTCCGCCGGTCCGAGGCCCTCGCCGCCCTCGGCACGCTCGCCGCCGGCGTCGCCCACGAGGTCAACAACCCCGTCGGCACCATCGCCGCCTGCGCCGACGCCGCCGCCGCGCGCCTGCGGGCCTCGCCCCCCGACACCGCCCGCGCCGCGGCGCTCCTCGAGTCCATCGGAGGGGAGGCCCGCCGCACCGCGGGCATCGTGCGGGACCTCATGGACCTCGCCCGCGACGGCGAGCCGGCGAAGGGCCCCGTCGACCTCGGCGCGCTGGTCCGCGAGACCGTGGAGCTCTCCCGCCTCAACCCCCGCCTCCGCCGCGTGGAGGTCGCGCTCCAGGGGGACGGGGCCGGCGGCGTCCTCCTGCTCGACGCGGCGCGGGTGAAGCAGGCGATCCTCAACCTGCTCGCCAACGCCGTGGACGCCTCACCGGAGGGATCCCGCGTGGAGGTCTCCGTCCGCGGGGACCCCGAGGGGGCCGAGGTCCTCGTCCGCGATCACGGACCCGGCGTGCCGGCGGCGGAGCGCCGGCGCATCTTCGAGCCCTTCCGCACCGGCCGCCCGGGAGGGACCGGCATCGGGCTCACCATCGTGCAGAGGGTGGCCGCCTCCCACGGCGGCTCCGTCGAGGTCGAGGACGCCCCCGGCGGCGGCGCCCTCTTCCGGCTCCGCCTGCCGGGGCGTCCCCGGCGGGAGGGGGGCCCGGCGCTGCGCCCGGCGCCCGCCGCGGGAGGATAGGGGATGGCGGTGGAGCCGAGGCTGCTGGTCGTGGAGGACGAGGGCCCCATGCGGGAGCTCGTCGTCGAGGAGCTGTCGCTCCGCGGGCTGCCGGCCGCCGGGGCCGCCTCCCTCGCCGCCGCCCGGGCGGCCATCGCGGAGCGGGAGTTCGACGCCGTCCTCCTCGACCTCCGCCTCCCCGACGGGGACGGCATGGACCTCCTGCGGGAGATCCGCGCCGAGCCGGGCGGGCCGGAGGTCGTCATCTCCACGGGCCACGGCAGCGTCTCCTCCGCGGTGGAGGCCATGCGGGCGGGCGCCTTCCACTACGCGGTGAAGCCCTTCGTGCTCGACGAGGTGGAGATGGTGCTCCGCCGCGCGCTCGAGAGGGTCTCCCTCGACCGCCGCGCGCGGGCCCTGGAGAGGATCGCGGGCGGGGAGTACGAGATGGCCGGCGATTCCCCCGCCATGGCGGAGCTCCGGGGGATGCTCGGGCGCGTGGCCGCCGCGGATTCCCCCGTCCTCGTGCAGGGGGAGACCGGGGTCGGCAAGGAGATGGTCGCCCGGACCCTCCACGCGCTCGGCCCCCGCGCCCGGGGCCCCTTCGTCCCCGTCAACTGCGGCGCCCTCCAGGAGGGGCTGCTCGAGAGCGAGATCTTCGGGCACGAGCGGGGCTCCTTCACGGGCGCGGTCCGCTCCCGCGAGGGGCTCGTCGAGGTGGCCCACGGAGGCACCCTCTTCCTCGACGAGATCGGCGAGATGCCCCCCGCCCTCCAGGTGAAGTTCCTCCGCCTGCTCCAGGACGGGGAGGTCCGGCGCGTGGGGTCCAACCGCGTGCGCCGCGTGGACGTCCGCTTCGTCGCCGCCACCAACCGCGACCTCGGCGAGGCGGTGCGCGCGGGCCGGTTCCGCGAGGACCTCTACTACCGCATCCGCGTGCTCCCGGTGGCGGTCCCCCCGCTCCGCGAGAGGCCGGGGGACGTGGCGGTGCTGGCGAAGCACTTCCTCGCCGCGCTGCGCCGCCCCGGGGGGCCGGGGGACTTCTCGCCGAGGGCGCTGGCGGCCCTGGCCGCCTACCCCTGGCCCGGGAACGTCCGCGAACTGCGGAACATCGTCGAGCGCATGGCCGTGCTCGCCCCGCCGGGGGTCCTCGACCTCGACCAGGTCCCCGCGGAGATCCGGGTCCCCGGGGCGGGGGCGGCCCCCGCGGGCGGGGCGGCCGGGGGGTTCCCCCCCGACCTTCCCCTCGCGGAGGTGGAGCGCCTCCACATCCTGCGCGTCCTCGACGCCTCCGGCGGGAACAAGACCCGCGCCGCCGAGGTCCTCGGCGTCACCGTCCGCACCCTCTACAACCGGCTCGACGCCTGGCGCCGGGAGAGGGAGGGCGGGGCGGCGCCCGGGGATACCGCCTGAGCGGCAGGGAACTTGCGCGGGCGGGCCGATAGAGGTGGTAGGAAGGGCCGGACGGTCGATTCCTTCAGGAAGGGACCATGAAGAAGAAGCCCCGAGCACCCGGACGGGCCCGGCGGGCCCCCGGGAAGGCCGACCTCGCCTACGGCCGCAGCGTCGTGCGCTCCGAGGCCTCCGCCCTCGACGCCGTCCACCGCCGCATGGGGAGGGAGTTCCTCGCCGCGGTCGACCTCCTCGACCGCTGCCGCGGGAACGTGGTCGTCACCGGCGTCGGCAAGTCCGGCCTCGTCGGCCAGAAGGTCTCCGCCACCCTCGCCTCCACCGGCACCCCGTCCCTCTACCTCCACTCCGCCGAGGCCCTCCACGGGGACGTGGGGAGGGTGCGCCGCGCCGACGTCGTCCTCGCGCTCTCCTTCAGCGGCGAGACCGAGGAGGTCCTGCGGGTCATCCCCGTGGTGAAGAAGATCGGCGCGCTGCTCGTCTCCATCACCGGGAACCCCCGGTCCCGCCTCGCCCGGTGGAGCGACGTGGCGCTCGACCTCGGCCGCATCGAGGAGGCCTGCCCCATGGGGCTCGTGCCCACCTCCTCGACGACGGCGACCCTGGCGCTGGGCGACGCGCTCGCCATGACCGTGGCGCGCCGGAGGAGGTTCTCCCGCGAGGACTACGCCCTCTTCCACCGCGGCGGGTCCCTCGGCCGGAGGCTCATGACCGTGGAGGAGGTGATGCGCCGCGGCGAGGAGGTGCCGCGGGTGCGCCCCGACGCCGCGGTGCGCGACGCCATGGGTGCGGTGAGCGGGCCGCGGGGCCGCAGGGCGGGCGCCGTCCTCGTCGTGGACGGCCGCGGGCGGCTGCTCGGCATCTTCACCGACGGGGACCTCCGCCGGCGCCTCTCCTCCGGCACCGCCTTCCTCGACGGCCCCATCGGCGCGGTCATGACGAGGGACCCCATCACCGTGCGGGACGAGGGGCTCGTGGCCGAGGCCATGCGGATCCTCAAGGACCACAAGATCGACGAGCTCCCCGTCGTGGACGGGCGCGGGCGGCCCGTGGGGCTCCTCGACGTGCAGGACATCCTCGAGGTGGGGGTCGCCTCGTGAGCCCGCGCCCCGGCGCCCCCTCCCTCCGCCGCCGCCTCGCCCGCGTGCGCCTGCTCTGCTTCGACGTGGACGGGGTCCTGACCGACGGCACCATCGTGGTCGGCCCCGACGGGGGGGAGTGGAAGCGGTTCCACGTGCGCGACGGCCTCGGGATCGTGGCCGCCCTCCGCGCGGGGCTGCTCGTCGCCTTCGTCTCGGGGCGCTCCTCCCCCGCCGTCGCCGCCCGCGCCCGGGAGCTCGGCGTCACCGCCGACCGCCAGGGCGTCAAGGACAAGGCCGCCGAGGTCCGCTCCCTGCGCTCCCTCCTCGGCGTCGCGCGGGAGGAGACCCTCTTCCTCGGCGATGACGTGGTGGACCTCCCCGGCTACGCCGAGTCCGGGGTCTCCGTCGCCGTGGGGGACGCCCACCCGCGCGCGAGGGAGGCCGCCGACGCCCGCTGCGCCGCCCCCGGCGGGGCCGGCGCCGCGCGCGAGGTGATCGAGGCCGTGCTCCTCGCCCGGGGGCTCGCCGACGCGCTCCCGGGGCTGGCCCCGGCCCCCCGCCGGGGGCGCCGCCGCCCGTGAGGCCGGTCCTCCTGCGGCGCGCCGGGATCTTCACCGCCCTCGTGGCCCTCGGCGGCGTCCTCGCTCTCCTCCTCTCCCGGGAGGGGAGGCCGCGCGAGCCCGGGGAGCGGCCCCGCCTGCCGGTGGTCGAGGTGCCCGGGGGGACGGAGTTCTCCGGGGCCGGGGGGGTCGCGGGCGTCTCCCTCGTCGGGGCCGAGGGGGTGGTCGTCAGCGACGTCCGGGAGATCGCGCTGGAGGACGGCTCCCGGCTCCCCTTCCGCTCCATGGTGCTGCGCGCCGGGTCCGAGAGGCCGCTCCCCTCCCCCGCGCCCGGCGTGCGCAGCCTCGCCCTGGAGGACCCCGACCTCGAGCTCGCGACGGAGCCGGGGACGCGGACCCGGGCCGCCTTCGAGGAGGCCGCCCGCGCCCGCCCGGTCCGGGTGCGCGCCCTCCGCGGGTCCCTCGACCAGGGGCCCGGCGAGGAGCGCCGCCTCCGCGTCGAGGGGGGCGTGAGGATCGAGCTCGAGAGGGACGGGGTCGCCTGGGACGTCGCGGCGGAGAGGGCCGACGCCGACCTCGCCGCCCGCCGCGTGGTCGCGCCGGGGGCGGTGAAGGTCTCCTCGGACCTCCTCGACGCGGAGGGCGAGGGGCTCGACGCCTCCGAGGGGGGCGGACGCCTCGTCCTCGCCGGCGGCGCCCGCGGGACGGTGCGCCGCGCCTCCGGGGCCCGCATCGGCGCGGTCGCGGGCCGGGGCGGGGACCTGCGCTTCGCCTGCAGGGGGCCCTTCTCGGTCGATCGCCTCCCCGCGCCCCCTCCCTCCGCGGGCCCCTCGCCGGCCCCGGGCCTCCAGTGGTACCGCATCGTGCTCCGCGAGGAGGCCTCCCTCGAGCAGGGGGACGGGCGACTCGAGGGGGACGTCATCGAGATCGACCTCGCCCGCCGTCCCGGGGGGGAGGACGCCCCCGCGGAGGCGCCGCTGCCCGTCTCGGAGCTCCGCGCCGTCGGCCGCGCGCGCCTCGCCGGGGGCGGGGAGGGCCGCTCCTTCGCCGCGCTCTGCGGGAGGCTCGCCGCCCGGCCCGCGGCCGGCGGGGCGACGGAGGTCCGCCTGGAGGAGGAGCCCCGGGTCGACCTCCTCGAGGAGGCGCCGGGGGGCGCGCGCCGCCTGCAGGCCTCCTGCACCGGGCCGGCGGGGCTCCTCCTCCCCCGCGACGAGGGCCCCGTGACGGCCACCCTCCGCGGGGGGGCGAGGGCCGTCCTCCTCGAGGAGCCGGACGGGGGGGGGCCGGCCCGGCGCCGCGAGCTCTCCTCCCGGATCCTCCACCTCGAGGCCTTCCGGCCCGCCGGGGGCGGCCCCGCGGTCCTCCGCGAGGTGCGGGCCGAGGGGGACGCCGCCCTCGCCGAGGAGGAGCGCAGCGCCCGCGCCCGCGCCATCTCCTGGAGGCCGGCGGAGGACGGAGGGGCGATCGTCCGCCTGGAGGAGGCGGTCACGGTGTACTGGCCCTCCGCGGGCCTCATGGACCCCCTCACCGCGGCGGCCGGCGGCGCCGCGGCCGGGACCCTCCCCGGGAGCCTGCTCCTCGCCGCCCCCCGCGAGGCCGTCCTCGTCCTGCCGCCGCCGGGCGCGACGGACCGGGGGGCCTCGGTCTCCGTCGCCGGCGGGGCGGTGCTCCGCCGCATCGTCGGCGAGCAGGAGGTCTACCGCCTCACCTGCGGCCGCCTCGAGGCCGCCCTCCACCCCGGCAACCGCGCCGTCGCCCGCATCGAGGCGCAGCGCGACGCGCGCCTCGAGGGGAGGGAGGAGAACGCGGGCGGGAGGCGCTACGACCTCCGCGGCGACCGCCTCCTCGTCGAGGGGGACCCCGGGGCGAAGGAGCCCCGCTCCGCGCTGCTCGAGGGGCGCGGCACGCCGGGGCGCGCGACCGCCTCCTTCACCCTGGAGGACGGACGCCCCTTCGACCTCGCCGCCGACTCCATCCTCTTCGAGCGCGCCACGGGCGCCTTCCGGGCCGAGGGGGACGTGCGCGGCTCCGGCGTCCTCCCCGAGGGGGCCGGCCCCGCCGGCGCCCCCGGGGGCCGGGCGGAGATCGCCTGCCCCTCCCTGTCGGGACTGCTGGCGGCGGGCGCCCCGGCCGCGGCGGGGTCCACCCGGCTGCGCTCCCTGGACGCCGCGGGGCCGGTGTGGGTGAAGACCGCGACGGACTACGCGAAGGGGGACCGGCTGCGCTGGGACGCGGCCGCCGGCGCCCTGCTCCTCGAGGGCGCGCCGGCCCGGATCGCCGCCCGGACGGGGGCCGCCGCCCTCGGCCTCGAGGACCTCTGCGAGGCGCCGGAACTGCGGCTGACGCTGGCGGGAGGGCGCCTCGCGGAGGCCCGCGCGGAGGAAGGGGGCCTCCTCCTGCGCCACCGCCTCCCGGGGGGCGCCGAGGGGACCGGGGCCGCCCCCGCGGAGCGCCTCCAGGCGCGCTGCACGGGGCTGCTCCTCTACACCCCCTCCGAGACGAGGCTGGAGGGGGAGGTGTCCCTGGCGCGCGCCGTCCGGGCGGCCGACGGCACCTTCGCGCAGGCGGACCGGCTGGAGGGGGCGGACCGCCTGCGCGTCCTCCACCCCGCGCCGGAGGGGACGCCGGCCGCCGGGGGCGGGGCCCGCCTCTCCTCGGCGGAGGCCCTCTCGGCCGCGGGCTCCATCGAGGGGGAGGTGGCCGGCGGGAAGGTGCGGGTGGAGGGCGTGTCCCGGGCGACCCTCGACGCCGCCGCGGGGACCCTCCTCTTCGAGGCCTCGGCGGACCGGCCCCGGTTCCGGGCGCGGTTCGCCGGGAACGACGGGATCTTCCGGCGCGTCCTCTGCGACCTCCGCGAGGGGACCGTCACGGAGGCGGTCGGGGCGAGCATGGGGGGCGGGCGGTAGGAGGGCGGCGGCGCCGGAGCCGGGGAGTTAGACTCCCCCCCATGATGGACGTCGGCCCCGGCGAGCTCATGGTCATCCTCGTGGCGGCCCTCCTCCTGTTCGGGAAGAGGCTGCCGGAGATGGCCCGCAACATCGGGAGGACGGTGGCCGAGGTGAAGAGGGGGCTCCAGGCCTCCGCCCTGCCGCTCCGCCAGGTGGAGGCGGACATCGGCAGGGAGATCGCCGAGGCCGGGAGATCCCTGGAGGACGCCGGGAGGGAGCGCCCGGCGCCGGCGGGGCCGGGGGCCGCGGGTCCGGGTCCGGCGGAGGGCGGGGGCGACGGCGGGGAGGCGCGGCGGGGCGGCGGCGACGGGGAGGCGCGACCCTAGGAGTTCCCCTCGTCCTCCTCCTCGGCGTCCCCGGTGCTCTGGGTCAGCTCCAGCTTCTCGTCCCCCGTCTTCATCTTCTTCTCGGCCTCCTCGAAGATGGACATCCAGTCCGAGTCGGCCGCACCCTTCGCGGCCGGCTCGGCGCCGGCGCCCGCCGCGGGGGCCGCGGCCGCGGCCGGCTCGCCGGGCGCCTCGTAGGGCGCGCTCTCCTCGAGGCGTTCGCGGATCTTGTCGTAGGGGGAGACGTAGAGGTACGGGGACAGCTGGGTCCTGTCCACGATGGCCTGCAGCACGTTGGGGGAGAGCGCCTCGCTCACGGCCAGGGTGACGATCTTCCCGAACTTGTCGAGGGGGAGGATCCCGTAGCCGTGGAGGAAGGCGGCGTCGAGAACCCCCACGATCTCCTTCTTCGGGCGGAAGGCCGTGAGGTCGTAGAAGGGGAGCGAGAAGTGCACGCAGACGGCCTTGGCCAGGTCCCAGGGCGTGATGAAGCCGCAGCGGATGAGGTGCGGCCCCAGGGGGTCGTCGGGCTGGCGGAGGTACTTGGAGGCCTCGCCGACCTGGGCCTTGGTCAGGATGCCCTCGTCCACCAGGACGTCCGGCAGCTTCTTGCCCGTCGTTCGGCGGTCGATGGCCAACGGTTTCTCCCGTCCCACAAGCGAGGGACCCGGTCCCCGGGATGCTAGATCGGGCCCCCCCGGGGGACAAGGACCGAATGGGTCCCTCCCCCCGGAAACCCGGCCGGCGCGGGCGGCTCCGGGGCCCCCCGGGGCGCCGTCAGACGTCCAGTTCCTCCACCTCGAGGGCGTGGCGCTCGATGAACTCCCGCCTCGGCTCCACCTTCTCCCCCATGAGGACCGAGAACATCGAGTCGGCCCTGACCACGTCCTCCACCTGGACCCGGAGCAGGCGCCGGCTCCGGCGGTCCATGGTGGTGTCCCGGAGCTGCTCCGCCATCATCTCGCCGAGGCCCTTGTACCTCTGGACGTCGATGCCCCGGCTCCCCGCGGCCCTCACGAGGGCGAGCACGTCCTGGAGGCAGGAGGCCGGGGCGGGCTCGCCCCCCGGGCCCCTCACGCGGAACCGCACCCTCGCGTCCTCGCCGGGGGCGGAGGGGGGAGGGGGGCAGAAGTCCTCGATGCGGAAGCCCGCCCTGCGGAAGCGCTCCGCCGTGCGCTCCACGGCGCGCGCCTCCCGCACCTCGGGGGCGTGGGCGGAGAGGCCCGCCCCCCCCTCGGCCTCGGCCCGCTCCCGGGCCTCCGCCGGCGTCGCCCCGAAGAAGGCCCGCCCCGCGCTGACGACGGCGTGGGCCGGGCAGGTCCCGTCCGCGTTCCTCGCCGCGAAGTACTGCTCGGGGGGGACCCCCCGGCGCCGGAGCGCCGCGGCGAGGAGCTCGAGGGCGGTCAGGGCGTCGAGGAGTTCCCGCATCGCCTCCCCCGCGATGACCCGGGCCCCGTCCAGGTCCTCCACGGACACGGCCTCCGCCCCGAGGCGCAGGAGCACCTCCTTCATCTCGCGGTCGCTGTGGATGTACTCCTCGCGCTTCCCCCGCCGGACCCGGAAGAGGGGCGGCTGGGCCACGTAGACGTGCCCCCCCTCCACGAGCCGGGGCATCTGGCGGTAGAAGAAGGTGAGGAGCAGCGTGCGGATGTGGCTGCCGTCCACGTCGGCGTCGCACATGACGATGATCTTGTGGTACCGCAGCTTCGCCAGGTCGAAGTCGTCCCCGATCCCCGTCCCCAGGGCCTGGATGATGGTCTGGATCTCCTCGTGGCGGAGCATCTGGTCGAGGCGCGCCTTCTCCACGTTGAGGATCTTCCCCCGGAGCGGGAGGATGGCCTGGAACCGCCGGTCGCGGCCCTGCTTGGCCGTCCCGCCGGCGCTGTCCCCCTCGACGAGGAAGACCTCGGACTCCGCGGGATCCCCGCTGGAGCAGTCCGCGAGCTTCCCCGGGAGGCCGCCGCCGAGGAGCGCCCCCTTGCGCCGCACGAGGTCCCGCTGCTTCCGCGCCGCCTCCCGGGCCCTGGACGCGGTGACCGCCTTGTCGAGGATGCGGCGCGCCGTCGCCGGGTTCTCCTCGAGGAAGTGGCCCAGCATCTCGCCGAGCATCGTCTCGACGTGGGACTGCACCTCCCGGTTGCCGAGCTTCGTCTTGGTCTGCCCCTCGAACTTCGGGTCGGGCACCTTCACCGCGACCACGGCGGTGAGCCCCTCCCGGTAGTCCTCGCCCTCCGGCAGCTCGTCCTCCTTGATGCCGGTGCGCGTCCGGGCGTACTGGTTGAGGGTCCGCGTCAGGGCGGTGCGGAACCCGGCCAGGTGCGTCCCCCCCTCGATGGTGTTGATGTTGTTCACGAAGGAGAAGAGCGTCTCCGAGTAGCCGTCGTTGTACTGGAACGCGATCTCCAGCTGGTGCCCGTCCACCTCCCGCTCGAAGTGGAGGATCTCGGGGTGCACCGGCTCCCGGCTCGCGTTGAGGTGGGCCACGAACTCGCGGATGCCGCCCTCGTAGTGGAAGGTCTCGTCGGCGCCGTTGCGGTCGTCCACCAGGCGGATGCGCAGCCCCCGGTTGAGGAACGCCAGCTCCCGCAGGCGCTTGGAGAGGGTGTCGTGGTGGAAGGAGGTCTCCTCGAAGATGGTGCGGTCGGGGCGGAAGGTGACGATGGTGCCCCTGCGCCCGGAAGGCCCGATGAGGCGCACCGGCACGCTCACGCGGCCGCCCTTCTCGAACTCCATCTCCCAGGACTTCCCGTCCCGGTGCACCTCCACCCGGAACCACTCAGACAGCGCGTTCACCACCGACGCCCCCACGCCGTGGAGCCCGCCGGAGACCTTGTAGGAGTCGTGGTCGAACTTCCCCCCGGCGTGCAGGGTCGTCAGCACGACCTCGAGCGCGTCCTTGCCCGTCTTGGCGTGCAGGCCCACGGGCATGCCGCGCCCGTTGTCGGTCACGCAGACCGCGTTCTCCTCGTCCACGGCCACCGTGATCTCCGTGCAGACCCCCGCGAGGGCCTCGTCCACGGAGTTGTCCACGATCTCCCAGACCAGGTGGTGGAGGCCGCGCAGCGCCGTGTCCCCGATGTACATCCCGGGGCGCTTGCGGACCGCCTCGAGCCCCTCGAGCACCTGGATGGAGTTCGCGTCGTACCCGTCCTGCGCCGGCCTGTCGCTCAAGGACCCCCTCCAGCCCGTTCGCCGCCGCCCGCGCCCGCGCGTCCCGCGGGCACCCACCGGATCTCGCGCACCACGCCCCCGCCCGGCTCGGCCCGCACCGCCTCGAGGAGGGCCGGGCCCCGGAACCCCTTCAGCTCGAGGAGGAGGCCGGCCCCGTCGACCTCCACCGTCAGGAGGCCGGCCCTGAAGGCCACGGGCCTCGCCCGCGAGGCCAGGTCCTCCCCGGCGGCCTTCAGCCAGGCCGAGGCGATCCGCCCCTGCCGGCTCCTCTCCTCGATCCTGAGGCTCCGGAGCAGCCCCTGGAGGATCTCCCCCGCGGGGCGGGGGCCCCCCTCCGACCCGGGGAGGGGCCTCCAGCCGCGCCCGCGGCGCTCCCCCCCGGGCGGCTGCGGCGCGCGGCGGATCAATCGATGCTCACCGGCATCACCACGTAGGTGAAGTGGCTCCCGTCGGACAGCTTGCCGGGGCTCTGCCGGGAGTTGAACTCGAAGGAGACCGTCTCCTCCTTCGCCACGGCGAGCGCCTCGAGGACGAAGGTGGCGTTGTAGCCGACCTCCTCGCCCTTCCCCTTGAACTCGCAGGGGATGGCGACCCTCGCCTCCCCCACGTCGGCCACGCTCGCCGTCACGACGAGGTCCTCCCCCTCCTCGAACTTCAGGCGCACGGAGTTCCCCGACACCCCCTCGCGGGAGGCGAAGAGGACGGCGGCGCGGCGCAGCCCGGCCTCCAGCTCCAGCCGCGAGATGCGCGCCTTCTTCTCGCAGTTGACCGGGATGACCTCCTCGAAGTTGGGGAAGGTCCCCTCCACGAGCCTCGCCATCACGACGGCCCGGCCGGTCGAGGCCGCCACGGAGCTCTCCGTGAAGGAGAGGCGCACGACCTCGTCGTCGTCCCGCAGCACCCTCACGAGCTGGGTCATGGCCCGGGTGGGGACGATGGCCCTGTGCTGCTCCCCGCGGGGGTTCCGGCAGGAGGCCTGCATGTGGGACAGCCTGCGCCCGTCCGTGGCGACGGCCTGCAGCTCCGTCCCGCGGGCGAGGAGGAGGATCCCGTTGAGCGCGTAGCGCATCTTCTCGCGGGCCGCCGCGAAGGAGGTCCGCAGGACCAGGTCCTTCAGCACCTCGCGCTCCACCTCGATGCCCTCGGCGGCGGCGGGGACGTCGATGGCGGGGAAGTCGGCGGGATCGCCCGCCGTGATCCGCCAGCTGCCCGACGGCGACTTGACGGTGCAGGTCCCCTTGTTCCAGGACATCGTCACGGGCTCGTCCGGCAGCTCGTGCAGGATGGCCGTGAGCCGCCGCGCCGGCGCCAGCAGGACTCCGGACTCCGCCACCTCCAGGCCCGTCGTGCCCTTTGCGGGGATCGAGAAGCGCAGCGACACCTCGAGGTCGGTGCCGAGGAAGGTGAGCCCTTCAGGGGAAGCCTCGATCCGTACGCTCTCGAAGACCTCCTTGATGCCGCGCGTGGGGACGACGCCGGAGACGGCCGCCAGCGCCTCGACCAGGTGCGTCCGGGGACAGGTGAACTTCACGGGGATTCCTCCGAAGGGGCCGCCCGGGACTAAGACTTGATTCTCTTCTTCTCTCTTCGCCTCAGGGGCTGTGGAAGGCGGGGATGAAAGCGACCCGCCTCGCTGCAACCGGCCATCTGCCAAGGGGTTCCGACGGGGGGCCGCGGGCGGGGACCGGTAGAGTCCGGTGCCCGGAGTTGTGGACGAACCCCGGGTTCTCCCCGCTGGCCCGCGGGATCGCCGGGACCGTCCACGGATCGTACCCCTCCCTCCACGGCCCCCCAAGACCATTTCCCCAGCCCCGGGAGGGACTTCTCCCCGCGCCGTGACGGGTTCCGCACCGCCGGCCCACAGGTTCTCCACGGCGCCGCCGGCGGCGGAGCGGGAGCGGGAACGGACGGGAAGCGGGGCCTTCCGCCGGGGGGCCCGGCGGGAGGGGATCAGGAGGCGCGGATCTCCCGCACGAGGGAGTCCATGCGCTCCTTGACGGCGGCGTCGACGTGGACCTCGCGGTCGATCTTCTCGACGGCGTAGAGCACCGTCGTGTGGTCGCGACCGCCGAAGTGCCCGCCGATCTCGACCAGGGAGTGGTCGGTGAGCCTCCGGGCGAGGAACATGCAGACCTGCCGCGGGTAGGCCACGGAGCGCGAGCGCTTCTTCGACTGCAGGTCCACGCCCTTCACCCCGTAGTGGGCCGTCACGATGCGGACGATGGCCTCGATGGTCACCTGCCGGCGCGAGGAGGAGAAGGAGTCGCGCAGCGCCTCGCGGGCGAGGGCGAGGTCGATGGGCCGGTGCATGAGCTCGGAGAGGGAGGCGACCTTGTAGATGGCCCCCTCCACCTCGCGGATGTTGCTCGTGATCTGGTTGGCGAGGAACTCGCAGACGTCCTCGGGGAAGCGGTCCCCGCGCTGCTCCGACTTGGCGCGCACGATCTGGAGGCGCGTCTCGAAGCCCGGGGGCTCGATCTCGGTCACGAGGCCCCACTTGAACCGCGAGACGAGCCGCTCCTCCATGGAGGGGATGTCCCGGGGGTGGGAATCGGAGGAGAGGATGATCTGGCGGCGGGAGTGGTAGAGCTGGTTGAAGGTGTGGAAGAACTCCTCCTGCGTCCGCTCCTTGTTCGCGAGGAAGTGGATGTCGTCGATGACGAGGACGTCCACCTCGCGGTAGCGGTAGCGGAAGTTCTTGAGGTCGCCGCTCTGGACGGCCTGGATGAACTGGTTCGCGAAGGTCTCGCAGGAGAGGTAGAGGATCCGCAGGTCGGGGCGCCGGTCGAGGAGCGACCGGCAGGTGGCCTGGAGGAGGTGGGTCTTCCCCAGGCCGACCGACCCGTGCAGGAACAGGGGGTTGTAGGAGAGGGCCGGCTTCTCGGAGACGGCCAGCGCCGCGGCGTGGGCGAGGCCGTTGGTGGGTCCCACGATGAAGCGGTCGAACGTGTAGTCGTCGGTCAGCGGGACGTCGCTGAAGAAGTTCGGGTACCGGGCGTCGGGGATGAGGGTGCCGCTGCGCGCGGCCTCGCGGGCGCCCCCCTCCCGGCCTCCCGCGGCGGGAGGCGCGCCGGCGTGCAAGCTGATGGAGGGCCGGACGGACGAGCTTTTATTATCGGTTGCGGCGATTGACGAGAAGCCTGCGGCGAAGGCGAAGGCGGCGCCGGCCCGGTGTCCGCGGTGGATTTATCCGAATGCGGGCGAGGCGGGTTATTATCGTTTTGCGCTCCCGAAGGCGCAGATGTCGACGCTTATGGGCTCGATGAAGGATCTTGATATTCGGGCTCGGATTG
>JAKLKS010000097.1 GCA_023150535.1 Planctomycetota bacterium
GACCGGAGGGGTCGTAGGTGAGCAGCGCCACGAGGAGGAGGAGGAGGAGGGCGCCGCCGCCGAGGAGGCGGGCCTCGCGGAGGATCTCCGAGCGGCGGGGATCCCGCGACTCGGGCGCGGAATCGGGCTTTCGGGGGGTGGAACGGGGCATCCGGACCCTTCGGGCGGGACCGTCTCTGGGCGAAATGCGGATCGGACCTCAACACCTTGTATCGGCGGGGGTTGGCGCCGACTTGGGGGGGAACCCGGGGGGGCGGAGGGCACCGGGGGGGCGGGGCCGGGGCCGGTCGCGGAAGGGTGGAGGGGGCCCCCCCGGCGGGCCTCCGCCGCGGGGATCGCCGCCGCGTCTACCGCGCGGCCGCCAGCTCCTCGAGGAGCGCCACCACCCGCCGCGCGAACCTCTCCTTCCGCACCCCGGGATGGCCCTCCGGCAGCCGCCCGGGGACGAGGATCCGGTAGTCCGCCGCCGCCCTCTCGAAGGCCGCCGGCGAACAGAGGCAGAGCGCGTCCAGCCGCTTCCGGCGGATCTTCCCCCGCGCCGCCGCCAGGGCCCCGCGGTCCTCCACGGCGAACCCGACGCAGACCCGCCGCCCCTTCCGCCGCCCCGCCTCGGCCAGGATGTCGGGGTTCCGCACCAGCGGGAGCGACATCCGCGCCGGCCCCTTCTTCCACTTCCCCGCCCGGGGCCGCGCCGGCCGGTAGTCGGACACCGCCGCGGTCATGACCAGCGCGTCCGCCCCCCGGAAGGCGTCGAGCACCGCGCGCCGCATCTCCCGGGCGGTCACCACCCGGACCGTGCGGACCCCGGCGGGGGAGGGGAGGGAGACGGGCCCGGTCACGAGCGTCACCCGGTGGCCCGCGGCCCGGGCGGCGGCGGCCACGGCGAAGCCCATGCGGCCGCTGGAGGCGTTGGTGAGGAAGCGGACCGCGTCGAGGGGCTCCCGGGTCGGCCCCGCCGAGACCACGAGGCGGAGGCGGGGGCGGCCGGGCATCAGGGGCGGCGCTTCCCCGCGCCGGGGGATCGCCCCTTCGCCCGCCTCGGCTCCGGGGCCCGGGCGCCGGCCGCGAGCAGGCGGCCGATCTCCGCCTCGATCTCCGCCGGCTCCCGCAGCCGCCCCTGCCCCTCGTGCCCGCAGGCGACCGTCCCCTTCCCGGGCTCGAGGAACCTCCACCCCACCATCCGCAGGCGCGCCACGTTCTCCTGCACCAGCGGGTTGGCCCACATCCTCGGGTTCATGGCGGGGCAGCAGAGGACCGGGCTGCCGGCGGCGAGGAGCACCGTCGTCAGCATGTCGTCGGCGATGCCGTGGGCGGCCTTCCCGAGGAGGTTGGCCGTGGCCGGGGCGACCACCACGAGGTCGGCCCGGTCCGTGAGATCCACGTGCTCGACCCGCGCCCACTCCTCCCGGTCCCAGAGGTTCGTCAGGACCGGGCGGCCGGTGAGCGTGGCGAAGGTGAGGGGCCCCACGAGCGCCGCCGCCCCCCGCGTCATGACCACGGTGACCTCGTGCCCCCCCTTCACGAGCCGGGAGCAGAGGTCCGCGGCCTTGTAGGCCGCGATGGAACCGGTGACGCCGAGGAGGATGCGTGCCACGGGACCCCGCCCTTCCCGCCGCTAGAAGGTGGCCGGGGGACCGGCCGGGCCGCGCGGGGCGGGCTCCGCCGGGACCTCGGGGACGGCCAGGCCGGGGGCGTCGTCGGGGACGAGGTCGATCTCGCCGCGCTCGATCTCCGCGATCACCCGGTCGATGGGCTCCCGGTTGCCCTCCAGGGGGCGCGCGGAGCCGCGGACGACCTCCTGCAGCCGCCTCTGCACCAGGGAGGTCAGGCGGAACCGGCCGCCGACCTTGCGATCCAGCTCCTCGACCTTGCGGACCATTTCCAGGCTCATCTCGGCCTCCTTCTCGATTCGATGAACGACGCGATCACCTCGACCGCCTGCGCGACCTCCCGGTTGACGACCTCCAGGTCGAACCGGTCCTTCTCGGCCATCTCGGCCCTCGCGGTCTCGAGCCTCCGGCGCACCGCCGCCGGATCCTCGGTCCCGCGGCGCCCGAGCCGCCGCTCCAGCTCCTCCAGGGACGGCGGCAGGAGGAAGATCGTCACCACCGGCAGCCCCGATGTCCGCAGGCTGCAGGCCCCCTGCACGTCGATGTTGAGCAGGCACACCTCGCCGCGGGCCAGCACCGACTCGACCCCGTCCCGCGGCGTCCCGTACAGGTTACCGTGCACCGTCGCGTGCTCGAGGAACCGTCCCCTCCGCACGTCCGCCTCGAACCCCTCCCGCGCGAGGAAGAGGTAGTCCACGCCGTCCTTCTCGGCGCCCCGCGGCGCCCGGGTCGTGGCCGTGATGCTGCGCCGGTAGCCGGGGCGTCGCAGCAGCCCCTCGATGACGGTGGACTTCCCGACCCCCGAGGGTCCCGAGATCACCGCCACCAGCCCGGCGCCCGCGGTCATTCGACGTTGGCCGCCTGTTCCTTCATGCGGTCCACCTCGACCTTCATGTCCACCACCGCGGCCGAGAGGACCGCGTCCTGGCTCTTGGAGCCGATGGTGTTGACCTCCCGGAGCATCTCCTGGAGGAGGAAGTCCAGCCGCCGCCCGATCTCGCCCTCGCCGCCGGCGGCCTCCCGGAAGGCGGCCACGTGGGCGTCGAGGCGGGTCACCTCCTCGGTCACGTCCCCGCGGTCGGCGAGCAGGACGACCTCCCGCGCGACGGCCTCGCCGAGGGCGGCCGGCCTGCCCTCGAGGACCTCCTCGAGGCGGGCGCGCAGCCGGTCCCGCGCCTCGGCGGCGGCCCTGGGGGCGCGGCGGCGCACCGCGGCGATCCCCTTCGAGACCCGCCGGAGGCGCGCCTCGAAGTCCTTCCGCAGGGCCTTCCCCTCGGAGGCGCGGGAGGCGGCGAGCTCCGCGAGGGCGGCGTCGAGCGCCTCCTCCGCGGTCTCCCCGAGGGCGTCGTCCGCCTTCTCCCCGACCGGCGAGGTCACCACGACCCCGGGGAGGGAGGCGAGGAGGGCGAGGTCCGGCTCCCCCGGGAGGCCGAGTTCCGCGGCGAGGTCCGCCAGCGAGGAGGCGTACTGGCGGGCGAGGGCCGTGTCCACGAGGGAGGAGGTGGAGGCCTTCGGCCGGCCGGTGCGCAGGGTCCCGAAGACCGAGCCCCGGGCGAGGGAGGCGCGCAGGCGCGCCTCGAGGTCGGCCTCCCACCCCGAGAGGGAGGGGGGCAGGCGGAGCGAGACCTTGAGCTGGCGGTGGTTGAAGGAGCGCAGCTCGCAGGACACCGACCCCGCGGGACCCTCGCGCGTCGCCGAGCCGAAGCCGGTCATGCTCCTCATGGGCGGGGAATCCCCGGGGGGACTACTTCTTCTCCCCGTCCGCGGGCGCCTTCTCCGGGGGCGCGTCGGCGGGCTTCTTCTCCCCGCCGCCGGGCGCCTCCGCGGGCTTCTTCTCCCCGCCGCCGTCCTCGAGATCGCCTCCCTCCGTGCCGCCCGGGAGGACGATCTCCCTGCTCCCCCCCTCCTTGACCGGGATGGAGCGGGCGATGGGCTGGCCGAAGGAGAGGGCGTGGGCGAGCCCGGAGAGGAGGAAGAGCCCCGCGAGGAACAGGGTCACCTTGTTGACCCCGCCCGTGGCGACGCCGAAGGTCTCCGCGCCCTGGCCGCCCAGCGCCGAGGCGAGGCCGCCCCCCTTGCCCTCCTGGAGGAGCACGATCACCATGAGCAGGATGGCCGAGAGGAAGAACAGGGTGCGGAACCCGTAGACGAGGATGTCGTTGAGGACCCCCGCCAGCACGATCGAATCGGGGGACAGCGCGAGGTGCTCCATCTCTAGCCTCCAGTCGCCGGGACCGCCCTGACCGCGGCCGCCGCCTTCACGATGGCGGCGAAACCCGCCGCCTCCAGGGACGCCCCTCCGACGAGCGCCCCGTCCACCCCCGGGGCGGAGAGCAGGGCCTCCGCGTTGCCGGGGTTCACGCTGCCTCCGTAGAGGACGCGGACGGCGGACGCCGCCGCCGCGCCGAGGCCCCGGGACAGGGCCTCCCTCGCCGTCCCGTGGCCCTCGGAGGCCTGCGCGGGTGTGGCGGTGCGGCCGGTGCCGATGGCCCAGACCGGCTCGTAGGCGACCTCGAGCCGGGCCGCCGCGGCCGCGTCGAGGCCGGCCGTGCCCGCGGCGACCTGGCGGGAGATCACCGCCTCCGTCGCCCCGGCGTCCCGCTCCTCGAGGGTCTCGCCCACGCAGAGCACGGGGCGGAGGCCGGCCGCCAGCGCCGCCCGCACCCGGGCCGCCACGGCGGCGTCGTCCTCCCCGGAGAGGCGGCGGCGCTCGGAGTGGCCGCAGAGGACGAAGCCGCAGCCGAGGGCCGCGAGGAAGGGGGCCGCGGTCTCGCCCGTGAAGGCCCCCTTCTCCGCGGCGTGGCAGGACTGGCCGCCGAGGCGGACCCCCGTCCCCCGGATGGCGTCGGCCACCGGGGCGATCGCCGTGGGGGGCGGGAGGAGGACGACCTCGACCCCCGCGGGGGCGCGGCCGCCGAGGGCGGCGAGGACGGCCCGGGCGAGGTCCGCCCCGTCGGGGCCGCCGCGGTGCATCTTCCAGTTCCCCATGACGAGGGGGAGGCGGGAGGAGGGGGCCACGGGTCAGGCCTCCGTGTAGACGCCGGTGCGGAGGGCCGACCGGACGGCGTGGCACTCCGCCGCGAGCCGCTCCAGCTCCTCGGGGAGGAGGGCCTGGCGGGCGTCGCAGAGGGACTCCTCGGGGCGGACGTGGACCTCCACCATGACGCCGTCGGCGCCGGCGGCGGCCGCGGCCCGGGCGAGGGGGCGGACGAGCTCGGCGCGGCCCGTGGCGTGGGAGGGGTCCACGACGACGGGGAGGTCGGTCCTCAGGCGGAGGGCCGGGACCGCGGCGAGGTCCAGCGTGTTGCGGGTCTCGTCCCCGAAGGCCCGGATGCCGCGCTCGCAGAGGACGACCCCGCGGTTCCCGCCGGCCAGCACGTACTCGGCGGCGGCGAGGAACTCGCCGAGGGTGGCGGCCATGCCCCGCTTGAGGAGGACCGGCTTCGGCTGGCGGCCCACCTCGGCGAGGAGGGGGAAGTTCTGCATGTTGCGGGAGCCCACCTGGAGCATGTCGGCGTAGCGGGCGACGAGGGGGACGTCGCGGGTGTCCATGACCTCGGTGACCACCGGGAGCCCGGTCCGGTCCCCGGCCTCGCGCAGGGCCTTGAGGCCCTCCTCGCCGAGCCCCTGGAAGGAGTAGGGGCTGGTGCGGGGCTTGAAGGCGCCCCCGCGCAGGAGGGAGGCCCCGGCCTGCCGGACGGCGGCGGCGATCTCGAGGAGGACCTCGCGGCCCTCCACGGCGCAGGGGCCGGCGATGACCGGGAAGGAGCCGTCCCCGAAGACGACCGGTCCCACCTCGACGGTCCGGGCGGGCTCCCCCTCGGCGACCCTCCCCTCGGCGAGGCGCACGGCGGCGAGGCCGGTCTCGACCCGGTCGACCCCGGGGAGGGCGGCGAGGCGGTCGCGCAGGCGCTCGCCGGCGGGGGGGGTCTCCACGAAGGACTGCCCGCCCGTGGTCCGGTGGTCGGCGCGAATCCCCTCGCCGCGGAGGAGGGCGAGGACCCTCTCCCGGGCGGCCGGGTCGGCGTCGGGTCGGAGGAAGACGAGCATGGGATCCCCGTGGGGGAAACCCCTGATCGTAGGGCGCCGGGGGGCGCGGGGGGAAGGAATAGGAGAGGAGGAGCCCGTGCTACTCCTCCTCCTCCCCCTCCCCGGCGGCCTCCTGGTCCTCCTCGAGGGAGGGGTCCTGGCGCTCCTCCCGGAGGAGGGTCGTGAACCCCTTGGAATGCCTCCGGATGACGTAGCGCACCTGCTTCTTCGCCATCACCCGGCCCTCCAGGGAGTGCTTCGCCAGGAAGCCCAGGGAGAAGGTCCTGCTCTGGCAGGTCACCATCTTCGCGTCGATGCCGTTGCGGGAGAGGACGGCGTCGTCGATCCCCTCCACCTTCTTCAGGTCCTCGCGGTTCTTGAAGACCTGCTTGTCCGGGGTGGTCTTCGTCCCGGTCTCGGTCTCCCCGCCCTCCTCGTCCTCCCCCTCGGCCGTGGTGTCCCGGTACTCGATGATCTTCTCGGCGAAGGCGTGGTCGGCGGCGGAGGCGTGGAACAGGGCCTCGAGCACCGGCTTCTCGGCCGTGTTGATGTTGATCGCCCGCCAGGTGTCGGGCTCCACGACGGCCTCCCCGTCCTTCATCTCCCAGGCGGTCCCGCTCCAGAGCGTCAGGTAGCGGAGGAGCCCGGGGGCGGCCTCCGGGGCCTCCTGCCCCTCGGGGTCCTCCGCGTGGGCGGCGGCCTTCTCGACGTCCCAGGTGTCGTAGAGGATCTCCCGCGGCCCGTAGTCGACCTCGTCGACCGCCAGCCCCTCGGCGTTGACGAGCTCGTCGGGGGTGAGGATGCGCCAGGCCCCGGAGTTCGGGACCGGGATCTTCCCCTTCTCCCCCTCCCCGGGGGCCGGCCGCTCGAGGTAGAGGAGGATCTTCTCGGCCAGCTGGTCGGCGACGGTCCGGGAGATGTCGAAGTCGGTCCCCTCCCGGTACCGGTCGATGAGCACCGCGAGCCGCTGGAGGGCCTCGGCCCGCACGGCCTTGTCGGGGTGGAGGAGGGTGTAGAGGTTGAACTTCCGCTCCTCGTCCTCGATGGTCCGCTCGATGGTGACCTGGTCGGAGTCCCGATCCACCCCCGCCGCCTCCCCGTCCTCCTCCCCGTCCCCGTAGGCGGGGGCCTCCTTCTGGTCCGTGTCCGGGTCGGCGTACTCCTCCTTGGCCCACCGGTCGTTGGCGGAGTCGGTGTCGTTCTCCCCGGCGTCGTAGAGGATCTGGGCGGCGTAGATCTGGAAGCGCCCCTCGATGACCGCCTCCATGAGGAAGTCGCTGGAGGCGTTGGAGGCGGACTTGCGGGCGGTCGAGGCGGTCAGCGCGATGTCCACCATGAGGACCGCCACGATGAACAGGACCACGAGCACGATGAGCAGCGCCACCCCGGACTGGGGGCGGTCCTGCCGGGAGGGGGGGCTCGCGGGCGCCATCCCGCCATTAGACGACGGGCCCGGGGGGGGCGGCGCGCTTTCCCGGGAGGGGGGCCGCCCCCGTCCCCCCCCCGCGGGGTGCGGTGGGGAAAGGGGCCCGGGCCCCGGGCGTGGGCTAGGATGTCGTCCGTGGAGGAGTCCCTCGCGCACCGTCCGACGGCGTTCACGGCAGCGGCCCCCGGGAAGCGGGGGATCCGGGTGGCGAACCTCCTCACGCTCTCCCGCATCGCCCTCTCCCCGGTCTTCGTCTGGGCCTTCCTCGAGGGCCACGTCCACGGGCACGCCCGCTGGGCCCAGTGGACGGCGCTGGCCGTGGCGGTCTCCTTCGAACTGACCGACGCCTTCGACGGCTGGGTGGCCCGGGCCCGCAACGAGGTGAGCGACTTCGGGAAGATCCTCGACCCGCTGGCCGACGGGATCTCCCGCTTCACCGTCTTCCTCTGCTTCCTCGCGGCCGGCTACGCGACGGTCTGGACGGTGGCGGTGGTCTTCTGGCGGGACGCGGTGGTCTCGACCCTCCGGGTGCTGGCGGCGGGGCAGAACATCGTGGTGGCGGCCCGGCCCGCGGGGAAGGCCAAGGCGGTGGTGCAGGCGGTGGGGATCCTGGCCATCCTCGTCTTCGGGCTGGTGGAGGCCTTCCCGCCCGGCGGGGTGGGGGGGTGGTTCCTCTGGTACGTGGACGACCCGGCCCACCACCGGGAGGTCGCCAACTGGATCATGGGCGGGATCGCCCTCGTGACGGCGGTGTCCCTCGTGGACTACCTGCGGGGGAACCGGGAGGTCCTGCGGAAGCTGGACTTCTAGCGGCGCCCCCCGCCCCCCGGAATCGAACCGGGCGGCGGGTCTCCCCGCCGCCCGGCGAACTTCCGTCGTCCGCATCCTCGAGTCGGCTCCGAAACGGTGGGCGATCCGTCGACCGCTCCGCTACCGGGGCCACCTCCGGACTTGATGCATGGATCACCTCCTCTCCTGGTCAGGACTCGCCCTCGCCCCCGCGGTGCCGGACGCGGGGCCTCGGGCCTCCCGCCACGCCGCGCGCGACCGCGCGGCTCACAGGTATGGGTCGCTGGTGTCCGTTGTCCCTGTCCCGTCCCTCCCCTGGGGCCGCGGGACGCGCGGGTTCGCGTCCCCACGAAAGACACATCGGCACGGAGCGGCGGCGTCTGTACGGGGTCGGAGGCGGGGTCGCGGAGGGGCGGCGCCGGGGGCCGGGGGAGGCCGGTGGCCGGTCCCGGCGGGGGGGCGGCCCGCCTTCCCGCTCGACACCCGGAACCATCGCAACTAGAATGGTTGCAAGGGAGGCGCCGATGACCGAGAAGGTGAGCACGCTGGACGTCCGGCAGAGGATCGGGGATCTCCTGAACCGGGTCTCCCTCCGCCGCGACGAGTTCATCATCGAGCGGAAGGGGAAGGCCCTGGCGGCCCTCGTGCCCGTGGAGCGGCTCGAGCAGCTCCAGCGGTTCGCCCGCCGCGAGGCGCTCCGCGCCCTGGAGCAGGGGCGGGGGGGGGACCTCACGGAGGAGAAGGCCATGGACCTCGCCCGGGAGGCCCGCCGGTGGGCCCGGAAGCCGGGGGCGAAGGGCCGCTGAGCCGTGCTCCGCGCGGTGCTGGATGCCAACGTGCTCATCAGCGCCCTCCTCCGTCCCGCGGGGCCCCCCGGCGAGATCCTCCGGAGGTTCCTCGAGGAGGGCGCCTTCGAACTCGTCCTGACCCCGGGCATCGCCGCGGAGACGGCGCGGGCCCTTGCCTACCCGGGCATCCGGAAGCGCCTGCCGGCCGGCTTCGTGCCCGAGGACTGGGTGGAGGACCTCGCGCTCCTCGCCATCGTCGTCGAGGACGGGCCGGCGGCGCGGGTCTGCCGGGATCCCGCGGACGACCGGTACCTCGCCGCCGCGGCGGCGGGGGGTGCGGTGTTCCTCGTGACGGGGGACGACGACCTCCTCGTCCTGCGCGAGCACGCGGGCGTCCTCCTGGTGACGCCGCGGCAGTTCCTCGGCGTGGTGCCCGGGGGGGCGCGGTGAGGGGGAGGGGAGGGAGGTCCCTCCCCCCGGTCCGTCCCCCGCGCGCGGAGCCCGCCGTTGCGCCCGCCCCGACGGGCCGGTAGGGTCTTCCGCCATGCGTCCCGGCACCCGGGTCTTCGCCGTCCTCCTCGCGCTGGGGCTCCTCGCCCTCCTCCTGTTCCTCCTCCTCGCCGGGGGCGGCGGGCCGGGCCCGGGGCGCGGGGAGGACGACCCCTCGGGGCGCGCCGGTAGACCGGGCGGCGGCGGCGGGGAAGGGGGCGCCGGAGGGAGCGGCGGCGGGGGCGGCGGGGCGGGCGGCTCCGGAGGCGAGGGGGGTGCCGGCGGCCGCGGCGGCCCCGGCATCGTGGATCCGCCGAAGGGAGGACGGTCGACGGAGGGACGGGACGGCGCCCCCGGCGGCGGCACCCCGCCGACCCCGCCCCCGGAGGAGAAGCGGGAGGGGAAGCCGACCGAGGGGCAGCCCCCCCGCGACCTCTCCGCCCTTCCCGAGTCCATCGCCGCCGTCGTCCGCGACGACGCCACGGACGCGCCCATCGCGGGGTCCAGGGTGCTCTTCGCGGTCCCCTCGGAGGAGTTCCTCACCTGGTGGGGGTCCACCACCGACGCCGAGGGGCGGTTCTCCTTCGCGCCGCGGGAACTCTGGGGCGGGCGGGGCGACGATCCCGCCTCCACCCGCATCGAGATCCGCGTCCGCGCCGCCGGCTACGCCGACTTCCGTTTCGACGCGCGGCAGGTCCGCGGGGACATCCGGCTCACGGCGGACCCGACGCCGCCCCTCCCGGGGACCGTGCGCGGCATCGCCTCCGACAACGAGGGGAGGCCCTGGTCGGGGCGCCTCGCCATCGAGGGCCACGACCAGGACTTCGGGCTCTACCTCTGCCAGTGGTGCTGGTCCGCGGAGGACGGGACCTACGCGCTGCCCGGCCTGCCGGCGGGGTCCTGGAAGATCGGGGTCCGGGGCGGGGGGAAACTCCAGGACGTTCGCATCCCCGAGGGCGGGGAGGTCTGGGTCAACCTCGTGGTCCCCGCGGGGGGACCGGGGACCGACCCGCAGGACGCCTTCGGCGAGGCGCTCCGCGAGGTGCGCGTCACGGGGCTTCCGGGGGACGGCGGCCCGGGGGCGATCCTCCGCTGCGAGAACCGGCCCCGCCACGGGTTCCGCGAGCCGGTGGTCGAGGGCGCCTGCCGGTTCCCCGCCGTCCCCGAGGCGAAGTGGACGCTCGTGCTGGAGATCCCCGGGCGGCCGGAGGCGCGCATGCCGCTCGAGGTCGCCGCGGGGGAGGGGCCGATCCTCGTGGACTGGAAGCCGTGAGCGCGGCCGGGGCCGCCGGCTCCTTCCTCCGCCGCCTCGTCCGCGAGAACCCCTGGTGGTCCGCCGCCGTCGCGGGGGTCCTCCTCCTCGCGGGGACCTGGTGGGGACGGGAGGCATTGGCCCGGGCGCGGCTGCGGCGGAACCTCGAGGCATGGCTCGCGGAGCACCCGGCACCCCCGCCCCCGGCGCCGGTGGCGGAGGGGGAGAACGCGGCCGACCTCTACTTCGAGGCCCTGCGCCTCCTCGGGCCGGGGACCTCTTCGAACGCCATGGCCGGACCGGCGACGGCGGCGACGGTCCCGCCCGCCCTCGTCCAGGTGGTGGAGGCGAACGGGGAATCTCTGGCGCTCGTCGAGAGGGCCGCGGCCCTTCCCCGCTGCGTCCCCCCCGCCGGCCAGGCTCCGCCCGGCCAGTTCATGGACCTCTCGATGCTCGCCTTCGCCCGGGGCCGGGTGCTGGCGGCCGCCGGGGACCGCGCGGGGGCGGTGCGCTCCTTCCTGCTGGTCCACCGCATGGTGCGGCAGACGGGGCGGGTCGAGAGCGGGGACCTCTGGATCTCCCCCGCGAGCGCCCTGGGGACGGTGGGCCCGCTCCTCGACCTCCTGGAGGAGCCGGGGGGGCTCGACCGGGAGAGCCTGGAAGCGATCCTCCGGGACGCGCTGACGCCGGAGGAGGCGCGGGAGTGGCGGGGGCGGCGCTTCGAGGACTGGCGCGAGCGGGCGGCGGCCGAGCGCTTCCTCGACCTCCTCCTGCCGGGGGCCGAGGACCGGGCGCGCGCGAAGGGGTGGCGGCCGCCGACCCTGGCGCAGCGCCTCCAGCAGGCGGTGGGGATGCCGCTCCCCCGCGGCGTGGAGCCCTTCCCGACCGCGGTCGCGGTGGAGGAGTGGTGGGAGGAGACGCTCCGGTCCGCGGGGTTGCGGGGGGTGCGGGGGCCGGGGGCGTTCCCCCTCGTCCGGACGACCCCTTCGGAGTACCGGGCGGGGCGCGACGCGGCGGAGGAGGTGCGGAGGATGGACCTGCGGGAGGTGCGGATGGCCTTCTGCGAGGAGACCTGGTTCTCCCTCCTGCGGGGGGCGGCGGCGGTGCGCCTCTTCGATGCGGTGGAGGGGCGGCCGCCGGAGCGGCTGGAGGAACTGGTCCCGCGGTTCCTCGCGGCGGTGCCGGAGGACACCTTCACGGGGGGGACTCTCCGGTGGAAGCCGGGGGAGAAGGAGGGGGTCCTCGAGAGCGGGGGGCCGCCGCCGGGGGACGGGGGCATGGACATCACGCGGCCCATGGGGCGGGAGGCGGTGCCGCGGGCGCGGCTGCGGCGGCGGGAGAGATGACCCGGCGATCGGCCCGCGTGCCCCCCCCACCCCCCGCGTCCGCCGTATCATGGTCCCGATGAGGAGGCCCGGGCGGGTGCTGGAGGTGGGAGCGGTCGTCGTCGTCCTCGGCGTCGCGGCGGCCTCCTGGCTCCTCCGGTCCGGCGACCCCGGCCTCGGCCCTTCCCTCGACGCCGCCATCGCCCGGGAGGCGGCGCGCCTGTCCCTGCCCGACGACCCCGCGTCCCCGGACGCGTCGGTGCTGGTGGGGCAGGTGCTGGACCGGGTCCGGTTCCCGGACTTCGACGAAGCGGGGGCGGAGGCGATCGAGGCCATCCACGCGATGTTGAGCGGGAGGACCCCGGGCGTCGAGTCCCTGCCCGGAGCATCGGCCGTCCTCGACGGCCGCCTCCTCGAATCCAACGCCCCCGCCCTCGCCCTCCTCGAGGAGGCGGTCGCCCTCCCCCGCTGGCGCCTTCCGGGGGAGCGGGACCTCGCCGCGGCCGTCGCGGCCTTCCGGGAGCGCCCGGAGGAGGGCTTCCTGGAATCCCCCCTCGCCGGCATCCCCCTCATGGAGGTGACCGGTCTCGTCGTCCTGCGGGGACTCCGGGAGCGGGACCGGGGGAACCTCGGGGGCGCCGTCGAGCAGGTCCGCCTCCTCCTGAGGCTCCAGGACCGCATGAAGGGGAACCCCTCCGGCGCCGGGTGGGCCGTCCGGGTCTCGGCCGACGCCACGCGCCTCGCCGCGCGGATCCTGGAGGCCCCGGGCCTGGACGAGCCCGCCGCCCGGGCGCTCCTCGACGCCTTCACCCTTCCCTCCGAGGAGGCGGCCGCCGCCGTCCGCAGGCAGGACCTCTCCGCCCTCGGGGTGCTCGCCCGCTGGAGGCTCTTCCTCGACGTCGATCCCTCCGACGGGATCGAGAGGCGCATGATGGACTCCCTCCCGAAGTCCCTGCGGTGGACCCCCGTTCTCGCGGCCGGGCCGGAGGAGAAGAACGCCGTCACCCGCGGGTACCCGCCCTACTGGGACCTCTGGGAGCCCTGCCGGAAGGCGACCGCCGCCGACCTCGCGAAGGTGATGGCCCGCCTCGCGGAGTTCCGCCGCCTGGCCGGCCTGCCCTCGGCCGGGGCCTTCTCCGGGTACGAGGCCCTGGAGCGGGAGGCCATGCCGGTGCCCCGGGGGTGGAACAGGCCGGGAGACCTCCCCTTCACGGACTCCTACGAGTTCGAGGGCCGCGCCCTCCGGGAGTCCTGGCTGGCGGTGGGGCGTCTCGGCTGCGCCGTCCGCCTCCACGAGATCCGGACGGGGAGTTTCCCGGGGACCCTGGAGGAACTCGTGCCGGGCTGCCTTCCCTCCCTCCCCCTGGACCCGCTCACGGGCGGAACCCCGAAGTGGCTGGTGCACCGGGGGGTGGGGCATGTCCGGACCCGGACCTCCCCGTCGCGCCTCCCGGGAGGCGGGGATGACGGGGGGACCCTGTACCCTTGGCTCGAACTGCGCCCGAGGACGGCGCCAACCCCGGAGTCGGACCGTTGACCGCCCCCCCCCCCCCCCCCCCCCCCCGCCCTCCTCGTCGACCTCGACGACACGCTCATCGACGATTCCTCCATGGTGGAGGCCTGCTGGGAGGAGGCCTGCCGGCTCGTGAAGGGGAGCGGGCTCCCCCTCGGCCCCTGGGACCTCCCGAAGGCGATCCGGTTCTCCGCGGAGACCTTCTGGAGCGACCCCGAGCGCCACCGCACCGGCCGCCTCGACCTCCCCGCGGCCCGCCGCCTCGTCGTCGCCGACGCGCTGGAGAGCCTCGGCTTCCCGCGGCCGGACCTCGCCCGGGCCATCGCCGACCGCTACACCGGACTGCGGAGGGAGTCCGCCGTCCTCCTCCCCGGCGCCCGGGAGGCGCTGGCGGGGCTCCGGGAGCGCGGCGTCCGCATGGTCCTCGTCACCAACGGCGCCTCCGACCTCCAGCGATCGTAGATCGACCGCTTCGGCCTCGCGCCCTTCT
>JAKLKS010000098.1 GCA_023150535.1 Planctomycetota bacterium
GACGGGGGCGGGCTCGCCGGGCGTCGGGAAGGGGTCCTCCTCCAGGCGGGGGTCGGCGGAGGCCTCCACGGGCTCGAGGAGGACCGGTTTCTCGAGGGGGGGCGGGGCGGCCTCCGGGGGCGGGAGGTCGTGATCCGGCTCCGGCTCCCAGGTGGGCGCGGGAACGAGGGTGGAGGCGACGGGACCCGGGGGGGGCTTCCCCGACCCGCCGCCGAGGAGGCGGAGGGCGAGGACGGCGCCGAGGACCCCGTGGAGGAGGAGGGAGAGGGCGACGCCGCGGGCGAAGCCGGGACCGAAGGGGGGGCCTCCGGCGGGGAGGCGGCGGCGGAGGACGGGGGAGGCGGCCCCGGGAGCGGGCGGGGAGGGGGCGGCCGCCGGGGTCGGGGACCCCGGGGGTCGTCGCGCCGCGATCCCCGCCGCTGTCGCTTCCACCATCACCGATCCTAGGCCCTGGGCGCTTCCTCCGCCACGGGTGCGGCCCCCGGTCCCGCCTCCGCCGCCCGCGCGGCGAACCAGGCCCGGATGGCGGCGGGCCCCGCCTCCGAGAGGAGGCGCGCCCTCTCCCCCTCCCGTCCCTCGAAGATCCCCCCCGCGCGGTAGCAGCGCACGAACTGCTTGGCCTTGCCCGTCCCCGCACGGACCGTGCCGGGAGGGAGGAGGAAGGCGTCGAGGTAGCGCAGCGCGAAGGCGGCGGCCTCGGCGAGGCTGGCCGGCGGGCCGCCGCGGATCTCCCGGAAGAGGAAGGGGTCGGAGAAGGCGGCGCGCCCCAGGAGCACCGCGTCGCAGCCGGTCTCCTCCCTCATGCGGCGGGCGTCGGCCGCCCTCTCCACGCCGCCGTTGCCGACGAGCGCCACCCCGGGGTGGCGGGCCCGGAGGAAGGCCGACGCCCGGGCGATGCGCTCCCAGCGGGCGGGGGCGGCGTAGGAGTCGACCCTCAGGCGCGCGTGGAGGAGGATCGCCGCGGCGCCGCCGGAGGCGGCGGCGTCGAGGACCTCCTCGAGGCGGCCGTCGTCCTCGATGCCGGCGCGGATCTTGGCGGTGACCGGGATGGCGGCCCCGGAGACGGCCGCCGCGACGATGGCGCGGAGGCGGTCGGGGTGGGCCAGCAGGGCCGATCCCGCGCAGCGGTTGAAGACCCTCTTCACGGGGCAGCCGAAGTTCAGGTCGAGGAAGGAGGCGCCCGCCTCCCCGGCCCGCGCCGCGGTCTCCGCCACCCACTCCGGCCCCGGGGCCATGACCTGGAGACCGACGGGGATCGAGGGGTGGGGCGGGCCCAGCTCCCTGCGCAGGACCCTCGTCCCCGGGGCCCCGGTGGTGAGGCGCAGGAACTCCGTCACCGCGCCGCCGGCGTCCCCGAGGTCGAGCACGAGGGACCGGAAGGCGGCGTCGGTGATCCCGTCCATGGGGGCGAGCCACGCCCTGCGGGGGAAGACCGCCTCGCGGGCCCGCCCCCGCAGGACGAGGGGGGTGACCGGTACGGAGCCAGGCTCCCTTTCTTCACGGCGGATCCCTTCCGGCGGACCCTGCCCGTCTCTCCGTGAAGAAAGGGGGCCTGGCTCCGTACCGGTCACCCGCGTCCGACCGTTCACAGGATTCCCGCCGCGAGCCCGACCCCGAAGATCGCGAGCATCACCGCGGTCGCGATCTGCACCCCCCGGATGGTCACCTTCCCCCCCCGGACGAAGCCGGCGGCTCCCCGCACCCCGAGGAAGGCGCCGAGGATCCCCGCGCCGACGAGGCTCCAGGGGATCGCCGCCCCCCCCTTGAGTCCGTAGACCGAGAGACGGGCGACGTCCACCATCGAGGCGATGACGGCCGAGGTGCCGATGAACCCGGCCGCGGTGAGCCCGGCCCGGGCGAGGAAGGCGGCGCGCAGGGCCCCCTGGTGGCCCGAGATCCCGCCGAGGAACCCCGAGAGGAGCCCGCCGAGGGGGAGCATCCGCTCGGGGAAGGCGAGGTCCCGCGCCGCGGGGGCGACCTCCAGCGCCGCGAAGAGGACGAAGAGCCCCCCCATGGCGAGTCCGAGCGGGGTGATCGCGAAGGAGCGGCCGCCGGCGCTCCACTCCCGGAGCGGCGCCCCCGCGTCCATGGACTCGAGCAGGAGCGCGCCCGCCACGGAGGCGGCGATGGCGGGCAGGCCGAAGCGGAGGATCACGGGCCGGCGCGCCTCCCTCGCGAAGTGGGCGACCTTGAAGAGGTTGTTCGCGAGGTGGACCACCGCGGTGGCGGCCACCGCCGCGGGGAGGGAGGCCCCGGCCGCGACCCGGAACACGGGGAACAGCAGCGTGCCGAGCCCGAAGCCGGAGAAGAGGGTGAGGGCCGCCGTGAGCGCGGCGGCGACCAGGACCGCGGCGTGGGCGGCGGCCTCCCCCACCCTAGACCCCCGTCACCGTGAGGAGGAGCGTCCGCTCCCGAGGCCTGGCGCGGTGCTCGCAGAGGAAGATCCCCTGCCAGGTGCCCAGCGCGAGCGCCCCCGCCACGACGGGCACCGTCTCCGAGGTGCGCGTGACGAGGGAGCGGAGGTGGGAGGGGGAATCCTCGGGGCCCTCCGCGGTGTGGGTCCAGCGGGGGTCCCCCTCCGGCGCGAGGTCCTCGAGGAAGCGCTCCATGTCGCGGCGGGCCGAGGGGTCGGCGTTCTCCTGGATGCACAGGGAGCAGGAGGTGTGGGTGGAGAAGAGGACGGCGAGGCCGTCCCGCACCCCCGAGGCGGCGACGGCGGCGGCGACCTCGCCCGTGACCTCCGTGAATCCGCGCCCGCGGGTGCGGACGGCGATGCGCGCGTGGTGGACCTTCATGGCTCCTCGCAGGGTATCCTCGGGCAGGTCCCGCGCCGAGAGGGTTGTCCCATCCCCCTTCCCCCGAGAGTCCGCCGAGCGATGCTCCTCCTGCTCGTCCCGCTCCTCGTCCTCGAAGCCGGGCTCCCGGCGGCGCTCTACCTCGCGCGGAACCGGCTCCTCTTCTTCCCCGACCGGACGCCGGCGGAGGCGGGGCGGGCATGGTTCGGGGAGGGGGTCGAGGCGGCGCTCGTCGCGGTGCGGCGGCGGGACGGGCGGGCGCTCGAGGCCTTCGACGTCCGGCCCGCGGGGGCGGCGGCGGGGGGGGGGAAGCAGACGGGCCCCGCCGCTGGCGGCGGGGCCCGTTTCAGGCCGATCGTCGGCCGCGGGGGGAGAGGCCCTCCCGCGGGACGGTGGAGGCTACTTCAGGTGCTTCGAGACGAGCTTCGTCATCTCGAACATCGACACCTGCTTCTTGCCGCCGAAGACCGCGCCGAGGTTGCCGTCGGCGTTGATCATGCGCTTGTTCTTCTTGTCCTGCAGCCCGTTCTTCTTGATGTACTGCCAGATCTTCTTGGTGACTTCCGTGCGGGGCATCGCCTTCGCGCCGACGACCGTGGCGAGGACGGCGCTCGGGGTGAGGGGCTTCATGAACGCGGCGTTCGGCTTCCTCTTCTTCGCGGCTGCCTTCTTCGCTGCCAAGACACCCTCCTTCTGGCCTGCGCCGAGGGGGCCCGTGGGCCCCAGCAGGGAACCTTTTCGGACGAGGACCCTTCCTCGATCCGCGGGGCAATCTACGCCACGGTTCCGACACTTTCCAGAGGGAAAGCGCCGGATTCCCCTATGGAGGACCCCCCGGGGAGGGGGGGGGTGGGGGGGGCGGGGCCCCCGGGCCGGGCCCCCCCCTCCCTAGAACCGGGCCTCCAGCCACAGCACGAGGCTCCTCCCCGGCTCGTTCACGCCGGACCCGTGGATGCGGTAGTTCTCGTCGAAGAGGTTCTCGAGGGCCAGGGAGGCCGTCACCGCCTCCGTCACCTCCCAGGAGCCCCCGAGCGAGGCCACCACGTAGCCCGGCGTCCCCCCCGGAGGGATGCGCCGCGTGTCGGTCTCGTCCTTGAGGGAGAGGTCGTCCTGCCGCGCGGCCCAGCGCCCCGAGACCCAGGCGCTCCAGGGCCTCCCGCGGGGTTCCCACCGCACCGTCGCGGCCACCGTCATCGGCATCAGGCGGGACAGGGGCGCGGTCACCTTCCGCCCGGAGGGCTCGTACTGGTCGACCTCGCCGTCCATCCAGGTGAACCCGAGCACCGCCTCCCAGTCCCGGTGGGGCCGGAGGCCGCCCTCCATCTCGAAGCCGTGCACCCACCCGTCGCCGACGTTGTCCTTGCGCACCTCCGGCGTCGTGCCGACGAGGTTCCCGGTCGGGGACGCCACGATGAGCCCGTCGATCCAGGTGCGCCAGAGCGCCGCCTGCACCCACCCCCGGTCGTCCTCCGCCCGGACCCCGATCTCCGCCGCGAGGAACTCCTCGGGGTCGAGGTCGAGGGACGGCGTCTCGAAGCCGCTCGTGTCGTCGAGGCGCGTGAGGTCGCTCAGGTTCGGGGCGCGGAAGGCCTGGGAGAGGCCGCCGAAGAGGTTCGCCCGCTCCGCCACCGGGACCACCGCGCGGAGGCTCCCGGAGAGGTCGGTCCAGGAGTCCCGGATCGAGGCGACGTTCCCCGGGGTGTCGGGGTCGGTCCCGGGGACGGAGGTGTCGTCCACCCGGTCGGCCCGGGCGGCCGCCCAGGTGAAGCGCGCCCCCGCGGTGAGCGTGGCCTTCCCGAGGGGGATCGCGTCCTGCAGGAAGATCCCCGCGAGGTCGTAGCCGGCGTCGTCGCCGACGGGGCCCTGCACCTCGGCGCCCGTCACGACGCCGTCGCGGTAGTTCGTGCGCCCCGAGGAGACGTCGTCCCTCCACCACTCGACGCCGCCCGTCAGGAGGCCCGCGGCGGTGGCCCGGCTGCCCTCGACCTGGAGCCCCAGCGTGTCCACGTCCACCTTCTGGCGGTCGAACCGGCCTCCGGTGCGCTGCCGCTCCTGGGACTCCCGCTGGTCGTGCCAGGAGAGGGTGGCCCGCACCCGGTCGGCGAAGGGGAGGCCCGCGTCGGACTGCTCGAACCGGAGGTAGACGAGGGACCGGTCCTGGGTGAGGTCCCGGCGCAGTTCGGTCCCGGCGTCGGTCCCCTCGAAGGGGATGGAGTGGACGGTCTGCTCCGTGCGCGGGACGTCGTCCTGGTGGACCCGCTGGAAGCCGAGGGTCCAGAGGGCCGTGGACGAGGCCGCGAGCTCGGCGCGGAAGTCCTGGTCGTCCTCGGCGTAGCCGGTCTCCGGCTGCTCCCCGGTCCCCCGGCCGGCGCGCAGGTCGCCGTAGTCCCGCAGCGTCACGCCGGCGGCCACGGAGAGGGAGCGGTCCCGGGCCTCCAACTCCGCCCGCTCCGTGAAGGACTCCTCCGCCGAGGACCACCGGACCCCGGCGCGGAAGCGGGCCCCCTGCTCCTCCTCGAACCGCGCCCGGCGCGGCAGGGCGTTGAAGACCCCCCCCGCGGCGTCGGAGCCGTGGAGGACGGAGGAGGGGCCGCGCACCACCTCGAGGGCCTCCACGGAGAAGGAGTCGATGGTCGAGAAGTACTGGTTCGGCCCGGAGCGGAAGGTGGAGTTGTTGAGGCGGATCCCGTCCACGAGGATGAGGGTCTGGTAGCCGGTGAAGCCGCGGAGGAAGGGGGAGGCCTGCCCGTGGGCGGTCCTCTGGACCATCACCGAGGGGGTGTCGAGGAGGGCGTCGGGGAGGGTGCGCCGCATCCGGTCCACCTGGATCTCCTCCCACCCGATGCGGGTCAGGGAGGCGGGGACCTCGAAGGCCCTCTCCTCCCCCCGGGTCGCGGTGACGACGATCTCGTCGAGGACGCGGGGGGCGGGGGGCGGGGCGGGGGGGGCGGGCGCCGGGGCGGGGGGCTCCTCGGCGAGGGCGGCGGCGGGGACGGCGGCGGCGAGAAGGACGGCGGCGGCGAGGGATCCCTGCAAGGGGCGGCCTCCTGTCCGTGGGGGAACGGAGGCCGCGTTACAAAGCCCGTGCCCGGGGCGCGCGGGGGAGGGGAGGGCCCGCCCTGTCGCCGCGACCGACAGGGCGGGGGCCCGGCTGTCGGCTAGAGCCTCACGTACTCCCAGGCGAAGGGGTGCTTGTTGATGCCCACCCGCGGCGGGGCGACCCAGTTCGCGACCTTGCCCGGCTCGAGGACCGGGGTCATCAGGGACTGCACGTAGGAGCGGTCCCTCGCGTCGGGGAGCCACTGGCCGCGGCGCTTCTCCCACTCCACCTCGGAAAGGAGGTGGCCGTCGGGATCGAACCAGTGCCCGGCGTAGATGCCGATGTGCCGGTGGAAGCGGCGGCTCGGGAGGCGGAGGCGGAAGTCCATCCCCTCCTTCTCGAAGACCCGGTTCCACTTCTTCACGCAACGCTCGTCGTCCTCGACGTAGGCGTCGCGCAGGACCTCGTTCATGGCGTTGCGGAGGGGGACCTGCTCCTCCACGACCTTCCCCTCCTTGACGACCTTCATGGCGTAGTGCCGGTCGAGGGCGAGGTGGTCGTCGTACTCCTCCTCCTTGTGGCGGCCCTTGAGTCCGTTGGCGAAGAAGTCGGCCGCGTTGGTGGAGATCTCCCCGCCGAAGAGGTCGAGGGAGAGGGTGAACCAGAGGTTGAGGAACTTCTGGATGGTCGGGAGGTCGAGGACCCCGTGCCTGCGCGGGTCGTCGTCGGGGTGCTCGCGCATGACCTCCACCGTGCGCCGGATGACCCGCTCCACCCCGGTCTCGCCCACGAACATGTGGTGGGCCTCCTCCGTGAGCATGAACTTGCAGGTCCGGGAGAGGGGATCGAAGCCGCTCTCCGCGAGGGCCAGGAGCTGGTACTTGCCGTCCCGGTCGGTGAAGGTCGTGAACATGTAGAAGTCGAGCCAGTTCTCGATGGGCTGGTTGAAGGCGCCCAGGATGCGGGGGCGGTCGGCGTCCCCGGAGCGGCGGGCGAGGAGCTCCTCGGCCTCGTAGCGGCCGTCCCTGCCGAAGTAGGTGTGCAGGAGGTAGACCATGGCCCAGAGGTGGCGCCCCTCCTCGACGTTCACCTGGAAGAGGTTGCGCAGGTCGTAGAGGCTGGGGGCGGTCTTGCCGAGCATCCGCTGCTGCTCCACGGAGGCGGGCTCCGTGTCCCCCTGGGTGACGATGATGCGGCGGAGGGGGTTGCGGTACTCCCCCGGGACCTCCTGCCAGGCCGGCTCGCCGAAGTGGTCGCCGAAGCCCACCTTCCGTCCCTTCACGGGGGGCTCGAGGAAGATGCCCCAGCGGTACTCCGGCATCTTCACGTAGTCGAAGTGGGCCCAGCCGCCGGACTCCACGGACACCGCGGTGCGGAGGTAGACGTCCTTCTCCTGGAACCCCTCGGGGCCCATCTGCCTCCACCAGTCGATGAAGGCGGGCTGCCACTGCTCCAGGGCCCTCTGGAGGCGCCTGTCCTCCTTGAGGCCGACGTTGTTGGGGATCCGCGACTCGAGGTCGACCTTCGTGTTCATGGGCGTCTCCGTGGGTTCCGTGAGCGGTACGGAGCCAGGCTCCCGTTCTTCACCCGGTCGTCGGGGTGAAGAACGGGAGCCTGGCTCCGTACCGCTCACCTACGTCCGCTTCCAGTCGAAGAGGGGTCTCTCGGGCTTGCCGTACATGGTCAGCGCGCCGCGATCGCCGACGGCGTTGGGGCGCTGGAAGATCCAGTTCTGCCAGGCGGTGAGCCGTCCGAAGATCTTGGTGTCCATGGTCTCGGCGCCGGCCCAGCGGAGGTTGGCCTCCATGCCCGTGAGGGCGTCCGGGGAGAGGCTCGCGCGCTCCTCCACGGCCACGCGGACCTCGTCCTCCCAGTCGATGGAGTCCAGGGCGAAGGTGACGAGCCCCGCCGCCTCCGCCGCGGGCGCCCCGAGCGGCCCCTTCGCCGCCAGGGCCGCCTCCGCGAGGGTGGGGTCCGCCAGGAACCGGCTCGCGAGCCGCGTGAGCCCGTTGGACATCGGGAAGGGCCCGCCGTTCATCGGGGAGAGGGAGACGGAGACCTTCCCGTCGCCGTCGTCGAGCATGTAGGAGCGGTCCGCGGCGAGCGCGATCTCCAGCAGGGACCCGGCGAAGCAGGAGCCCCCGTCGACGACGGCGAACAGGGACTTCGCGGTGAGGTCGAGCCGGCGCAGCGTCCGCGCCATGTTCAGGACCACCTCGTCGGCGAACCAGTCCTCCTTCCGCGCCGCCTCCAGGGCCGCGTCCCAGGCGAGCACCGCCGCCGGGTCGCCGGAGGTGCGCAGCAGGACGAGGCCGATCTCGAGGTGGTTGACCCGCAGGCGCAGCAGGGCGTCGTCCAGCTCCCTGAAGGCGCGGAGCGCCCAGAGCCCCGCGCCCTCGGCGCGCATCGCGGCGCCGCCCGCGGGGGGCGGCCCCCCCGGGCCCTTCACGGTGAGCGTCGCCGTCCGCGCGCGGCGGTCGAGCTCGAGCGTCACGTGGCGGTACCGGACCGCGTCCGCCTCCTCCGCGGGATCGAGGGCGTCGAGGGCCACGCCGGCCCCCCTCCTCGACGGCTTCTCCGCCGCCGCCCTCGCGGCCAGCGCCTTCGCCCGCGCCGCCACCGCGGCCTCGAACCGGCTCTTCGGGACGACCTCGTCCACGAGCCCCCACTCCTCGGCCCGCTTCCCCTTGATCCCCTCGGCCACGGTGCAGAAGACGTCGGCCCGGTCGCGGCGGACCTTCCGCTTGTCCACGACCCGGGTGAGGCCGCCGGTGCCGGGGAGGACGGCCAGCAGGGGGACCTCGGGCAGTGAGACCGCGGAGTTGCCGTCCTCCACGAGGACGATCTCGTCGCAGGCGAGGGCCAGCTCGTAGCCTCCGCCGGCGCAGGTCCCGTTGAGGGCGGCCAGCGACTTCACGCCGCTGCGCGCGCTCATGTCCTCGATGCCGATGCGGGTCTCGTTGGTGAACTTGCAGAAGTTCACCTTGAAGGCGTGGCCGGAGGTCGCCAGCATGTTGATGTTGGCCCCGGCGCAGAAGATGCGGTCCCGGGCGCTCTCCACGACCACGCAGCGGGTCTCCGGGTGCTCGAAGCGCAGCCGCTGGAGGGCGTCGGCCAGCTCGATGTCCACGCCGAGGTCGTAGGAGTTGAGCTTCAGGCGGTAGCCCTCGCGGAGGGTGGCGTCCTCCCGGACGTCCATGCGCAGGCGGGCCACGTCTCCCTCGAAGGAGAGCTTCCAGTGGCGGTACCGGGAGGGATGGGTCTCGAAGCGGACCGGGGGCGGGTCGGCGTTGTCGTGGGCCATGGGCGGGAACGATAACCGGCCGCGGGGCCGGGGCCGAATCCCCCGGGGGAGGGGCCCCGCGGCCGGCCGGAGGCGGAGGTCCGGCCGCGGGGCGGGTTCCGGCTAGGCGAGGGCGTCCACCCTCTTCTCGTACTCGGCCTGGGAGATCTTCCCGGCCTTGAGGTCGGCGTTGAGGGCCTCGATGGACGCGGCCGTGGCCTTCTTCTTGGCCTCGATGGCCGCCTTGCTGGCGTCGTACTCCTTCTTGCCCTCCTTCTCCGCCTTCTTGAAGGCGTCCTTGAGGGTGGCCATGTCGGCCTTCCCCCCGGAGGCGAAGTACTGGTCCGCCACCTTGCCCAGCGCCCAGGTGGAGGCGAAGGAGGCGACCGCCCCGAAGGCGCTGCCGAAGACGGGGACGAGCTTGGCCACGTTGGTCACCGCGATGCGGGCGCCGGTGCCGAGGCCGAGGCCGTAGAGGAGCGACTTCGCCGCGCGGTTGTCCACCTTGTGCCCGTGGTACTGCCCGATGTCGCGGACCATCTTGACCTGGAGGCCGACCACCGCGAGGTCGGTGGCGATGGCGACGCCGGGGATGGGGAAGGCGCCGAGGATGGCGGTGAAGATCGAGTACTTCCGGACGTCCTCCCTGATCTCCTTCGCCCGCTTCTCCGGGTCCGCGATCGCCTTGATGTTGCTCGGGAGGACGGTGTCCTTCGCCTCGCTGAACACGCGGCCGACGAGGGTGGCCCTCTCCTTCGGGATGCCCAGGCCGGCGCGGACGCGCTCGAGGAGCGCCGTCTCCTCCGCGGAGGCCTCGCCGTCGGCCCAGGCCATGCTGTAGGCGCCGTTGTAGGCGGCGTCCCGCGCCTCGGGGGAGGCGATCGCCTTCACCTGCGCGTCGAGGTCGATCTTCTCCGCGAGCAGGGAGTCCACGGTGGTGCCGGCGGGGAGCGTGAGGGCGGCGAAGGCGTCGCGGAGGGCGTCCCGCTCCTCCGCGGTGACCTTGCCGTCCGCCTTCGCGATGCAGACGAGGATGCGGAGTCCGGCGAGTGCTTCGGCTTCAGCGGCCATGGGAACCTCCTTGGATGATCGTCTCCGGGTGGATGCCGCGGGATGCCGCGGCGAGCCGCCGATTGTACGGCAGGCGCGGGAGGAGGAAGGAATCGCGGACCGGGACGGGCGCCCCGGGCCCCTCCGCAGGCGGCCGGAAGTTGCCCGGGCCCCTCCCGGGGGGGACAATCCCCGGCTTCCCCCGGGGGCGCGGCCCCCGGTGCGATCCTGGGCGAAGGAGGAGTCCCCCCGTGGCGAAGACACCGGCGAAGAAGCCCCCCGCACCCGTCCCGCCCGGGGCCCCCGTGGCGCCCTGCTCCACCTACGCGGGGGCCTCCATGGTCCGATTCGTGGACGAGGCGGGGAACCTCCTGGCGGGGGAGGCGCCCTTCCCGGACGAGCGGGTCGCGGAGCTCTACCGCCACATGGTCCGGGCCCGCCGCTTCGACGCGCGCATGCTCAAGCTCCAGCGGCAGGGGCGCATCGGCACCTTCGCCCCCTGCTTCGGGCAGGAGGCGGCCCAGGTCGGGTCCATCGCCGCCTGCACCCCGAAGGACTGGTTCGTCCCCTCCTTCCGGGAGCTCGCCTGCGCCCTCTACCGGGGGGCGCCCATGAGGAACGTGCTCCTCTACGGGATGGGCCTCGAGGAGGGCTCCGCGGCGCCGCCCGACGCCCGCGACCTCCCCATCTCCATCCCCGTGGGCGGCCAGTCCTCCCACGCCGTGGGGCTCGCCTGGGCCATGAAGCTCCGCGGGGAGCGGGCCGGGGCCATCGTCTACTTCGGCGACGGGGCCACCTCCGAGGGGATCGTCCACGAGGCCATGAACTTCGCCGGGGTGATGAAGCTCGGCGTCGTCTTCCTCTGCCAGAACAACCAGTGGGCCATCTCCACCCCCCGCGTGCACCAGGCCTCCGACCGCCCCCTGGCGGAGAGGGCCGCCGCCTACGGGTTCCCCGGGGTGGTGGTGGACGGGAACGACCTCCTGGCCGTCCTCTCCGTGTGCACGGAGGCCATGGAGCGGGCGCGGAGCGGGGGCGGCGCCACCTTCGTGGAGTGCATCACCTACCGCCGGGGCGTGCACACGACCGCCGACGACCCGCGCGTCTACCGCGGGGAGGAGGAGGAGAAGGCCTGGGAGTCGAGGGACCCCCTCGATCGCACCCGGCGGTACCTCGAGAAGAGGGGCGCCTGGGACGCGGCGAGGGAGAGGGCCCTCGAGGAGGCCGTCGACGCGGAGATGCAGGTGGAGATCCAGGCCGCCGAGGACTACCGCGCCTCCTCGGTGAACCCCCTGGAGATGTTCGACTACGTCTACGTCTCCATGCCCCCCTACCTGAAGGCGCAGCGGGACGAGGCCGAGGAGGCCTTCCGCGGCAGGAACGTGGTCGTCGGGGCGAGCGCCCCCTGGGTCCCCGGGGGCGCCGCCGCCGTCGGCCAGCTCGAGGAGGCCCCGCCCGAGGACGCCGCGGCGCCGAAGGGAGGTGCCCGGTGAGCGGGAACAGCGTGACGATGGTCGAGGCGCTGAACCGCGCCCTCGCCGAGGAGATGGAGCGGGACCCCCGCGTGATGATCCTCGGGGAGGACGTCGGCGTGGACGGGGGCGTCTTCCGCGTGACGAAGGGGCTCCAGGATCGGTTCGGGAAGGACCGGGTCGTGGATTCCCCGCTGGCGGAGGCCTGCATCGTCGGCGCCAGCGTGGGCCTCGCCATCGGCGGGATGCGGCCCGTCTGCGAGATGCAGTTCTCCGGGTTCATGAACTTCGCCTACGGGCAGATCCAGCCCCACATGTCCCGCTTCCTGGGGCGCACCCGCGGCGGGCGGCGGATGCCGGTGGTCGTGCGCGCCCCCTCGGGCGGCGGCATCCGGGCCCTGGAGCACCACTGCGAATCGGAGGAGATGTCCTACGTGTCCGTCCCCGGCCTCGTGGTCCTCATGCCCTCGGGGCCCCGGACGGCCTACGGCCTCCTCAAGGCCGCCATCCGGAGCGAGGAGCCGGTCATCTTCTTCGAGCCGAAGTCCATCTACCGCGCCTTCCGCGAGGAGATCCCGGTGGACGGGGATCCCTATCCCATCGGGAAGGCGGAGGTCCTCGTCCGCGGGAACGACGTCACCGTGGTCACCTGGGGGGCGATGGTCCGGAAGTGCCGCGAGGCGGCGGAGCGCGTGGCCGCCTCCACGGGGGCCGGGGTGGAGGTCATCGACCTCCTGACCCTCAAGCCCATGGACCCCGAGGCCGTGATGGAGTCCGTGAAGAGGACGGGGCGCTGCGTCGTCGTGCACGAGGCCCCGAGGACCGGGGGCTTCGCCGGGGAGATCTTCGCCCGCATCAACGAGCGCGAGGACGTGTTCTACGGCCTCCGCGCGCCCCTGGCCCGCGTGGCGGCCTACGACGTGCCCTATCCCCTCTTCGCCCGGGAGAACGCCTACCTCCCCGACACCGACCGCATCGAGGCCCAGATCCTCAGGACGCTGAACGCGTAGCCGCCATACCGAACCCGACCCAGGTTGGCGACGGAACCGGGGACTTCTCCGGTTTCGTCGCCAACCTGGGTCGGGTTCGGTTCGGCTAGATCGCGACGAGCTCGCGGACCTCGGGGCAGGCCTCCTTGAGCCGGGTCTCCACGCCCATCTTCAGGGTGGCGGTGGAGGAGGGGCAGCCCGCGCAGGATCCCTGGAGGACGACGCGGACGACCCCGTCCTCGAAGCCGGCGTAGATGATGTCCCCGCCGTCCCCCTGGACGTAGGGGCGGATCTCCTCGAGCACGCGGAGGATCTTCCGCTCCGTCTCCGAGGACGGTCCCGCGCCCTGCTTCGATCCCGGGGGCAGGACCGGCTCCCCGGACCACAGGTGCTCGCGGATGGCCATGCCGACCTTCTTGGCCTCCTCGGGCCAGGCCTCGGGGTCCTGCCGGCTCACGGTGATGAAGTTCCCGGCCACGAAGATGCCCGTGACCCCTCCGAGCGCCCAGATGCGCCGGGCGAGGGAGGACTCGGCCGCCTCGGCGGCGTCGCGGAACTGCGCGGTCCGGCCCTCCATGAGGGGCCGGTCCACGGTGAACTTGAGGCTCGCCGGGTTGGGGGTCGCCGAGGCCAGGATGCGGATGGCCTCCTTGCCGGGGGGCGTCGCGGGCTGCGCCATGCTGGTTCCTCCTCGTGGTGCAGGAGGGGATCCTACCCTCGCCGCCGTCAGGCCCCACCTTCCGCGCTCCGGGGGGGGGCCTGCGGGGACCGCCGGGAGGGGGTGCCCCTCGGACCCGTGGCGGCCGTCCCCGGCGGGGAGGGCAGGTCCGTGAGGGGCCCGGGGGAAGGCCCTCCCACGGAAGGGCGTTCGCCGGGAGGGTCCCCTCCCCTCCGATCCGGATCCTCGCTGTGTCGTGTGGGTACTCCCATTCCCTCCGGACATCGGGTCCGCCCCTGCTCCACGGACTCGCGCCGCCTGCGGCGGCGCGGGGTCCCGTGTCCCGTCGGCCGGAACGGATCGGCCGACGGGACACGGGACCGTCGAGTGGAGGAGGC
>JAKLKS010000099.1 GCA_023150535.1 Planctomycetota bacterium
TACCTGGCAGAGCGACCGCCCTACCGGACGGACGCTACTGCGTCGGAGGGACTGGCCTTCTCATCCCATCTCGGTACGGATCAGTGACGAAAACGGGTCGGGTTCGGTACGGATCAGACGTAGGATCGGCGGGGTGAGGATCGTCCGCGCCGTCCCGCGCCTCCCGCGCCGCGCCCGGGACTCCCACAAGGGGACCTACGGGCACCTGCTCACCATCGGCGGGGCCCCGGGCCTGACCGGGGCGCCGGCCCTCGCCGCCATGGCCGCCCTCCGCGCGGGGGTCGGCCTCTCCACCATCGGCTGCCCCCGAGCCGTCCAGCCCGTGGCGGCCTCCCTCTCCCCCTGCGTCATGACGCTCCCCCTCCCGGACACCCCGGGCGGCTGCCTCTCCCACGCGGCCCTCGCCCCGGCGCTGCGCTTCTCGGCCCGCTGCCGCGCGGTGGTGGTCGGGCCGGGGCTCGGCCGCGACCCCGACACGGCGGACTTCGTGAGCTCCTTCCTCACCTCGGTGGAGGCGGCCACGGTGGTGGACGCCGACGGGCTCAACCACCTCGCGGGGCGGGTCGAGGTCCTCCGCGACGCCCCGGGCTCCTTCGTCATCACCCCCCACCCCCGGGAGGCGGGGCGCCTGCTCGGGCTCCCCGCCTCCTCCCCCGTGCCGGGGGACAGGACGCGGGCCGTCGCCGACCTCGCGAAGCTCACCGGGGGCGTGGCGGTCCTCAAGGGGCACCGGACGCTGGTCTGCGACGGGCGGCGGCTCTACGAGAACACCACCGGGAACCCCGGCATGGCCACGGGCGGGACGGGGGACGTCCTCTCCGGGATCATCGGGGCGCTGCTGGCCCAGGGGCTCGAGCCCTTCGACGCGGCGGTGCTCGGGGTCTTCGTCCACGGGCGGGCCGGGGACCTCGCGGCGAAGGCGCTCGGGGAGGTGTCGGTCATCGCGTCGGACCTGATCGACTTCCTGCCGGGGGCGTTCCGGGGGAGGTAGGGGGACGGGGGGCCGCCCTCGCGGCCTCCCGGCCCCGGGACTCCTCCCCCGGCGCGGGGCGACGGCTCCGGGGGATCCCCGCCCCCCCGGGAACCCTCCCCCCGCCCCACCGTTAGAATGGCCCCGTGAAGCCCCTCCTCCCGGCGCTGGCCCTCGCCGCCCTCCTCCTCCCCTCCCCCGCCCCCGGCGGCGAGGGCGAGGGCGCCGTCCCCGCCTACGCCCTCCCCGAGGGGATGTCCCGCGGCGAGGGGCTCCCCCCGGCGCTCGAGGCGGCCGTCGCCCGGGCGGTGCGGGACGTGACCCGGCCCGGCGCCCCCTGGGCCGCCGCCGAGGGGTGGCGGGTGCTCGCCGGCGTCGGGCTCCGCTCGGCGCCCGCCGCCGTCGCCGCCCTCCCCGAGGCCGACTGGTTCGGGCGCGCGCTCCTCCTCCGGGCCCTCGGCTCCATGGAGGAGCCGGCCCTGGAGCCCCTCCTCGTGCAGGCCGCCGCCGACCCCGCATGGGCGGTGCGCGCCGCCGCCGCCGAGGGCCTCGGCATGGCCGCGGGCGCCCCCTCCGCGCAGGTCCTCCCGGGCCTCCTGCGGGACGAGGCCTGGCGGGTCCGGGTGGCGGCCGTCGAGGGGGTCCGCCGCCGCGCGCTCCGGGGCACCTTCCCCCGGGAGAGCGCCGCCGCCGAGATCCTCCCCCTCGCCCGGGACCCCGACGAGGACGTCCGCCGGGCCGCCTGGCTCGCGCTGGCCGACCTCCGGGAGCCCCGCGCGCGGGACGCCCTCCTCGATGCCCTCCGCGCCCTGGGCGAGCGCCTCCAGGGGCGGGACGACGACGCCGCGCCCGACCCCGAGCAGTCCACGGCCGTGCGCCTCCTGCGGGGCGTGGCCGAGGGGATCGGCGAGGACGCGGAACTCGACGGGATCCTCCGCGGCCTCGGCGCGACCCCGACCCACCCGCTGGCGGGTGCGGCCCTTCGCGAGTGGTTCCGGCGGGCGGGCCCGCGGGGCGCCGGGGACGCGGGGGCCATGGCCGACCTCGTGACGGCCTTCCTCGAGGGGGGCGCCGACGCCGACTCCCGCGCGGCCGCCGAGGAGGCGCTGCTCGACCTCGGCGAGCCCGCGGCCGCGGCCCTGCTCGCCCGCATCGCCGTCGCGGAGCGGCCGCGGATGGTCCGCCCCGACCGGGAGACGGTCTCCCTGCGGGAGGTCCTCCGCCTCGTGCTCCGGCTGCGGGGCCGCGCGGCGGCGGCGACGCTGGAGGGGATCCTCCGCGACGGCTCCCTCTCCCCGCTCCTGCGCATGCACGCGGCGGAACTCGGCCGCAGGACCTGCCCCGCGGCCCTCGGCCCCGCCTTCCGCGACCTCCTCGCCTCGCGGGAGGGGAGCGCCGGCCTCGGCGCCCAGCTCCTCAAGGGCGCGGCCGCCTCGGGGGGGGAGGACCTCCGCGACCTCCTGGCGCGCCACCTGGTCCTCTCCGGGAAGGACGAGCCCCCCCGCCACCTCCGGGCCGCGGCGGCGGAGGTGCTCGACCAGCGGCCCGACCTCCGGGACCCCGCGGCGATCCGGCGGGCGCTGGCGGCGGAGACCGACGGGGACATCCTCGCCCGCCTCCTCCCGCTGCTGGCCGCCGCGGAGGGGGAGGGCTCCCTCGACGCGCTGGAGCGGTTCCTCGGGGACCCGCGCCTGCGGGTGCGCCTCGCGGCGGCGAGGGGGCTCGCGGACCTCCGGGGGGAGCGGGCGGTCGCCGTCCTCCGGGAGAGGATCGCGGCCGAGGACGGGGGCGACGATCGCCTGCCGGGGCACTACTCGCCGGGACCGGGGGAGCCGGTCGACCCGAGGGCGGCGGAGGCGAAGGAGAGGGAGATCGCCGCGGTCCGCGAGGCGAACGCCGGGACCGTGCGCACGGCGCTCCTCTCCTCCCTCCGCTTCGCCGCGGGGGAGGGGGCGGGGGCCCTGCTCGCGCAGTTCCTCGCCCACCCCGACCCCGAGGTCCGCAGGGCGGCGGCGGCGAACCTGCTCACCATCGGCGACCCCGCCGCCGCACCGGCCCTGGCCGCCCGGGTGCCGGAGGAGGGGGACCCGGGCCTCCGGACCGGGCTCCTCCTCGCCCTCGCCGCCCTCGGCGGGCCCGGGGCCGATGCCGCCTTCGAGGCGTTCCTCGCCGCGGGGGACCCGGACCTCCGCACCGAGGCCCTCGAGGCCCTCGGATCCCCGAAGTCCCGCGTGCGCGCCCCCGCGGGGCTGCGCGCCCTCCTCGCCGATCCCGACGCCGACGCCTACGAACGGCTCGCCGCGCTCCACGCCCTCGGCCGCGCGGCCGATCCGGCGCTGACCCCGGACCTCCTCGCCTTCATCGCGAGGGCCCCCTCGGAGGAGGAGCGCCGCGGCGCGCTGGCGGCCCTCGGGCTCTCCCGGGATCCCTCCTGCGTGGAGGCGGTGGCCGCGCTCCTCCCGCGGGGGCCGCTTCCGGCGCCCGACTCCGACGCCCTCGACACGGCGAACCAGGCGGTGGAGACGCTGGGCGAACTGCGCTGCCCCCGGGCCGCCCCCTTCCTCGCGGCGCTCCTCCGCCGCACGCTCCCCGGCGCCCTGACCCCCGGGGGCGGCCGCGCCGCGGCGCGGGATCGCCAGGTGGCGGCGCTGGCCGTCGCGGCCCTCGGGCGGTGCGGGGGCGAGGAGGCGCTCGCGGCGCTCGTCGAGGCGGCCTTCCATCCCGGCTTCTCCCGGGCGGCGGAGACGGCCACCTCCAACCCCCTCCGGCCCGCGATCCCGCGGAGGGAGGGGGAGCGGTGGCGGCCGGAACTGCCGGGGGAGGTCGGGCCCCTCGCGCAGGTGCTGGCGGAGGCCCTGGCCCGCTGGAAGGACGGGCCGCTCGCGGCGGCCCTCGAGCGGCGCTTCGGGGAGCTGGGGACGGACGGGCGCCTCTTCGCCGTCGGGGAGGAGTGGCTCACCTGGCTCGGCACCCGGCTCGCCGAACCCCACCCCAAGACCCCCCCGCGGCCGCGTTGGTGGGCGAAGGTGCTGCTGGCGCGGCAGGTGCTCGCGAACCCGCCGCGGCTCTCCGAGGCGGACGCGGCGGCGGCGCAGGCGCTCTGGAGCCACGGCTCCACCCTGACCATGGACTACGCGGCGGCGCGGCGGGACCTCGCGCGCTGGCGGGACGGGACGGCGCTCCACGAGCCGCTGCGGTACGAGCGGGACCGGCGGCTCTTCGCGGGCCTCGACGCGACGGCGGCGGTCGGGGAGGGGCTGCGGGCGAGGTCCCCGGGGGTCGACGCCTCGGGGATGGCGGCGGCCTTCGAGGAGAGCGGGCGGGAGGACGCGGTGGCGCGCCTCGGGGTGGAGATCCTGGTCGACCTGGGGGTGTTCCTCCCGGACGCGGTGGCGCTCGGGGAGAAGGCGGTGGCCTCGGACGGGGGGTACTGGCCCAACCTCCGGTCGCTCGGGGAGGCGCGGTTCGCGGCGGGGGACGCGGAGGGGGCGGCGGAGATGTTCCTCCTGGCGCTGGAGGAGGCGGAGGGGGGGAACGGGCGCGGGGAGATGCAGCGGGGGACGGCGTGGACGCGGCTGCATCTCGGGAAGGCGCTGGAGGCCTGCGGGGAGCGGGCGGGGGCGCTGCGGCGGCTCGGGGAGGCGGCGGCGCTGAGCGACGTGGTGTTCGACTGGATCGAACGGGACCGGGCGCTGGAGGAGCTGCGGAAGGACCCGCGGTACCCGGAGGCGATGGCGAGGGCGCGGGAGGTGTTCGGGGAGTAGACCCCCGTCGCCCGCACCCCGCTTCCCCCGTCCCCCGCTCCCCCCTCCCCCCCGCCCCCCTCCCTTCACGCCGCTCCGGAATCCCTTTCACGCTCCCCCGGGTCCCGCCCCGGGGACAGCCTCGTCCCCCCCGGGGGACAGTCCGGCACCCCGTTCGCTCTGTCCCCTCTCGAAGGAAGTTGGCACGCCCCGTGCGCTTCCCCTCCCGGCGGCGACGAAGGCCGCCGGGGAGGCCACGATGCGGACGACCGGGAGAGTCCTGATGACGGCGATGGTCCTCGTGGGCGCGGCGATGACTTCACCGGCGGCCCGCGCCCACGACGGGCTCCGCATCGAGTTCGGACGCGGCCGCACCGAGGTCGTCTTCCGCGGCCACTCCAGGCACTGCGCCTGGATCCCCGCCCGCTGGGAGACCCGCGTCGAGCGCGTCCTCCTCCGGCCCGGCCACTGGCGCGAGGAGCGCGTCCCCGCCGTCACCCGCCGCGTGCTGGACCTCCGCGAATGGCGCATCGTCGAGATCGTCGTCACCCCCGCCACGGTCCGCCGGGTCTACGTCCCGCCGGAGTGGGGGGAGAGCCGCACCCGCGTCCTCGTCCCCGGGCGCTGGGCCTGCGTCGGCCACGGGGACTGCTGAGGGAGTTCGAAGGGGGGCGGGAAGGGCGGCGCTTCCGCCATCCAGCCCTGCACGATGCGGCGGCGCGTGTCCGCCGTTCGTGGAGCGACCGTTCCCGGAACGCCCCCCCTTTTCCCCTCCGGCCGCCTCCCCCGCCGCCCCGTACCATGGGGCCATGAGCGACCCCGAGACCGACGGCTCCCTCTACCGCGATCCCATCGTCGAGCGCTGGGCCTCCCGGGAGATGGCGGAGCTGTTCTCCCCCCTCCGGAAGTTCCGCACCTGGCGCGCCCTCTGGATCGAGCTCGCCCGCGCCGAGATGGAGCTCGGCCTCCCCGTCACCGCGGCCCAGGTCGCCGAGCTCGAGGCCCACCGCGACGACGTGGACCTCGCCGCCGCGGCGCGGAAGGAGAGGGAGGTGCGCCACGACGTCATGGCGCACATCCACGTCTACGGCGACCGGGCGCCGGGGGCGCGCCCCATCATCCACCTCGGTGCCACGAGCGCCTTCGTCGTGGACAACGCCGACCTCCTCCTCCAGCGGGAGGCCATGGACCTCGTGCGGGCGCGCCTCGTCAACGCCGCGGCGGCGCTCGCGGCCTTCGCGCGGCGGTGGAAGGACCGGCCCTGCCTCTCCTTCACCCACCTCCAGCCGGCCCAGCCCACCACCGTGGGGAAGCGGGCCTGCCTCTGGCTCCAGGACCTCCTCCTGGACCTCGAGGAGCTGGAGGCGCGCCGGGCGTCGCTGCGGTTCCTCGGCGTCAAGGGGACCACGGGGACGCAGGCCTCCTTCCTGGACCTGTTCCGCGGGGACGGGGGGAAGGTGCGGGCGCTCGACGCGAAGGTCGCCGCCGCCTTCGGCTTCGCGCGGACCTGGCCGGTCACGGGCCAGACCTACTCGCGCAAGGTGGACGCCGGGATCCTCGCGACCCTCTCCGGGATCGCGCAGTCGGCCCACAAGTTCGGGAACGACGTCCGCCTCCTGATGCACATGAAGGAGGTGGACGAGCCGAGCGAGAAGGGGCAGATTGGCTCCTCGGCCATGGCCTACAAGCTGAACCCCATGCGGAGCGAGCGCATGACGGGTCTCGCCCGCCACGTCATGGCGCTGGCCTCCTCGGCGGCGCAGACCGCGGCGGAGCAGTGGCTGGAGCGGACCCTGGACGACTCCTCGGCGAAGCGGCTCTTCGCGCCCCAGGCCTTCCTCGCCACCGACGCGATCCTCCTCCTCCACGGCAACGTGGCGCGGGGGCTCGTCGTCCACGGGGCCTCCATCGACGCCCACCTGCGGCGGGAGATGCCCTTCATGGCCACGGAGGCGATCCTCATGAGGGCCGTGGAGAGGGGCGGCGACCGGCAGGACCTCCACGAACGCATCCGGGTCCACTCCCGGGAGGCGGGGGCGGCCGTCAAGGGGAGGGGGGAGGGGAACGACCTCCTCGGGCGCCTCGCGGCGGACCCGGCCTTCGCGGCGGTGAAGGACGAGATCCCCTCCCTCGCGGACGCCTCCCGCCACGTCGGGCGATCCGCCGCCCAGGTGGAGGAGTTCCTCGCGGAGGAGGTCGAGCCGGTGCTCGAGCGCCACCGGGCCCTCCTCGGGGGGGACGAGGACCTGCGCGTCTAGCCGATCCGTACCGAACCAGGTCGGTGCCGAACCCGACCCGATTCCGTCAACCGATCAGTACTGAACCCGACCCGATTTCGTCAACCCGGATCCTCCACCCACCGCGCCGCCGTGGATCCTCCTGAAGCGGAGAGTTGAAGGAATCGGGTCGGGTTCAGTACTGATCAGAAGCGGAGAGTTGAAGAATTCGGGTCGGGTTCAGTACTGATCCGCCGTCACCGCCCCGGCCGGTCCATCACGACCGCGGCCTCGCCCGAGGCGAGGACGACGAGGCCCCCGATCCCCAGCGGGATCCCGAGGAGGCAGCAGCAGTTCTCCACGCAGAACAGGGCGATGAGCCCGACGGCCACCGCCATGCCGAGGTTCCGGCCGCGGAGGGCCCTGAGCTGCACGCCGCTCGCGAAGGCCGCCACCCCGAGGAGGAAGGGGAGGAAGTGGACCGCCATGAGGTACCAGGGGTCGGAGAGGAGGGGGGCCCACTGGTCGAAGGCCTCCTCGAACTGCGGGAACTGCCGGCGCACGTCCTCGATGGCGCGCTGGCCGTCCCCGGCCCACTGGGCGTAGGCCGACCAGGCCACCATCCCCACCTGGAGCGCCCCGTAGACCATGTAGAGGACCCCGAGGGTGCGCACCCGGGACGCCGCCCGGTCCCGGACGGCGGCGGCCAGGGCCTCGGCCTCCGGATCGGGGCCGGGGGCGCCGGGATCGGGAGGGGAAGCGGGGGCAGGTCCGGGCCGCGGGTCCGGGGGAGGCGGCGCCGCCGCCGCTCCCCCCTGCCCCCTCCCGCAGGAGGGGCAGAAGGCCGCGTCGTCGGGGATCCAGGTGCCGCAGCCGCCGCAGTTCCTCATGGGGTCACGCGTTCGCCAGGAGGATCCCGAGCCCGACGAGGCCGAGGATCCCGAGGACGAGGAGGGTGATCTTCACCCAGGACCAGGGCGCCTCCCCCTGGACTTCGCCCGTCTGCCCGTTCACGAGGAACCGGAAGACCTTCCCGCGGAAGGAGTAGGCCGCCACCCAGACCGGCAGGAGCGCGTGGCGGTAGCGCAGTTCCGAGAGGGTGGTGTTCACCGACAGGTCCCGGTGCGTGTCCCCGGGCACGTCCCCCGCGCAGCGGGACTGCTGCCCCTCGCGGATGCGCCGCTCCCCCGTCCCCCAGGCCTCCTTCACGTCCACCGCGTAGGCCTCCGCCGACCACCCTGCGAGGTATTCCGTCCGGAAAGGTACGAGAGCCGAGAGTTCGAAGGGCTCGATCCTCGCAAGGAGCCCGGGGTCGAGCCCCCGGCTCGCGCAGACGAGGAGGTCGTCCCAGCGGTCCCGGCGGGCGCCGGAGGCCGGCACCCAGCGGGTCTGGCGCACCGTGCGGCGGTTCTTCCCCGAGCCCACGGTCACGTAGTAGTGGTGCCCGGCCATGGCCGTCCAGCGGGATTCCGCCGTCGCGTCGAAGGTCCAGAAGGGGACCAGCACCCCGCGCATCTCCCCCAGCGCGTGGGCCCTCTTCAGGGCGTTCGGGCGGAACCACAGGGAGCGCACCCAGGCCCGGAAGAGGGTCTCCGCCTTCACCCGGTCCACGGCGAAGGGGACGAGGCACTGCGGCGCGATGCGCCCCCGGTCCCGCGCGTCCTCCTCGAGCACCTTCGGCGACCCGCAGTAGGCGCAGCGGCCCGCCCGCTCCGTCGGGGGGACCAGCACCTCGGCGCCGCAGGACTCGCAGGTCGCCCGGCGCTCCCCGGCGGGCGCGGCGGGGCCCCCGCGCGCGAGGGCGGCCGCCTCCAGCGCCTCGCGGAGGTCCTTCTCGAGGACCTTACCGCCGGCGTCGATGGTGCGGGTCTCCCCGCAGAAGGGGCAGCGCAGTCCGCGCACGGCGGGGTCGTAGGCGAGGCCCGCGCCGCACTTCGGGCAGGGGAAGCGCTCGGCGGCGGCGCGGGCGGATTCCGCCCCCCCGGGGGACGTCGTCAAGGCCGCCTACCCCGCCTTCCCGGTCTTCTCGCCGCACTTCATGCAGAACCGGGCGCCGGCCACGACGTCGGCGCTGCACTTCGGGCAGGAGGTCTTCTCCTGGACGGCGGTCCCGCACTTCATGCAGAAGCGGGCGCCGGGGGGGAGGTCCTCGGAGCACTGGAGGCAGCGGACCACGACCACCGAGGGCTTGCCGCAGCCGGGGCAGAACCGGGCGTCGGCCCCCATGGCGTTGTGGCACCCCGCGCAGAAGACCTGCCCCTTCGGCGCGGCCTGCGGGGCGGTGCGGTCCACGAGCATCCCGGGGAGCATGGCGCCGAAGCCCATGCCCGCGACCATGCCCATCCCCTGCGCCGCGGCCCCGCCGGCGGCGGCGGCGCCCTCGAGGGCGTTGGCGGCCTTGTACTTCAGGAAGGCGTCGAGGTTCCCGACGGCCCCCATGGAGGAGCGGGCGTCGATGGCCTTCTGCACCTCCTCGGGCGGGGTCACCGACTGGACGTAGAACTGCTGCAGCTCGAGCCCGAACTTGCGGAACTCCTCGCCGAGGTGGCCGCGCAGGGCCTCGCTCATCTCCTTGTACTGGCCCGGGAGGTCGAGGATGGAGGTGAGGGTCTCGCCGAGGAAGTCGTTGAGCCGGGAGACGATGATCGACCGCAGCTGGTCCTGGATCTCCCCCGTGGTGAAGGAGTCGTCGCCGGCGACGAGGCGGTTCACGAAGAGGGCCGGCTCGGCCACGCGGAAGGTGTAGGTCCCGTGGGCGCGCAGGCGGACGAGGCCGAACTCCTTGTCCCGGAAGGCCACGGGGTCGGTGGTCCCCCACCGCATGTCGGCGAAGGTCTTGAGCGTGACGAAGTAGACCTCGCACCGGAAGGGGCTCTTGAAACCCCAGGGGAGGGCGAGGAGGTTCGTGAGGATGGGGATGTTCTTCGTGGAGAGGGTGTGGCGGCCGCCCGGGAGGACGTCGCCCCCCTTCCCCGCGGAGAAGAACACCGCGCACTGGTAGTCGCGCACGATGCACTGGGCGCCGTACTTGATCTCGGCGCTCCCCCGCTCGGGGATGCGGTGGGCGATCTCGTCGGCGATCTCGCCGGGATACTCCAGGACCTCGAGGAAGATGCCCATGACGCCCTCCTTGCCTTGCCGGCCGGGGAAACGGACATCCTAGGGAATGCCCCCCCGCCGTGTCCCGGTAGAACCGCCTCGCGGGGTCCGGGTTCGCGCCCTGCAACCCCTTCACGGGGGGCGTGAAGCCCTTTCCGCCCCCGGAGGGCCGCCCGGGGCTCCCCCCTCTCGACCTCGCCCGGCACGCCCCTCGCTACTGGTAGCATGGGAGGTCCCGCGACGGGCGCGGTGCACGGTCGGGAGGACCTCCGATGGGAAGCCGCACCGGGCCGGGAGGCCGCCATGATGGTCGCCGTGACCGTGCTGTTCCTCTGCGCCGTGGCCGCCGCGGCGGGGACGCTCGCCCTCTGCCGCGAAGGTCGCTGACCGCGGGCGCGCGGGAGCCCCTCGCGTCTTGAAGGGGCCCCTCCTCCGGACCGCCGCCGCGGGCCTCGCCCTCGGCGCCCTCCTCGGGGCGGGCTCCGGCGCCTGCCGGAAGCCCGAGCCCCGCCCGGACGTGATCCTCGTCGTCTGGGACACGACCCGGGCCGACCGCCTCTCGGCCTTCGGCTACGGGAGGCCCACGACCCCGCGGCTCGCCCGGATCGCCTCCGAGGGGGTCCGCTACGCCCGCGCCTTCACCCCGGCCCCCTGGACCCCCCCCTCCCACGCCTCCCTGTTCACCGGACTGGCCATGCACCGCCACGGGCTCAGGGTCGGCCGCGGCGACCGCATGCACCACGGCATCCCCACCCTCGCGAAGACCCTCGCCGGGGCCGGCTACCGCACCGTCGGCTTCTCCTCCAACGCCTACATCTCCGAGCAGACCGGCCTCCACGCCGGGTTCGCCGAGTTCACCCGCACATACGCCGGCCCGGAGAAGAACGGACCCGCCGAGAAGACCAACGACGCCGAGGCCATGCGCGCCGCCGTGGCCTCCTGGCTCGGGAGCCCCGGGGTGAGCCGGAAGGGGAGGGCGAAGGGGGCCGGCGGACCGCCGCTCTTCCTCTTCCTCAACTTCATGGACTGCCACCAGCCGAACCGCCCCCCGCCGACGGACGTGCTGGCCGTGAAGGGGCCCGACGTCGCCGCCGACGACCTCGCCAAGGCCGCCGCCCTCATCCAGCCCGACTTCCTCCAGCACCTCATGGGGACCCGCCCCTTCGACGCCTCCATCCTGCGGGGGCTCAACGCCCGCTACGACGCCTCGGCGCTCTACCTCGATCGGAAGACGGGGGAGATCCTCGACCTGCTCGAGGAGCACGGGATCGGGAGGGACGCCCTCCTCGTCATGACGGCCGACCACGGGGAGGGGCTCGGCGAACACGGGCTCGTGGAGCACCGCCTCTCCCTCTACGACAACCTCCTCCACGTCCCGCTCACCCTGCGGCGGCCCGGGAGGTTCGAGGGGGGGAAGGTCGTGGAGAGGGCGGTGAGCCTCATGGACGTCTACCCGACGATCCTCGAGGAGGCGGGCGTCCCGGTGCCCGCGGGCACCGGCCTCGACGCCCTCCCCCTCCCCCGGGAACCGGTCCGGGAGGGGGGACGGACGCTGCTCGCGGAGTTCGAGCGGCCCGTGGACACCATCGAGGAGATGAAGCGCCACTTCCCCTCCGCGCCCGATCCCATCTACCGGTTCCTCTCCCTCTCCATCGTCTCGGTCCGGGAGCCCGTGGACGCGAAGCGGCCGCTCAAGTACCTCCGCTACGAGCGCTGGAACCCCGACGGGACGAGGGCGGGGCTCGACCGGGAGGAGCTCTACGACTGGGTGGCCGACCCCGGGGAGACGACGAACCTGCTCGCGGCCGGGGACCCCGCGGCGAGGGCCGAGGCGGATCGGCTGGCGCGCTCCATCCCCGGGCTCATGGAGAGGAGGACCCGGTGAGGGGGGGGAAGGCGCCGCGCCGCTCGCCGCCGGCCTCGGGCGCCGCCTCGCCCCTGCGGATCGGCCAGGTGCTGCGGCTCCTCTGCGAGGACCTCGCCTTCGGGGAGGACGGGGTCTGCCGCACCGGGGGCTACGTCGTCTTCGTCCCCCGCGTCCTCCCCGGGGAGCTCGTGGAGGTGCGCATCACGCGGGCGGGGAGGAAGTTCGCCCGGGGGGAGCCGGTCAGGATCCTCCGCCCCTCGAAGGACCGTGTGGAGCCGCGCTGCCGCCACTTCGGGGACTGCGGCGGCTGCACCTGGCAGCACATCCGGTACGAGGCCCAGGCGAAGGCGAAGGAGGGGCTCCTCCGCGCGCTGCTGAAGAGGCGCGTCTCCGAGGCGGCCGGGGCGGCCGTCGCGCCCGTGGCCGCCATGGCGGAGCCCTGGGGCTTCCGCGAGAAGGTCCAGCTCGCGGTGCAGGGGCGCCCGGGCCGCCCCCTCGTCGGCTTCTACCGCCTGCGCACCCACGAGGTCGTGGACGTGGAGGAGTGCCCGGTCCAGCCGGACCTCTCCGTGGCCCGGGCGCTGGCCGTGAAGCGGGTGCTCGCCGCGCGGCGGGTCCAGCCCTACGACGAGGCGACGGGGCGGGGGGCGGTGCGCCACGTCCTCCTCCGCGGGGGGAGGGCCACGGGGGATTCCCACCTCGTGCTCGTCTCCGCGCAGGAGGAGGCCACGGGCCTCGCCGCCGCCTTCCGCGACCTCCAGTCCCTCGACCCGCCCTTCAGCGGGGCCTCCCTCAACATCAACGACCGGGAGACCTCCGTCGTCCTCGGCCGCACGACGACCCCCGTCTTCGGGAGGAGGACCTGGCGGGAGCGCGCGGGCGGTGTGGAGTTCGAGATCGGCCCCACGGCCTTCTTCCAGACCAACGCCCGCGCCGCGGAGACCCTCGTCGAGGAGGTGCGGGCCGCGGTGGGCTCCTCCCCCTCCGCGCGCGTGCTCGACCTCTACGCGGGGGTGGGCCTCTTCGCCCTCACCCTCGCCGGCCGCGTCGGATCGGTGACCGCGGTCGAGGCCCACCCCGCCGCGGCCCGGGAGGGGGAGAGGAACGCCCGCGCCAACGGCATCCGCAACTGCACCTGGAGGACGGGTCCCGTGGAGCGGGTCGTCGCCGACCGGGAACTCGGGCGCTTCGACGTCGTCGTGGCCGACCCGCCCCGGGACGGGCTCGGCCCCGGCGTGCTCGAGGGGATCCTGCGCGGCTGCCGCCCCCGGCGGCTCGTCCTCGTCTCCTGCGACCCGCTCACGCTGGCCCGCGACCTCGCGCTGGCCGAGGCCCGCGGGGGACGCGTGGTCCGCGTCCTCCCCGTGGACATGTTCCCCCACACCCACCACCTCGAGGCCGTCGCCACCGTGGACTTCGGGAGGGAGGCCGTCCCCCGGCACCCGCGCCCCCCGCGCCCCGACCGCGGAGGCCGCCGAGATCCGCCCCGAGGCCCCGGCCTCTGAGGCGAAACCGCCTTCCGATCCCCCGCAATCCGGAAGCCGTCCGGCGGAGCGGACCGCGGAGTCGGAACCCCTGAGATTCAACGCCGAGGAAGAGGAGGTGCGGGCCATCCCGCTGCGCGGGCAAAGCCCGGATTCCCTCCCGCGG
>JAKLKS010000009.1:0-370 GCA_023150535.1 Planctomycetota bacterium
ACAGGAGGTCACCATGCCCCGACGGGACCCGCCGAAGACCCTCGCGGTCGACTGGAACGACGCCGGCGCCCAACTCACCCCCGACCAGAAGGCCGAGGTCCTCACCCGCCTCCCCCACCTCCCCCGCGCCGTCCGCGACTTCCCCGTCGCCGCCCTCCACGTCGAGGTCGAGCTCAACCCCCGCAAGGGCGGCTACGGCGTCTCCGTCAACCTCCCCCTCCCCGCCCGGTCCCTCTACGCCGCCGAGTGGGCCCGCGACCTCGGCGCCGCCGCCCGCAGCGCCATGAACAAGGTCGCCTCCCAGGTCGCCGCCTACCGGGCCCTCCTCCGCCGCCACGAGCGGCGGTCCGACCGCCGCGAGGTCCGGGGG
>JAKLKS010000009.1:380-37269 GCA_023150535.1 Planctomycetota bacterium
CCAGCCCCCCGGCCCCGGGATCGAGAGGACCCGGCAGGTCCTCGCGTCCCTCCGCGGCCGCGTCGCCCGCCTCGTGCGCCACGAGATCGTCCACGACCCCTCCCTCTCCGGCGTCGCGAAGGAGGCCATCTCCGTCCCCGACGTCGTGGACGAGGCCCTCGTCTGGACCATGGCCAACCTCGAGCGCCGGCCCGCCTACCTCTCGCCGGAGCAGTACCTCTGGCGGCGGGTGCTCCACGACCTCGACCTCGCCCGCGCCTCGGTCCTGCGGCGGTCCGCCGCGGAGAAGGAGGAGGCGAGGGTCGCCGACGCCCACCGCGAGCCCAACCCCGAGCTCGACATGGAGTGGGCCGAGGCGGAGGACCTCATCTACGGCGGCGGGGAGCCCCTGCCGCTCGACCTCGACGAGGCCCCGGGCGGCGATTCCGACCCGGCCGAGATCCTCGACCGGGAGGCCCTGCGGGAGGCCGTCTCCGACGCCCTGACGGAGCTCCCCGAGGCCCAGCGCCGGGCGCTCCTCCTCCACGACCTCGAGGGCTACGACCCCGCCGAGATCGCCTTCGTGCTCGCCCGCAGCGAGGACCGCGTGCGCGAGGACCTCGAGGGGGCGCGGAGGACGCTGCGGCGGAAGCTCCGGGACTTCCGGTAGGCGGGGCGCGGCGGGACGCTCAGAGGCCGTGAGCCAATCCCGCGCGCCCCCTGCGTGCCCCGTCGCGGCGCGGCTCTTCGTTGCTCGTCGTCGTCATGTCCTCTGGACATGACTCCTCCTCGCGCCTCGATCCGCTTGCGCCGGGACCCGCAGGGGGCACGGGGGATTGGCTCACGGCCTCTCACTCCTCGCCGGCCGCGGTCCCGCGGGCCCTCTTCACCTCCGAGCGGCGGCGCTTCTCCCCGAGGCGCCGCTCGCGGGAGCCCCGCGTCGGCGCGGTCGGCCGGCGCCTCTTCGGGCGCGCGAGGGCCTCGCGGAGGATCTCCCCCATCCGCTGCAGCGCCTCCCGGAGGTTCCGCTCCCGGTGGCGGGTCCGGTCGCAGGCGACGTCGAGGCGGCCCGCGTTGGTGAGCCGCGGCGCGAGGCGCCCGAGGGCCCGGCGGCGCTCCTCCTCGCCCAGCAGCGGGGACCCCGCGAGGTCGAAGAGGACCTCGGCCCGGGTCTCCACCTTGTTCACGTTCTGCCCGCCCGGCCCGCCGGAGCGGGAGAAGCGGATCTCGAGCGCCGAGGCCGGGATCACGAGGCCCGGACGCACCCGCACCTCGCGGTCGGCGCTCACCGCGCGTCCCCCGCGCGCAGGAGGAGCGAGCCCCGGGGGCCGGTCTCGTCCCAGGCGAGGAAGCCGGCGACGGAGGAGACACCCCGCCAGCCCTCCAAGGACCGGAGGTAGTCCTTCACCGCCGCCGGGAAGGCGACCTCGCGCTGCTCCCGCTCCCACTCCTCGAAGCGGCGGTCCACCTCGGCCTGGAGCTCCTTCTGGGCGATCTGCTGCTGGCCGCGCATGAAGTCCTTCGCCACCTCCGTGTGGATCCGGCGCCGCTCCTTCACCGGGTCCTTCGCGATGGCCCCGTTGGCCGCCTCCCGGCGGCCGTCCCGGGCCATGGCCAGCGCCGCCCCCGCCTCGAGGAAGAGCGCCGCCTGCCCCTCGGCCCCCTGAGAGCAGGCCTCCGCGAAGCCGGGGAAGTCCGAGAGCGCGGGCCGCTTCCCCCCCCGCGCCTCCAGCGCGCGGCGCAGCGTCCCCTCGTTGCTCGAGAGGAGGACCAGGTCCCCCTCGAAGGCGGCGGCCGGCCGCACGAGCTCCTTCTCGGCCGTGAGGAACTTCGGGCGGAACCGCAGGCCCCGCACCCCCGCGGGGAGGCCCTCGAGGTCCTCGAGGACGGAGAGGTTCCCCCGCCACTCCCCGAGCCGGCGGCGGATCATCTTCTCCGCGCCCCCCTCGGGGATCTCCCGCTTCTGGCGGAGCGCGAGGAGGACCCCGGGGAGGGGGAGGACGAACCGCCCCTGCGGGTCGGCGCCGGGGACGTCGAGGTCGATCCCGTCGCACTCCGGGAGACGCTCCACGACGACCGAGAACCCGCGGGCGAGGTAGTCGTCGATCTCCGCCGCGATCTCCGCGATCCCGGTGCCGCCCTCCTTGAGGACCCCGTCCAGCTCCTTGCGGAGGGATTCGTCGGCCCGGGCCTCGAGCACCTTCACCAGCGTCCCCGGCCGGGCCTCGAGGCGCGCGGCCAGCACCGCGCTCCCCGCGGGGGCCAGCAGGGCCGCCTCCGCGAGGGACTCCGCGGGGGGGCGCGGGGCCCCCTCGACGAGGTCGGCCGCCAGGGAGGAGAGGCCCCCCGCGGCGCGGGAGGCGACAGCCTCGAGACGGGCCTCCTCGGGGGAGGGGAAGGAGATCCGCGCCTGCCCGCTCGCGAGGTTGTCCACGTCGAGGAGCGGTCCGATCATCCCGAGGACCCCCGGGCTCTCCCGCAGGAGGTCGCCGGGGGTCGGCTCCCCCGCCTCCTCGGCCGAGGAGGCGGCCCGGGCGAGGTCCACGAAGGCGCGCAGCGGCGCCCCCGCCCCCTCCCCGAAGGCGAGGCCCGCGTCGAGCCGGTAGGGGAGGGAGCCCCCTCCCCCGGTGGCGGCGAGGTGGACCGCCTCGATCACGAGGTCCCGGTCGTTGCCGGCGACGAGGACGTCCTTCACGAGGGCCGCGTAGACCGTCTCCCACTCGGGGTGGAGGGAGACGGAGGCGAGGTCCACCGCGTAGGCGTTGGAGTGGCGGGTGACGCGGACCCCCGAGTCCGCCTCGATGCGCCGGCGCACCCAGTCGTGCTTGAGGAGCGACAGGAGGCGCCGGGCCCGCGCGGAGACCCTCGTCGCCACCGCCACGCGGGCGTCCAGGGGGTCCTCCGCGAGGATCACCCGGCCCGGGGAGGGGCCGCCGAAGACGACGGTCTCCCTCCCGAGGAGGTCGGTCCGCAGGCGGACGCCCGCGAGGAAGCCGGGGAGCCGTGCGTCGAGGAGGCGCTCCTCCTCCTCGAGGCGGCGGAGCGCCGCCTCGACCCCCCAGGCCTCCAGGAGCGCCGCGACGTCCTCCCGCCCGAGGACCCGGTCCCGGACGAAGGGGGAGGCGAGGATCTCCTCCGCGGAGCCCCGGAAGGCGAAGGTGGAGGCGGTCGGGATGCAGCGGTCCAGGCTCTCCACGTCCCCCTCGAAGGGGTCGTGGAAGAGCCAGGTGAAGAGCCCCCAGGCCGTCACCGCGAGGAGGAGCAGGGCGATCCCGGCGCGGATCCCCCACCGGCGCAGGCGGGAGGGGCCCGCCGCGGGGGGGGACGGGAAGCCGGGCGAGGCGGGGGTCATGGGGGGTCGCTGATCTTAGACGACGCCCCGCGGAACGGGATGCTAGGCTCGACGGTCCCGGCCGGGACGGCCCGGGGATTCCCGGCAGGAGACACCATCCATGACCGTCCGGCTCTCCCGAAAGGTCACAGGACTCTCGGACTCCCTCACCCTCGCCATCGACGCCCGCTACAAGGCCATGGTCGCCGCCGGGGAGGACGCCGTCTCCTTCGGCACCGGGGAGCCGGACTTCCCCACCCCGGCCGCCGTCTGCGAGGCGGGGCTCCAGGCGATCCGGGACGGCTACCACAAGTACACCCCCTCCTCCGGGCTCCCCGAGCTGCGCCGGGCGGTCGCCGACTCCCTCCGGACCGGGTCCGGGGTCTCCTACGACCCCTCGGAGGTGGTGATCACCGGGGGGGCCAAGCAGGCCGTCTACGAGGCCCTCGCCGTCCTCCTCGACGAGGGGGACGAGGCGCTCATCCCCTCCCCCTACTGGCTCTCCTACCCCGAGATGGTCCTCTCCCTGGGGGGGAGGCCGGTGTTCGTGCCCTGCCGCGAGGAGGACGGGTGGAGGCTGCGGGCCGAGGACCTGGCGCGGGCCGCCGGCCCCCGGGCCCGCGTGCTCGTGCTCAACAGCCCCAACAACCCCACCGGGGCGGTCGCCTCCCGCGAGGACCTCGCCGCCGTGGCCGAGGTCTGCCGGGAGAAGGGCCTCGCCGTCGTCTCCGACGAGATCTACGAGAAGATGGTCTACGGGGGCGCCCGCAACACCTGCTTCGCCTCCCTCTCCCCGGACGCCCGGGCGCGCACCGTCACCGTGGGCGGCGTCTCCAAGACCTACGCCATGACCGGCTGGCGCATCGGCTGGGCGGCGGGGCCGAAGGCGGTGATGGCCGCCTTCGGGAACCTCCAGTCCCACCTCGCCAGCAACGCCGCCGCCGTCAGCCAGAGGGCGGCCTTCCACGCGCTCACCGCCGACCAGGGGCCGGTCCTCGAGATGGTGGGGACCTTCGAGCGGAGGCGGGACCTCGTCGTCCGCCTCGCGCGCGGGATCCCCGGCGTCGACCTCGCCCCCCCCCGGGGGGCCTTCTACGTGTTCCTCCGGGTGGACGGCCACTACGGGAAGCGGCCCGGGGTGGACGGGTCCGTCGGCTTCTGCGAGGCCCTCCTCGAGGAGAGGAAGGTGGCCTGCGTCCCCGGGTCGGCCTTCGGGGACGACCGCTACATCCGGCTCTCCTACGCGACCTCCGAGGAGAGGATCGAGAAGGGGATCCGCCGGATCGTCCAGTTCGTGGAGGGGCTCCGGTAGGGTCCCCCGCCGCCCCGGCCCCCGGGGGCTAGAATCGGGGAGGAGGGGGCGGCCCGCAGGGCGCCGCCCCCGTCGACGACCACCGCCGCACCAGGAGGAGAGCATGCACCGGACGCTCCGCAGGACGCTGGCCCTCGCCCTCGCCGCCGCCGCGGCCGCCCCCTGGGCCCCCCTCCCGTCCCGCGCGGCGGAGGAGGGGACTCCCCCCGCGCTCTCCCCCGCCGAGGCCTACGAGGCCCGCCTCCGCAGCGGCATGGCCCAGGTCGGCGGCCTGCTCGAGCCCGCGGCCTCCTTCGCCATGTCCAACAAGCTGAAGAGGACCGGCATCGGGGTCTTCCGGACGATCCTGGAGTTCGACCCCTCGAACCAGCGGGCCCGGCGGGAGCTGGGGTACGAGAAGAAGGGGGAGGAGTGGGTCCTCTCCGAATCGAAGAAGAGGAAGGTGGACGACCTCGAGGACGAGAGCTCCAAGAAGCTCGTGGAGTTCCAGGAGAAGCTCGACAAGGCGAACCTCGCGGTCGCCGGCATCCTCGCCGAGCTCGGCGACCTCGCCGACCGCGCCGGGGAGAAGGAGAAGGCCCAGGCCCACTGGAAGAGGGCCATCCTCCTCGACGACCAGAACCCGGTCGCCAACCGGGGGATGGGGCACAAGCTCGTGAACGGGAAGTGGCTGAGCCAGCGGGCCATCAACCACGACGAGTTCTGGAAGGTCTACAAGGCCTCCCTGGAGAAGGCGCAGAAGATGGCGGTGACGCCCGTCTCGACGGACGCCACCACCGGCATCGCCGAGGACGCCGGGATCCCGGTGAAGAGGTACGCGACGAAGAACTTCCGGATCGAATCGACCCTCCCCGACGGGGACATCCGCGACACCCTCGTGTGGCTGGAGAGAGCCAGGTCCTTCTTCATCGATCTCTACGGCATGGAGGAGCGCCACCTCGACTACGAGGGGAACCCGCTCGTCTACGTCATCGGCACGACGGACGAGCAGAAGAACAAGTTCATCGACGCCTGCAAGGAGCTCGACCCCGCGAAGAAGGCCTTCAACAAGAAGTTCGGCGGCGTCGAGGTCAACGGGAAGCTGAAGCTCGCCGGGTACCCGAACGGGGAGACCGCCCAGAGGGAGTGCCTGCACTCGGGCACCCATTCCTTCGTCCGGGACACCTTCGGCCAGCACGCCGCATGGCTCTGGGAGGCGCTGGCGAACTCCGTGTCCGCGGCCCTGAAGGGGGCCGACCTCAAGGTCTGCTTCTCCGGCGAGGGGTCCACGGGCGGGATCCACCTCGAGAACATCGGCCTCGAGACGGCACCGCAGGTCCTGCGGGACCTGGTCGTCGCGAAGAAGGACACCCCCATCGGGGAGTTCGTCAAGCTCCCCTCCGACGGCCTGACCGCCCAGCAGATCGCCAAGTCCTGGAGCATCGTGATGTTCCTGCTCGAGACCGACCGGGTCCAGGCGCGGGACTACTTCGCCGCGGCCGGCCAGGGCCAGGCGGGGGCGAACTCCAAGGAGGACAGGGTCCTCGCCCAGTACTTCGAGGCCTTCCCGAAGTGGGAGGCGCTGGACGCCGCCTGGCGGGAGTGGGCGCTCGACGTCTACAGGAAGCGGTGAGGGGGCGCCCGGGAATCCGCCTCGCGCGGGGCGGTTCCCGTTGAACCTCCCGGCTCCCCCCTGCATACTGTCCTGACTCAGGCGGGAAGGCCCGGGGGGACGACCGTGGACGCGCCGAAGGCGGAGATCGTCGTCGAGGAGGGCACCGAGAGCGGGCGCGTGCTCTCCCTCCGCCCCTCGAAGGTGATCGAGATCGGCCGGGAGGGGAACTTCCGGCTCGAGGACTCCGCCCTCTCCCGCCGCCACTGCCGGATCCTCTTCGAGGGCGGCCGCTACCGCGTCGAGGACCAGGGATCCACCTGGGGGACCTTCGTGAACGGGGGGAAGATCGCCTCCCACGTGCTCTCCCACGGCGACCGGATCAAGATCGGCAACCACGTCCTCGTGTTCACCTCGGAGCCGCCGGTCCCGGCCGCCCCCGTGCTCCTCGTCGAGGAGGACCCGGAGGACGCCATCCCCTCGGCGCCCATGGCCGCCGCACCCGCCCCCGCCCCACCGCCCGCCCCCCCCACCATGACCCCCGATCCCCTCCCCGAGCCGGAGGAGGCGATCCCGCCCCTGGGCACCTGCGCCAACTGCCTCAAGCCCGCGGGGGAGGACGACGGACGCTGGGCCACGGAGTCCGTGGACCTCGCCCCCCGCTCCTACTGCACGAACTGCCGCGAGCAGTACCCGCTGCTCGGGAAGGTCCTCGCCAACCACTTCTGCGAGAAGGTGCTCGGCGCGGGGGGCATGGGCATCGTCTACCGCGGGACCCACGTCGTCATGGGGCGGAAGGCCGCCCTCAAGACCCTCAAGGTGCTGGCCGAGGCCGACCCCATCATGGTCCAGCGGCTGCTCCGGGAGGCCACCGCCGGCGGCCGCATCCAGCACCCCAACATCGTCGCCGTCCACGACACGGGCGAGCAGGACCAGATCGCCTACGTGGTCATGGAGTACGTGAGGGGGGAGAACCTCGCCGAGGCGATGCGGCGCGAGAAGTCCTTCGCCCTCCCCCGGGTGCTGCGCTTCGGGGTTCAGGTGGCCGACGCGCTCGCCGCCGGCTTCCGGCTCGGCTACATCCACCGGGACATCAAGCCGGAGAACGTGCTCCTCATGCGCGGGGACGTCGTCAAGGTGACCGACTTCGGCCTGGCGAAGAACCTCAAGGACGGCGAGCTCGGCGGGCTCACGCGCACGGGGCAGGTGCTCGGGACGATGCTCTACATGCCCCCGGAGCAGATCGTCTCCAGCAAGGGGAGCGACCAGCGGGCCGACATCTACTCCCTCGGGGCGACCCTCTTCCACCTCGCCACCGGCCGTCCGCCGCTGGACGCGAAGTCGGCCATCGCGCTGCTCATGGACATCCGCACGAAGGAGCCGCCCCCGCTCTCCTCGCTGATCCCCGGGACGCCCCCCGAGATGGACCGCGTGCTCGCCAAGTGCCTGAAGAAGGCCCCCGCCGACCGCTACCAGGAGCCGGCGGACCTCGCCGCCGACCTGCGACGGGTGACGATCCCCGCCTGAGGACGGCCGCTACCTCGATCCCACAGAGACGCTCCCCGCCCCGGAGCGGACCGTGAGGGTGCCGCCCTTCCCGTCCCCGAGGGTCCCGCGGAGGGTCTTCGCGGCGTACTTCCCCTCGACGGACAGGGGGAGGTCGGTCTCCACGGAGCCCGCCTGCGTCCCCCCCTCCACGACGAGGGAGGCCGAGGCCGGGATCCGGACCTTCACGGACCCGGCGGAGGACTCGGCGCGGCACTCCCCGGAGAGGTCCCCCTCGACGGAGACCGAGCCGCCGCCGGACTTCGCGCGGACGGCGCCCTTCGCGCCGGACACGTCCACGGTGCCGGCCTTGGTCTCGAGGAGGAGGTCGCCGGCCCGGCCCTCGACCGCGATCGATCCGCCGCCGGTGGCCGCCTCCACGCGCCCGGCCCCGCCCGCCACCTTGATCGTCCCCGCGGCGCTCTCGAGGCGGAGGTCCCCGGCGCGATCCGCCGCCTTCAGGCTCCCGCCCCCGGTCTTCGCGGTCAGGGCGCCCTTCCCGCCCCCGACCTCGATGGACCCGGCGCCCGACTCGAGGGCGAGGTCCCCCTCGACCTTCCGGACCTCGATGCTCCCCCCGCCGGTCCGGGCCGCCAGGCCCTTCGCGAACCCCTCCGCCTCCACGGACCCGGCCCCGGTCCGGATCGAGGGGGCGCTCCCCGGGGGGGCGGTGACGACGAAGGAGACGGAGAGGTTGTTCCTCGATCCCTCGGTGACGTCCCAGCCGATGCTCACGGTGCCGTCCCCGTCCGACTCCGCCCGGACCCGGATGCGGTCGAGGTCCTTCTCCTCCGTCGCGTGGAGGGTCGCCTCGACGGTGACGGGGGCGGGGGTGCCGTCGGCGGCGGGGGGGGCGGCGCGGAGGGTGACGGAGCCGGCGTGGCTCTCCAGGACGACGGCGGGCTCCCTCCCGGCGGGGAGGGTGCGGACCGGCTCGGCCCGGGTGGCGCCGGGTCCGCCGGGGAGGTTGATGACGATGGAGGACTGCCGGCCGCAGGCCGCCGCCAGGAGCGCCGCCGCGAGGATCGCCGTCCGCATGGTGTTCCCTCCCCCGGGGGGGCCGCCCTGCCGCCCCCTCCGGATTCCGACCGACAATGTACACCCCCCGGCATCCCGCCTCATGGCCGGATGCCCGGATCCCGCACCCGCGGGGTCGCCCCGAAGCCGCGCCGCCGGCCCGCCGCGGAGGCAGGGTGCCCCCGCGGGACGGTCGGAGGTCCCAACCCGGGACCTGGTCCCGGGGTTCAGGAGGTGCCTCATGCGCACGGTCTTCGGTCTCGCGGTCCTGGCCGCCTTCGTCCTCGCCGGGGAGCCCCCCCCCGCGTCCGGGGAGACCTACACGGAGGGGCTGGTGGAGTCGAAGGACGACATGTCCAAGGGGGACTGGGACGGGCAGAAGGAGTGGGAGAGCAAGCCCCCGTCCTCGACGCCGAGCACCCCGGGCAACACCGGGCCGGCCCCGCCGGCCGGTGGGTCGGGCGGGACGCCGACGCCGACGGGGGGCACCACGGACGGAGGCGGGGACGGGACGACCGGCGGCGGCGGCGACCTCCCGGGCCCCGGCGTGCCCCACGCGGGCGGCGACGAGGAGGAGGACGACGGGGGCACCGACCTGCATCCGGGCGACGGTGGCACCACCAACCCCGGGCCCGAGCCGGCCCCCCCGCCTCCCCTGAAGCCGGCCCCCCTCCCGGCCTGCTCCGGGAAGTTCGTGCTGAAGGAGAAGCAGCCGGCGGCCGAACTCGTATCGAAGCAGACCCTCCTGACGAACCTCCTCTACCGGAACGACGTCTTCGCCTACATCTCCAACGGCTTCTGCCGATCGGAGTCCACCTGGTTCCTGGACGCCTTCGTGACGACCCGCGCCTACCACGACGACACGAAGGAGTACGAGGTGACCGTGGCCCTGGAGGGCGGATGCGCGAACTGCGCCCCGTACTTCGTCCTCGACGGGACCTCCTACATCAAGGCGGCGGCCAGGGTCCGGACCTCCTGGGGCGGGATCGACGCGGCCTCCACGGCGAAGGCGCAGGCCTCCACCGTGTGGACGGGGCTTCTCGCCTGCTCCGACGGCGCCGAAGCGCGCATCACCGACTGCCAGACCGGCGGGGAGCTCAAGCTGGCGATGGCCGGCCTCGAGTTCGTCGCAAGGGAATCGCGGTCCGACGCCACGGAGACCTCCACCGCGGGCAAGGGGGATCACAAGGACTCCCGCGACAACTCCGTGACGATGAAGGTGACCAACAACGCGACGGTGCACACCGACGCCTCGGGGACGGAGAACAACAGCCAGGCCAAGGCCCTCGTGGGGGAGACCATGAAGATCGCTGCGACGACGAAGTGCGGCGCCACGGCCACCTACGAACTGACCAGGATCTGCAGGTAGGGGAACGGGTCGTCGGATGACCGGCGGGGCGCCCCGGGGCGCCCCGCCCACCCGCGACCGGAGGGAGATCGGACCATGAAACTGCGGAAGGGCGGGCTCATCCTCGTCGCCGCCGTGGCGGCGGCCTTCGTGGCCCTCTACGGGCCATGGAGGGGCAGGGGCCCCGACGGGGCCGGAGACGCGGCGCTGCGGTCCTCGGACCTGCCGGTCTTCTCGGACGCGGACGCGGGATCGGTCCCGGCTCCTCCACGGGACGACGGGAAGGCGCTCTCCGGCCCCGGCTCCCTCGGGGGGGTCGTCCTCGACGGGGCCGGACGTCCCGTCGCCGGCGCCGAGGTCGCGGCGGCGGCCGAAGGGAATCCGAGACCGGTGCGAGGGGAGAGCGGTCCGGACGGCCGCTTCTCCCTCGCGGGCCTGCCCGCCGGAGTGGACCTGCTCCTCGGAGTCCGGTCCCCCGGCTTCGCGCCGACGATGGTGGGCTCCCTTCGAACGGGAAGGGATGACGTGACGCTCATCCTGCTGCCCCCGGCCCGCATCCGGGGCACGGTCCGTTCCGGCGCCGGGGAGCCCCGGCCGGGCGCCCGGGTGGACGTGCTCCTGCGGTTCCCGGGGGTGGCCCTCCCCCTTCCCGTCCGGGAGGCCCACGCCGACGAGAGCGGGTCCTTCTCCATCGAGGGGATCCCCCCGGTCGAGGGAACCGCGGAGGCGTCCTGGAAGGGCGCGACCTCCGGACCCGTCGGCTTCGATGCCGGGAGGGACGCGGGCTCCGCCTCCCTCGTCCTCATCGTGGACGAGGGACCCGCCCTCTCGGGCAGGGTCCTGAGCGCCGGGGGCGACCCCCTCGCCGGGGTGGACGTGTACGCGAAGACGCCCGGCGGCTACAGCCTGTCCACCGCCACCCGACAGGACGGAACTTGGAGCATCGCCTGCAAGGCCGCCGAGCCGCACGGCCTCAGGGTCTCGGACATCATGGGCCAGTACCTCGGCGCCGAACTCGACGAGGAGGTCACCCCTCCCCGCTCGGGCATCGATTTCACCCTGCAGCCCAATCCCAGGGCCCCCGGGTGGTTCTCCTTCCGCTGCGTGGATCCCTCGGGACGACCCGTGGAGCACCTGTTCGGCGAGGGAAGGTCCATCCCCGAGGGCGAGGCGGGGCTCGGCGAGTGGAAGCCGGGGGCCGACGGCGTCTTCCGCTCGGGGCACATGGGCGCGACGAAGCACGTCTACCGCTTCCGCTCCCCCCTCGGAACCGTCTCCACGGGCGAGTTCGAGGTCGTCGCGGGCAAGGTCACCGACCTCGGCCTCCTCCGCCTGTCCCCCGGCGCCCGGGTCCGGCTCCGGGTGGTGGACGACGCGGGCCGCCCGCTGGACGGCGCCCTCGTGCTCGTCGGGGAGACCCGGATCCCGGAGCGCCGCTCCGAGACCGACCCCGCGGTCTTCGACGTCCCCGGCCTTCCGCCGGGGAGCGGCGTCGTCCGCATCGCCCATCCCACCCGCGAGCGCCGGGAGATCCCCTGGGCCGCGGGCCCCGGGGAGACCGCCGACCTCGGCGACGTCGTCCTCGCCGCGGGGACCGGGACGGTCCGGGGGATCGTGAAGTCGGAGACCCACGGCCCCGTCCCCGGCATCACCCTCACCCTCACCATGAAGGGCATCTCCACCCGGGGCGACACCCACCTCACCACCGTCTCCGGCGCGGGGGGCCGGTTCGAGTTCACCGGCGTCGCCGCCGGCGAGTGGGAGAGCGCCTTCCTCCTCCCCGCCACCCCCGACGAACTCGACCGGGACGGGAAGCGGTCCCTCCTCTCCTTCCGCCGCGGCCCGGAGGTCGTCCTCGAGCCCGGCGGCACGGCCGAGATCGAGATCCCCTGGTGATCACCCCTCCAGCCGCAGCAGCTCCTTCCGCACGAACTCCCGCGTCGCCGGGTCCGGGTGCTCCTCCGCCGCCTGCCGCAGCCACCGCCGCGCCTCGGCGGCGTCCCCCTCCGCCTTCGCGTAGATGAGCCCCACGCGGAACTTCGCCTCGGGGGCCTCCGCCGCCCGCGGGTGGCTCCCGAGGAACCTCCGGTAGGCCTCCATCGCCTCCGCCACCCGGCCCCGCCTGAGGATCTCGTGCGCCACCTCGATCTCCACGTGGGGCGGCAGCACCTCCAGGCGCGGCTCCCCGATCCAGCGCCCGTAGAGCTCCAGCGCGAGGTCCATCCGCCCGTCGAGCACCGCCCCCACGAGCTGGTCCCGGAGGTCCGGCATCGGGATCGTCCGCGGGGGCTCCGGCCGCCGCGGGTCGAAGGCCACCTCGGCGGCGGCCCCCCCGGGAGCGAACCCCGTGTCCCGGTCCCAGGCCGTGTGCGGCCCCCCCCGGAGGAAGGGCTTGAGCGCCAGCGCCGCCGCGATCCCCGCCAGCATCCCCCCCGTGTGGGCCGCGTAGGCGACCCCGCCCGTCCCCCCCTGCTGGAGAGCGCCGAGCAGGAGGTCCTGGACGAAGTACATCCCGATCACCACCAGCGAGGGGAGCGAGAAGGGGATGAGGAAGACGAGGAGCCACCAGACCATGCGGATGCGCGCGCGGGGGAAGAAGACGAGGTAGGCCCCCATCACCCCGGCGATGGCGCCCGAGGCCCCCACCAGCGGGAGCGTGCGCCAGGCCGCCTCCACCTCCTCGGGCGTGTGGCCGGCGACCTCGCCCCCCGGCCCCCCGAGGAGGAGGAACGCGAGGGAGGCCGCCACCCCCCAGCCGAGGTAGAGCAGGAGGTAACCCGCGCGCCCCAGCTTGTCCTCCACGTTGTCGCCGAAGATGTGGAGGAACCACATGTTGCCGAGCAGGTGCCAGGGCCCCGCGTGCACGAAGAGGCAGGAGAGGAAGCGCAGCGGCTGCGGGTCCCCGGGGAGGAGCCCCCACCGGCGCGAGTCCTCGAGCGTGAGCTCGAAGAAGCCCTCGCCCCGGGCGACGTTCAGGGCGAGGAAGACCAGCGCGTTGAGCGCGATGAGCCCGGTGTTGACCAGGGGACGGCGGGCCGTCGGGTTCTCGTCTCCGACGGGAATGGGGAGCACGCCGCGGACTCCGCGCCCGGCTCCGCTAGGGCGCCGCGGCCGCCCTGCGGGACTTCTTCGCGGCGGGCGCGGACTTCGCGGCCTTCCGCGCCGCGCCGTCGCGGGGCGCCCCGCGGACGGGGGAGACCGTCCGGCGGGCGCCCCGGATCCCGGCGGCGACCATGTCCCCGAGGACGCTCGTGGGGAGCGCCCCCGCGGACAGCGTGGTGACCCGGCCGGAGGTGAGCAGCGTGCGGACCGCCTCCTCCACGGCCCGGGAGGCGTCCTTCTCGCCCAGGTGGTCGAGCATCATCCCGGCGGCGCAGATGGCCGCCAGGGGGTTGGCGGTGTTCTTGCCGGCGTACTTCGGGGCGGAGCCGTGGATGGGCTCGAACATGGAGACCCGCCCCGGGTGGATGTTGCCGCTGGCGGCGATCCCCATGCCGCCCACGAGCTGGGCGCCGAGGTCGGTCACGATGTCGCCGAAGAGGTTGGTCGTCACGATGACGTCGAACCACTCGGGGTTCTTCACCATCCACATGCAGGCCGCGTCCACGTAGGCGTGGTCCTGCTTGACGTCGTCGTACTCCAGGCCGACCTCGGCGAAGGTGCGCGTCCAGATGTCCTGGCAGCGGATGGCGTTGGCCTTGTCCACCAGCGTGAGCCGCTTGTGCTTGGACCGCGCCCGGCAGAGGTCGTAGGCGTAGCGCACGACCCTCTCCACGCCGGCCCGGGTGTAGATCATCTCCTGGACGGCGACCTCGTTGGGCGAGCCCTTCTTGAGGATCCCGCCGAGGCCCGCGTAGGCGTCCTCGGTGTTCTCCCGGACGACGATGAAGTCGAGGTGCTCGGGGCCGCGGTCCTTGAGGGGGCAGAAGCGGGCGTCGTAGAGCCGCACGGGGCGCAGGTTCACGTAGAGGTCGAGGCCGAAGCGGAGGCCCGAGATGATGGCGCGCTCGAGGAGCCCGGTCTCGACGCGGGGGTCCCCGATGGCGCCGAGGAAGATGGCGTCGAAGTCGTGGGCGGCCCGGAGGGCGGAGTCCGGGAAGGTCTCCTTCGTCTTGAGGTAGTGCTCGGCCCCGTAGGGCATCTGCACGGCCCTGTAGCGGAACCCGTGGACCTCGGCGGCCGCCTCGAGGACCTTGAAGGCCTCGCGGGTCACCTCGGGCCCGATCCCGTCCCCGCCGATCACGGCGATGTCGTGCATGTTCCGGTTCCTCCGCCCGACGGCCCGGTGCGTCCCCCCCCGCGGGATCGCGGGATCCCCCCGGTCGACTCCGGGGGAGCCCCCCCGCGGAACGGCCGGCCCGCGTCGGCCCCGGGGGAGGATCGCGGGCATTCTAGGCCCGCCCTCCCGGGGCGGTTCAGGAAACAACCGGTGGACCCGGGAGGGACGGCCTCAGAGGCCGCGGAAGGCCGGCTTCCGCCGCTCCAGGAAGGCCCCCGTCCCCTCCTTCATGTCCCCGGAGGAGGCCGCGAGCCCGAAGAGGAACCGCTCCGCCTTCATCCCCTCCCCGGGACCCGCCTCCTCGCCGCGCAGGACCGCCTCCAGGGCGAGGCGGAGCGCCACGGGCCCCTTGCCGAGGATCGCCCCGGCCAGCCTCCGCGCCTCCTCCAGGACCGCCTCGGGCTCGACGACCCGGTTGGCGAGCCCGAACCGGAGGGCGGTCTCGGCGTCGACGGGCTCCCCCGTCAGAATCATCTCGAGCGCCCTCCCCCTCCCCACGACGCGCGGGAGGCGCTGGGTGCCGCCGTACCCGGGGATGAGCCCCAGGCCCACCTCGGGAAGGCCGACCTTCGCCGTGCGCGAGAAGACCCGGAGGTGGCAGGCGAGGGCCAGCTCGAGGCCGCCGCCGAAGGCGTAGCCGTTCACCGCCGCGATCACGGGGCGGCCGCACCCCTCCACGGCCTGCATGAGGGACTGCCCGCGGGCGGCGACCCCGACCGCGGAGAGCCCGGTCATGGTCGCGAGCTCCGCGATGTCGGCGCCCGCGACGAAGGCCTTCGGGCCGGCGCCGGTGACGATCACGGCCCCGACCCCGGGATCGGCCGCGAGGCCCGCGAAGGCCCGCTCGAGGTCCCCCATCACCGCGTCGTTCAGCGCGTTCAGCTTGTCCGGCCGGTTCACCGTCACCGTCGCGAGGCGGTCCGCCTTCTCCACGAGCACCGTCGTCATCCGTTCCTCCCTCCCGCGCGGGGGCGCCGGCCCCCGGCTACCGTACCGCCACGTAGGTCCCGCCGTTCTCCCGCGCCAGCGTCCCGAGGAACTCGGCGTTGGCCTCGCGCCCGATCCCGATGGCGTGGATCGCCACCCGCTTCCCCCGGTTCCAGCCCCGCACCGCCTCCAGCACCCGCAGCCACTCCGGGTTGCCCTTCCCGTCGCGCAGCTTCCCCCCGGGGGTCGTGGGCGCCCCGTCCGTGAGGAGGAAGATGGTGTCCGCCGCCATGGCGTAGCCCGGGCCCATGTCGTGGACCGGGTTCGCCGAGGACGCCTTCAGCGCCTCCTCGAGGGCGGCGTAGGTGTTCGTCGAGTTGGCCGCGACGAGGCCCTCCACCCACCTCGCGACCCCCTGCTTCGCGGCGTCGTCGGCCTTCACGAGGGCCGGCTTCCACTTGTCCACGGTGTCCCGGAAGGAGAAGACGGTGAAGGCGGAGGCGGGGCCCAGCGTCCGGATGCAGCGCAGGAGCTCCTTCTTCGCGGCTTCCACCTTGGCCGGGCCCTCCTCCTCCCCGCCGCCCGGCCTCTCCATCGAACCGGAGATGTCGATGACGAAGAGGATGCGGAGCGATTCGACCGTGATGCCGTAGTAGTTCGCCCTCCCCTCCGGCCCCTCCCCCCCCGCGGCGGGGCCGGGGGCGCCCGGGGTCAGCGTCCGCTCCCCGGAGGCGAACTCCGCGCGGTGCTCCCTCCACCAGGCGGCCCACCCCTCGGGCTCCGGGCCGAACCTCTGGCCCGTGAGGCCGCGGAGGAGGGCGGCGACGTCGGAGCGGGGCTTCCCCTCCTCCCGGGCGAGGTGGGGGACGAGGAGGTCCACCGCCTCGGGGGTCGCGAGCTCGGCCAGGCGCCGGGCCGCGGCGAGGCGCACCGTCCAGCGCTCGTCGGCGAGGCCGGCCGCCAGGACGGAGGCGGCCTCCGCGTCCCGGGCCCGCAGGCGGGCGAAGGCGGCGAGCGCCGCCTCCCGGACCGCGGGGTCGCGGTCGCGGAGGGCCGCGCGCACCTGGGGGAGGGCCGCCTCGACCCCCGCCTCGCCGAGGATCCCGAGGAGGGCGACCCGCAGGTCGCGGGGGGACGAGGGCCGCGCCGCCTCCCCGGCGAGCCAGCCCGCGGCCTTCCCCCCGGCGCAGCGGGCGAGGGCGCGGCGGAGGGCGGCGAGGACCTCGCGCTCCCTCTCGTCCTGCTCCCGGAGGGACTCCTCCCCGGCCTTGAGCTCCTGGATCCGTGCGAGGACCTCCGCCGGGACGGGGGTCGTGCCGTCGGTCCCGTGGCCGCCGAGGAGGCGCGTCAGCTCCTCCCGCCCCTTCGTCCTGCGCGCGGAGAGATCCTCGAGCCGCGCCGCGACGGAGGCGTACCCCCCGCAGAGGAGCTCCGCCGCGGATCGCGACGCCTCCTCCCCGAGGGCGCGGGCGGCCTCCGCCCGCTCGTCCGCGGGGGCGGGGGCCTTCTCCGCGAAGGCGCGGCGGAACCGCTCCGCGGCGTCCTCCGGCCCGGCGGCGGCCGCGGCGGCGGCGCCGAGGAGGAGGGCCGCCGCCAGCGCCGCCCGGAGCGCGCCGCTACTCACGCTGGACGTACTCCCCGCCGTTCTGCTTCGCCAGCTCCTTCATGAAGGCGATGAACTGGCCGCCCCCGGTCCGCGGATCGATGGCGATGGCGTGGAGGACCACCTTCCCGAGGCGGTTCCACTCCCGCACGGCGTCGAGGATGATCCTCGGGTCCTGGAGCTGGGGCTTGTCCATGTCCTGGTCCGTGGGGGCCCCGTCGGAGATGAGGTAGATGGTGTCCACGGTGGGGTCGTAGTTGCGGTCGACGACGCCCATCCCCCCGACGCGGAAGGCCTCCTGGAGGGCGCCGTAGGTCCAGGTGCCGCCCGCCGCCTCCATGTCCCGGATGAAGGCGTAGGCCTCGTTCTTGGTCGTCATGTCCCCCTTCACCATCTTCTGCTTCCAGGGGACGATGTGGGTCGCGTAGGCGATGATGTTGAAGAGCGCGTCGGGCTCGAGCGCGCGGATCGCGCGCTTCAGCTCCCTCTTGGCGAGCTCGATCTTGGTCATGTCGTACTCCTCGAGCTCGTCCGCGGAGAGGCCGGTGGCCGTGCCCTGCGCGGACTTCAGCCTCTCCTTCATCGAGCCGCTCGTGTCGATGACGAAGAGGATGCGCCGGGAGCGGCTCTCGATGCCGTAGACCGACTTCTTCTCCGGGGGGGGCTTCCTCCCCTTGAAGGCGCCGAAGAGCGCCTTGTCCGGGGCCGGGCCCTCGAGGTCGGAGCGGTTCTCGATGTACCACTTCTGCCAGAGGTCCGGGTCGGGCTCGAAGTTCTGGCTGGTGAGCCTCTTCAGCGCGTCCCCGAAGTCGTCCCGGAGGCGCCCCTCCTCCTTGCCGAGGGCGACGATGAGCACGGGGAGCACGCGGGGCTGGTTCACGCCCTCGAGCGTCAGCCCGGCCTCCAGCCGCACGGGCCAGTGCTCCGAGAGGATGCTCTCCTTGGCGAACTCGAAGACGGCGTCCTCGGACCGGCCCCGGAGGCCCCGCAGGGCGGCGGCGCGGACCCAGGGGTCCTTGTCCTTCCCCAGGCGGATGGCGATCTCCATCCCGGCGGGGTTGGCGCCGAGGCCCTCGGCCAGGACCTCGCGGGCGCGCACGTTCGCGAGCCGCTTCCCCTCGGCGGAGAGGGTGGAGAGCGCCTGCGCGTTCCCGTACCTCCTCAGCGCCGCGCGGAAGGCCTCCAGCACCTTCCCGTCCTCCCGCTGCTTCTCCTCCAGCTCGAGGATGCGGGCCTGCAGCTCGGTCCGTGTCTTGAAGTCGTCCTTCATCACGTCCGTCGGGACGTTGATCTCCTCGTACTGCCTCCGGATCCCCGCGAAGACCGCCATGTCCTCGTCGATGCGGTCCGCCAGCGCCGAGAGGCCGAGCGCGAGGACCTTCGCCCCCTCGGCGTCGTCGTAGGCGGCGACGCGCGCGAGGACGTTCTCCCGCTCCTTCGCGGGGGTCCGCTCGGCGACCCTCGCGGGGAACTCCCGCTTGAGGGCCTGGAGGGCCTCGTCCGCGGCGGCGGGGGCGGCGGCCGCCGCGGCCAGGAGGAGGGCGGGCAGCAGGGCTCGGAAGGTCTTCATGGGGGCTCCATCCTACACCCCCCCGGGCCCCGTCGCCCCCCGGCCGGGGGGCTCCGCGGGGAGGAGGGGCGCTACCCGTGGGCGGCCGTGCGCAGGGCCTCCGTCCGGGGCCTCTCCGCCCAGTGGTTCATGGCCAGCATGAGCCCCTGGGCCACGGCGGCGGCGAAGAGCCCCGGGAGGGACCCGAGGACGATGGCGAGCCCGTAGGCGTGCAGGTAGCCGAGGGTGTACATGGGGTTGCGGAACCAGCGGTAGGGCCCCGTGGTGACGAACCGGTCCCCCTCCCCGGGGACGAAGGAGCCCTTCCACCAGAAGCTCCCCTCCCCGAGGGTCCGGACCGCCCAGGCCTTGGAGAGAATGCCCACCGCCACCAGGACGCAGCCGAGGAACCAGCGGACGGGGAGCGAGGGCCCCAGGGTGAGGGTGTTCCGGCCGAGCCAGCAGACGAGGACGATGGCGGCGGCGTCCCCGGTCATGAGGAGGGCGGCGGCGGAGCGGAAGCGCTCGAACCCCCGCTCGACCCCGTAGCGCCGGGTCCACCAGCCGGTGGCGGCCTGGGCCCTCAGGGAGAAGCCGATGAAGAGGACGTAGGCGCCCCGGCAGGCCAGGAACCAGGCGAGGGAGGCCTCGATGGACCCGACCGCCAGGAGCGCGAGGGCGGGGAGGACCAGGAGGCCGCTGCGGGCGTCGCGCCAGAGGCTCCGTCCCGGCGAGGGGGCCATGCTCCTCCTTCCAGCGCGGAAATCTACCGGGGAGGGTGGGCGGAATCCAGAGGCACCTGCGGGGATCCCGCTCGCGCCCCCCTCCCCCGCCGGGGAAGATGCCCCCATGGCCGCCGAGGAACCGGGGTCCCGCTGCCGGCGCTGCGGGGAGCCCCCCGACGAGGGGGGATCCCGGGGCCCCTGCCGCCGCTGCGGCGCCCCGGAGGGGGCCCCCGGCCCCCCCGGGGAGGGGTCCCCGGGCCCCGCCGCCGCCCTCCTCGCCCCCCTCCGCGGGGGGCTCTTCGTCCTCCGCCACCCCCGGCTCCTGCCCTGGATCCTCCTGCCCCTCCTCGTGGACGCCGTCCTCCTCGTCCTCCTCGCGGCCGCCGCAGTATCATACTTTGATACACTCGCCCCCCGGTTCGAGGAGCCCTGGTGGGGCTGGATCGACTGGCTGCGCGGCGCCGCGGCCTGGGGCGCGCTCCACCTCCTCCGGCTGCTGGCCCTGGCCTCCGCCTTCTTCGCCACGCTCGCCGCCGCCGGCGCGGTGAACGCCCCCTTCCACGACGTCCTCTCGGGGAGGACCGAGGACCTCGCCCTGGGGATCCCCGACCCGGGGAGGCCCTGGTCCCGGCTCCTGCCGGACGCCCTGCGGGCCGCGGGGGCGGCCCTGCTGCTGCTCGCGGTGCAGGCGGCCGTCCTGCTCCCCCTCCTCCTCCTCGGGTTCACCGCGGCGGGCGCGCCGGTCTTCGCCGCGGCCGGGGCCTGGTTCGCCGGGCTCGGCGCGGTCGACGTGACGCTCGGCCGCAAGCGCTACGGCGGGCGGGAGAGGCTCCGCTGGGCGATCCGGCGCTGGCCCCTCGTCCTCGGCCTCGGCCTCCCGCTGTCGCTCCTGCCGCTCCTCCAGCCCCTCGCGGTCGTCGGGGCCACGCTGCTCTACCTCGGGCAGGCGGACAAGGAGCCGGGGCCGCCGCGGGCACGGGCGAAGAACTGAGGGCCGTCCCCGGCCGGCCGTAGGATCGGCCCGGCCGGCGGCGGCGCGCGGGGCGACCCGGGAGGACGGATGCAGGACTACCAGCGGCGGTTCGTGGACTTCCTGTGGGAGTGCGGGGCCTTCCGCATCGGGACCTTCACCCTCAAGAGCGGGCGCGTCTCTCCCACCTTCGTGAACCTCGGCCTCGTGGAGGACGGGCAGGGGCTGCTGCGCCTCGGCGACGCCTTCGCGGGGAAGCTCCTCGAGGTCCTGGGGCCGGACGGCTTCGACAGCGTCTTCGGCCCCGCCTACAAGGGGGTGCCGCTGGCCGTGGCCACCGCCATCTCCCTCTCGACCCGGGGCGTGCGCAAGCCCTACCTCTTCGACCGCAAGGAGAGGAAGACCCACGGCGAGGAGGCCTCCGCGAAGGCCGCGGCGGCCTCGATCCTCGTCGGCCACAGGCCCGCGGACGGGGAGCGCATCGTCATGGTGGACGACGTGCTCACCGACGGGGCCACCAAGCGGGAGGCGCTGGACCTCCTGCGCTCCCTCGTGCCCGGGGCGAGGTTCCCCGCCCTGCTCGTCGCCGTGGCGCGGGAGGAGGTGGGCCCCGACGGCCGGGACGCGCTCGAGCGCTTCACCGCCGACACCGGGGTCCCCGTCCACCCCGCCGTGACCATGACCGAGGCGCTCTCCCACCTGCGGGACGCCGGCCGGCTGTCCGGCGCCGACCGGGAGCGCTGCTCCGCCTACCTGCGGCAGTACGGCACGCCGGCCGCCCGGGACTGGAGGTAGGGCGGCGGGGCGCGGGGCGCCTCACCGCAGGAGGTCCGGGCGGAAGGCGCCCCGGATCCCCCCGAGGAGGGCCCCCGCCAGGCTCGTCCTGCCGAGGACCACGCGCACCTCCCCCACCATCCCGGGGAGGACCCGGCGATCGGGGTTCCCCGTCTCGACGATCACCTCCCAGTGCGGACCGGGGAGGTCCTTCGCCCGCGGCTCCCGGGCCGGGTCCACGGGGGCGCGGGAGACGGCCACGACCTTCCCCTCGAGGGGATCGCCGGGGCGATCGCGGAAGCGCACGGAGGCGTCCATCCCCTCCCGCACGGGCCCCGCGCCCCGGGCGTCCAGCAGGGCGCGGAACCGCAGGCGCCCGAGGTCGCCCACCCTGAGGATGGACGCGTTCCGGGTCACCGGGCTCCCCGCCAGCTCCCCCGCCCGCCGGGTCAGGACGGTCCCCGCCAGGGGGCTCGGGAGGAGGGACTTCGCGAGGCGCGCCTCGGCGCCCTCGGCCTTGAGGCGCGCCGCCTCGGCCCTGTCCTCGAGGCCCGCCGCCCGGGCCGCGTCGCCCGAGGAGTGGGCGCCGAGGGCCTCGCGGCGCAGGCGGGTGGCGTTCTCCCGCTCGACGACCGCCTCGGCCGCCTCGACGGGGGCCTCGATCCGCAGGAGGGGCGCCCCCTCCGCCACGTCGTCCCCCTCCGCGACGAGAACCTCCGCGATGCGCCCCCGCAGCGGGGAGCGCACCTCCGCGACCCGGGCGGGCTCCGCCGGGGCCGCCGCTCCCGTCGTGCGCGTCCAGGGGACGAGGATCGCCGCCAGGAGGAGTGCGCCCGCCCCGGCCGCCGCCCGCAGCAGCGCCCCCTTCGCCCCGTGCCGCGCCACCTGCGCCGTCGCGCCCTCCCTCATCGCCTCCCCCATCGTCTTCAACGCGGGCCGCAGCATCATCCAGCCCAGGAACAGGAAGAACATCGTCATGAAGAAGCCCGGCCCCTCGCCCCCGCCGAGGCTCCCGAGCAGCAGCACCGCGATGACCAGGAGCATGGTCGACATGTAGAGGATCGACGCGATCCCGTAGGAGGCCAGGATCCACGCCTCGCGCCGGTCCTTCGCCGCGGAGGCCGCGGGCATCCCGAGGAGCTTCCCCCGCACCAGCCAGGCGACCTGCTTCCTCGAGCGCTCGGAGAGGTTGTCCATCCGGAGCAGGTCCGCCAGCAGGTAGTACCCGTCCAGCTTGATGAGCGGGTTGAGGTTGAACAGCAGGGTCGAGGAGAGGGAGATCATGAAGACGAGGTAGCAGACGCCGTGGAGCGCGGTCCCCTCGTCGGTCGCCGCCCAGAGGAGCACGCAGGCGGATCCGAGGACCAGCTCCACGAAGCCCCCCGCCGCCGTCACCCAGAGGCGCTGCGCCCGGCTGTCGAAGGTCCAGGCGTCGTTCACGTTGCAGTAGAAGCAGGGCTGGAAGAAGAGGAGGAGGAAGCCCATCTCCCGGACCTCCCCGCCCCAGTGCTTGCAGGCGACTCCGTGGGCGAGCTCGTGGAACATCACGATGGTGAGCGCCGTCGCCCAGGCCCCGGCGAGGGAGAGGCCCGCCCCCCGGGTGATCTGCGTGAAGTCCCGGAGGCGGGCGAAGACCTCGTCCCCCCGGGCCACGAGGGTGCCGGCGGCCAGGGCCACGAGGATCCCCGCGAGGACGAGGAACCCGGGGGTGAACACCCAGCGCACCCTCCGCTCGAGGAAGGTGAGGATGCCGTCGGGATCGAGGAGCGGCACCCGCCAGAAGAGGACCGCACCCCACTTCCCCGCGAAGAGGCGCTCCGAGCGCCTCTGGCGGGCCTTCTCGACGAGCAGCAGGTTCCTCATCTCGGCCGTCGGCTGGACGACCTCCATCTCCCTCATCCGGGAGACGAAGCCCTCGACGTCGGCGGCCGTCACCGGCTCCTTCGCCCGGGCGGTGAAGGCGGTGGCGATCTCCGCGGCGGTGCGGTTCCCGTCCACGAGGCCGAGCATGACGGCCTCGCGCTCGCCGACGCGGAGGTACTTCCCCGAGCCGCCGGCCCGCACGACCCAGCGCACCTCGCCCCCCTCGGACTGCCGGACCACGCGGGTCCCGGCGGCGAGGACGGGGCAGTCGGGGCGTTGGTCCCCCATCAGGCCCCCGGAGCGCGCGTCACCGCCGGATCTCCACCTCCGCCTCGCCCCCGGGGCGGAAGCGGTGCCCGGGGTTGTCCGCCTCGACGACGATGCGGATGGTCCCCGAGGCGGCGTCGAGGACGGGGGAGACGCGGGTGACGGCCCCGGAGAGCTCGGCGCCGGGGTGCCGGGGGGACCGGATCGCCGCCTTCGCGCCGCGGGCGAGCCCCTCGACCGACTCCCCCGGGAGGTCGAGCTCGACCCGCAGCCGGTCCATGTAGACGAGCTCCGCCACCACGCGGCCCGCCTCCACCCACTGGCCCTCCTCGACCCACACCCGGGTGACGACGGCCCGGCCCTCGCGGCTCCCGGCGATCCGGGCGCGGGCGGCCTCGAGCTCCCTCTGGGCGAGGCGGGACCTCTGCCTCTCCACCTCGACCTCGGCGAGGCGGACGTCCTCCGGCCGCGACCCCTTCTCGAGGAGGACGAGGTCGAGGCGCCTCCCCTCCGCCTGCGCCTTGGCGGCGTCCAGCATCCGCTCGGAGCGCCGCCGGCTGAGGTCGGAGAGGATCCCCCCCTTCTGGAGCTCGATGTCGGCCCGGAGGGTCCTCTCGGCGAGATCGAGGCCCGCCTGGCTCTCGGCGAGGAAGGCCTTCGCCCGCTCCAGGTCCTCGGGCCGGGGGCCGGAGCGGATCTTCGCCAGGTTGATCTCCGCGGTCTCCACGTCGTTCCGGGCGAGGGCGACCTGGATCCGCTCCTCCGCGTCGTCGAGGAGCACCACCGGCTCCCCGGGGCCGACCTCGTCCCCCTCGAGGCGCTCCACCGAGAGGACGAGCCCGGCCCGCCGCACGGCGAGCTGGAGGTGGGCCTCGGCCCGGAGGAAGCCCGCGGCGCGGAGGGGCTCCTTCCCCTCCTCCGCCGGCGCCGGGGGAGGGGCCCCCGCCCCGGCCGCCGCGAGGAGGGCGGTCGCGAGGATCGCCGCCGCCAGTCCCTTGACCCGCTCCATGGTCCACCTCCCGGCCCAGCGCCGCATCAGAGCCCCGTCTGCCACCGGACCCACCGCCAGAGGCCCGCCGCGAACCGGAGCCCCAGGCTCCGCCTCCCGGTCCTCACGTGCCCGCGCCCCTTCATGCCCGACCGGAGGCTCCCGTCCCGGTCCTCCACCGTGCAGACCACGGGGAAGCCCGGCGTCCCGCCCGCGTCCACGGCCGTCACGCCGATGGAGGCGACCCTCCCCTCGAAGATGACGCCGGGGACGGCGGGGCTCGCGAAGGAGGCGGGGAGGTCCGCCGCCAGGCCCGGGACGTCGGCCTGGGGCACGCGGATCTCCACGGTCCAGCGCCCCTCCTCGGCGATCTCGATCAGGGTCTTCCCCGGCTCCGCCGTCGTGCCGACGAGGTCCCGCGGCCTGTGGGTGAGGACGAAGCCGTCGGCGGGTGCCCTCAGGACGGCCGCCTCGATGCGCTCCTCGGTGAGCCGGATCTGCGCCTCCGCGTGGCGGGCGAGGTCCCGGGCCGCCCTCTCCTCCGCCACCCTGCCCGCGGCCTCCAGGCGCATGGCCTCGGCGCGGTGGCCCCGGGCCCGGGCGCTCAGCTCCGCCAGCTCCACCTCGAGCTCCCGGGTCCGCAGCCGGCCGAGCTCCTCCCCCTTCCGGACCGCCTGCCCCCCGTCCACGAGGATGGAGTCCACCACCAGCGGCGCGTCGGCGCGGAGGTGGTGGCGGACCGCGGGGATCACCTCGGCCTCGCCCGTCGCGTAGCGCTGGAAGGGCCAGAGGAGGAGGAGGAGGGCCGCCGCGCCGGCCGCGATCCCGGCCTTCGCCTTCGGGCCCAGCCGCCCCGCGCCTCCCGCGAGCCCTCCCCCCCCTCCCACGCTCCTCTTCCCGAGGATGCCGACGAGGGGGGTCTGGCGGTAGAGGTCGGCGTTGCGCATCGCCACGGCCACCTGGTTGGCGAAGGTCTCGACGACCTCGAGCTGCCCCTCCTCCAGGAAGTCCTCCTTCGCGGATTCCATGGAGAGCATCCCGATGAACCCGGAGTCGTCCCGCAGGGGGACGGCGAGCACCGCCTTCATGCCCGAGGACGCCGCGTGGGCCCGGAAGCGCGCCGCCTTCTGCGGGTCCTCCTCCTCCAGGGCGGCCGGGTCGGGGCTGTAGAGGGTCTTCTCGAAGCCGCGGAGCCACCCGAGGAGATCCTCCAGGGCCTTCACCTCGGGAGCCGCCCGGTCGACCTTCTCCTTCCCGGAGAGGGCCGCGACCTGGAGCGAACCGCGCCGGTCGAGGGAGACCGCGCAGCGCTCGAAGGCCACGATGCCCGTGAGCACGTTGGAGGCGGTGGTGAGGATCCGGTCGAGGTCGAGGGTCGAGGTGATCTCCCGGCTCATGCGGAGGAGGGCGCGCATCTCCTTCGCGCGGCGCTCGGTGCGCAGCAGCTGGGCGTTGCGGATGACCGCGGCGGCGTCCAGCGCGATCTCGCGGAGGAAGTCCGCGTCCTCCCGGGTGAACCGCCCCCCCGCGTCCTTCTTGTTGAGGATCTGGAGGGAGCCCAGGCACTCCCCCCGGAGGACGAGGGGCACGGTCATCATGGACTTCGTGACGAACCCCGTGGCCTCGTCCACCTGCTGGATGTGGCGGCGGTCCGCGGCGGCGTCGAGGACGACCTCGGGCTTGCGGCTCTCGGCCACGCTGCCGACGACGCCGGCCCCCCGGGGGAGCTCCAGGCCGACGATCCCCTCCCCCGCGCCCCCCGCGGCGTGGGCGCAGACGATCTTGTCGCCGCGGAGGAGCCAGATGGACCCGGCCTCGGCCCCGACGGCGTCGAGGACGAGGGCGAGGACGCGGGGAAGGAGGGCCTCCGCCTCGAGGGAGTTGTGGAGCTCCCGGGAGACCGTGTGCAGCAGCTCGAGCCGCTTCAGCCGCTCGACGGCGAATTCGCTTCCTTCCACGGACCTCCGCCCGGACCCGTTCCGTCCGCCGACGGGCCCCCTTCGCTTCCCACGGGGGGCCTAATGTAGCGGGGAGAGGTCCCGGGGTGGTCCGTGAATCGACCGGGCTCCCTCGCGGGAGCCCGGTTCCCCACTTTCGCTCCCGCCAGGGGGCGGGAGCTCCCTCGTCCGCCCGGGGAGGGCGGGCGCGGGACGCCGGGGGGAGTCCCCGGGCCCTCGCGGGCCCGGGGGTTTCCCGTCCGGTTCGTGCGGCTAGGCCTGCCCGCCGCGCAGCTGGCGCAGGATGGCCTGGCGGTGGCGCTGCAGCTCCTCCTCGGAGACCTCGTTGGGGCCGACGTTCTGCTCCGGCTCCATGTGGCGGAGGCGCGGATCCGCGGGGCCCTCGCCCTGGGCGCCCGGACGGAAGCGGCCGCCCTCGTCGCCCGGCTGCGGGATGCCGTCGTCGGGCCCGCCGCCGCCGAACTGGGGCTGGGCGCCGAAGGGGTCGTGCGGGCCGCTGTGGTGCTCGAAGCCGGGGCCGCCGGCGCCGTCGGCGAAGGGGTCGCCGCCGGGGATGCCGGGGTCGCCGCCCTCGGGGTTGAGGCCGGGGAGCGGGGGCGTGCCGTCGCCCGGGAGGGGCGGGGTGCCGTCGCCCGGGAGGGGCGGCGTGCCGTCGCCGGGGAGGGGCGGGGTGCCGTCGCCGGGGAGGGGCGGCTCACCGCCGCCGGGGAGGGGGGGATCCTCGCCGCCGACGACGTCCGGGGTGTCCCCGCCGCCGACCGTGTCCTCGAGGCCGCCACCGATGGGCAGGCCGATGCGGCTCGGGGCGATCCGGTCCTCGAGGGACTGGACGTTGAAGCCCTTGCGGCTCTTGACGGTGTTGCGGATGACCTCGGCGATCTGCTCCTCGGTCAGGGAGATGCGAATGGGCTTCAAACGCTTCGGACCCGACATGCCTGCCTCCTCTATCTTTCCCGACTTGCCCTGGCCGCTGCCCCGCTTGCGGGACGCCCATCGGCCTCGGGGGGAACTGTACGAGGTTCTTGAGGAATCGTCAAAGCCGAAAACATTTGACTGACCTACGGTTGCAACTCACTTGTTTGCAGTCGCTTACGAAACAAGGCCCCCGAAGAATGGGATTCGTCCCCGGCCCCTCTCCCCCTCACGGAGGGGGGGGCCTCCCCCGACCGCCGCCTCCACCGCCCTCCCCCCTCCCCCAGGCCCCCCCCGGTTGCCGACCCTGCAACCGGCGGTAGAATGCCCCCCTCCGCGGGAGTCGCCCGCGGGAACGGACCCTCGCCCCGGAAGGAAGGACCCCATGGACACGCTCCGCCGCCTCGCCGCGCTCGCCTCCCTCGGACTCCTCGCCGCCCTCGCCGCGCCAGGGTGCGCCTCCACCGCCGCACCCGCCGGCCCCCCCGAGGCCGGACGGGACGAATCCACCGCCGCCTACGAGCGCATCAAGGGCCTGGCCGGGTCCTGGAAGGGGACCTTCAGCGGCGGGGGCGAGACCACGGTCACCTGGCGGGTGACCTCCGGGGGCACCTCCGTGGAGGAGGTCCTCTTCGGTGGCACCCCCCACGAGATGATCACCATGTACCACCTCGACGGCCCCCGCCTCCTCCTCACCCACTACTGCGCCGCCGGGAACCAGCCGACCATGGTCCTCGGCCCCGGGGCCGGGGACGGCCTCCTCCGGTTCGAGTTCCTCCGGGGGACCAACATGGCCCCGGAGGACGGCCACATGCACCGGGCGGTCATGGACCTCACCGAGGCGGGGAGGGTGAAGTCCACCTGGACCTTCTTCGAGGGCGGGCAGGCCGGCCACGACGCGGTCATCGAGGTGCGGCCGGTCCGGTAGCGGCGGGGGACCCGGGGCGGACCGCCGGCGGAGGGCGGGTCCGGACCGCCCGATGCCGATCCGTGCCGGGTTCCGTATCATCCCCGCGTGAACCTCCTCCTCTACGCCGCCGTCCTCCTCTGCGCCTCGGGGGCGGTGGCGCTCGTCCTCCGCCACGACCTCCACGACCGGGAACCCCCCCTCGCCGTGGCGCTCGCCCTCCTCATCGGCTTCCTCGCCACCCCGGTCCTCGGGCGCATCGAGGACGCCCTCCTCTTCGCCCTCACGCCCCTCCCGCCCCTCACCCTCGTCGCCGCCGCCGCGGCGGTCGTGGAGGAGGGGTCCCGGGCCCTCCTCGTCACCCTCTTCGCCCTCTGCGACCGGCGGCGGTTCAACGACCCCATGGACGGGATCGTCTACGGCTCGCTCCTCGGCGTGGGGATGGCCATCTTCGAGACCTTCCTCTACGTGGGCGGTGATCCGGTCCCCCTGGAGGGGACGCTGGCGCGGGAGGCGGTGCGCATCTACGGGCACCTCATCCTCGGCGGCATCGCGGGGTACGCCGCGGGCGCCCTGCGCACCGGCCGCCGGACCGCCCCCCTCGCCATGGCCCTCTGCCCCCTGCTGGCCATGGCCCTCCACTTCCTGCTCGACCTCGGCTCCCTCACCGTCGCCATCGAGCCCGGGGGGGAGGCGGCCGGGACCGCCCTCGCCCTCGTCGCCGTGGTGGCGGCGACCCTCCTCCACGGGGGCCTCACCGTCCTCGCCTCGGAGCGCTCCCGACTCCTCTTCGACCCCGGGTCGGCCCGCCGCCTGGTCGGGTGGCCGCTCGACCTCCTCGCGCGGGGCAAGGGTCCCGGGGCGCCGCCCCCGGGAGATGCGCCGCCCCCCTGAGGCCGGCGGTATCGTCCCCTCCCTCCCATGGAACCCGCCACCCTCGCGGCCCTCTGCGCGGCGGCCCTCGCCGCCGGCTTCGTGGACGCCATCGCCGGCGGCGGCGGGCTCCTCACGGTCCCGGCCCTCCTCGCCGCGGGCCTCCCGCCCCACCTCGCCTTCGGGACCAACAAGGGGCAGTCGGTCTTCGGGACGCTGGCGGCGACGGCCCGCTTCGCCCGCTCCGGGAACATCGACCCGCGGACGGCGCCCCGCTTCGCGGCGCTGGGCGTCGCGGGGTCCCTGCTCGGGGCGCTGCTGGTGCTCCGGGTGAGCCCGGAGGCGCTCCGGCCCGTGGTCCTCGTCCTGCTGCCCGCGGCGGCGGCGGTCGTCCTCCTCCGCCCCCGGCCCCCGGCCTTCCTCGCGGGGAGCCGGGGTCCCGCCGCGGCCGCGGCGGTCGCCTTCCTCGTGGCGGCCTACGACGGCTTCTTCGGGCCGGGGACGGGGACCTTCCTCATCCTCGGGTTCACGGGGCTCCTCGGCTGGAGCGCCGTGAAGGCCTCGGCGGAGGCGAAGGTCGTGAACGCGTCGAGCAACCTCGCGGCGCTGGCGGTCTTCGCCGCCGGAGGCTCCGTGGCCTGGGGGGTGGCCCTCCCCATGGCGGCGGCCCAGGTGGCGGGAGGGTTCCTCGGCGCCCACGTCGCCCTGCGGAAGGGGGACCGCCTCGTGCGGGGCTTCGTCGCGGCGGTCGTGGTCGCCCTGGTGGCGAAACTCGCCCTGGACCTCTCCTGACGGGGGCGGCCCCGGAGGGATTGTCCCGGCGGGCTCCCCCGCCGTACACTCCCCCCTTCGGCGGCGGCGCGGCGGACGGGGTCCCGGACGGTCCCCGCCTCCCCCCCGGCGGGATCGGAGGCCCCATGCGACTCGAGAAGTGCTTCATCCCCTACGGCGCCTACTGGAGCAGCCCCTTCTGCCGCTGGCAGGGCTCCTTCTCCCAGGTCAACTCCATCGAGCTGGCCGCGGGAGCGGCGAGGAAGTTCCTCGCCGCCCGCGAGATCCCCCCCGGGTCCTTCGACGGGCTCGTGCTCGGCTTCACGGTGAACCAGAAGGCCTCCTTCTACGGCGCCCCCTGGCTCGCGGCCATGATCGGCGCCGGCGGGATCACCGGCCCCAACGTCTCCCAGGCATGCGCCACCTCCGCCCGGTCGCTGGCGACCGCGGCGCTGGAGGTCGAGGCGGGCATGAAGTGCTGCGTCCTCACCGTGAACACCGACCGCTGCAGCAACGGCCCCCACGTCTACTACCCCAACCCCTCGGGCCCGGGCGGCATGGGCGAGCCGGAGAGCCCCGTCTGGGACAACTTCAACCGCGACCCCAACACCGGCTTCGCCATGCTCCAGACCGCCGAGAACGTGGCGAAGAAGGGCGGGATCACGAAGGAGGAGCAGGACGAGGTGACCCTCCTCCGCAACCGCCAGTACCAGGACGCCCTGGCCTCGGACCGCGCCTTCCAGAGGACCTGGATGCTCCCCGTGGACGTGCCGAAGGGCCGGAAGAAGTTCGAGACCGTCGAGGCCGACGAGGGGGTCTTCCCGACCACGGCCGACGGGCTCGCGAAGCTGCGCCCCGTCATGGAGGGGGGGACCGTCACCTTCGGCTGCCAGACCTTCCCCGCGGACGGCAACGCCGGCATCGTCGTCTGCGACGAGGGGAAGGCCAAGGCCATGAGCCGCCGCCCGGACATGCCGATCCGCATCCTCTCCTTCGGCGAGGCCCGGGTCGAGAAGGCCCACATGCCCATGGCCGTGGCCCCCGCCGCGAAGCAGGCGCTCCAGCGGGCCGGCGTCGGGATCGCGGACTGCCGCGCCGTGAAGACCCACAACCCCTTCGCCGTGAACGACATCTGGTTCGCCCGGGAGATGGGCATCGCCCTCGACCGGATGAACAACTTCGGCTCCCCCCTCGTCTACGGCCACCCGCAGGGTCCCACGGGGGCCCGGGTCGTCGTGGAGCTCATCGAGGAGATCGCCAGGGCCGGCGGCGGGTACGGGCTCTTCTCCGGCTGCGCCGCGGGGGACACCGCCATGGCCATGGTGATCAGGGTCGGGTAGGCGCGCACCGGAGGCACCGTGGAAGACCTGGCCGGGGAGAACGCCGCGCTCCGCGAGCAGCTCGATCGCCAGAAGAGGCTCGTGGACGCGGCCTACGCCCTCCACTCGACGCTCGACCTCGACGAGCTCCTCGGCCTCATCCTGAAGGTCGCCTCCGAGGGGGTCGGGGCCGACCGGGGCACGGTCTTCCTCCTCACCCCCGACGGGACGGAGCTCTGGTCGAAGGTCCTGAGCGGGGCCGGGCTCCTCGAGATCCGCCTCCCCGTCGGCAGGGGGATCGCGGGAAGCGTCGCCGTGGCGGGGGAGGCGGTGCGCATCGCGGACGCCTACGACGACCCCCGGTTCGACCGCTCCTGGGACGCGAGGAGCGGCTACCGCACCCGCCAGATCCTCTGCGCGCCGATCCGCGGGCGCGACGGGCGCATCGTCGGGGTGTTCCAGCTCCTCAACAAGCAGGCCGGCGGGGTGTTCACCGCCGAGGACGAGGAGTACCTCGCCGCCATCTCCGTGGACGCCGCCCTGGCGGTGGAGAACGCGCGCCTGCACCGGTCCGCCCTCGAGAAGGAGCGCTACGACCGCGAGGTGGCGCTCGTGCAGAACGTCCAGCGCCACCTCCAGCCCGAGAAGCGGTCCGTCGCGGCCGGGGGCCTCACGGTGGCGGGGATGAACGAGCTCTGCGAGGACGCGTCGGGGGACTACTACGACATCATCGCCGACCTCCCGGGGGACCTGCTGGCGGTGGCCGTGGGGGACGTCTCCGGCCACGGGCTGCAGGCGGCGCTCGTCATGTTCGAGGCCCGCGCCTACCTCCGCGCCTTCCTGCGCACGACCGACAGCCTGACGCGGGCCATGGACCTGCTGAACGACTGCCTCGTCCCGGACATGCAGGCGAGCCAGTTCATCTCGCTCTTCGGGGCCGTCCTCGACGCGGGGACCGGGGTGATGGACTGGTGCAACGCCGGGCACAACGCGCCGCTCCTCTACCGCGCCTCCACGGGCGAGGTCCGGGAGCTCAACGCGACGGGCCGCATCGTGGGGATCCTGCCGGACTCCGCCTACCGGGCGGGGGAGGAGCTGGCCCTGGAGCCCGGCGACGTCCTCCTGCTCTACACCGACGGCGTGACGGAGGCGCGCAACGGGGCGAAGGAGCTGTTCGAGGAGGAGCGGCTGGTCGCGTCCCTGAAGCGGGCGGCCGCCTCCGCCGCCGACGCCGGTGGGGTGCGGGACGCCATCCGCGCGGACCTCGCGGCCTTCACGGACGGCGTCCCGAGCGAGGACGACGTGACGATGCTGGCGGTGATGCGGGCGCGGGCGCCCGCGGCCTGAGGACGGCCTAGGCCGCCTCCCTCGGCTTCCCGAGCGCCTTCATGGCCTCCATGATCTCCATGGGGATCCCGATGACCACGGTGTTGGAGGCCGTGGGCCCGAGCCCGTCGATGGTCTGGAGGGTGCGGAGCTGCATCGCCCCCGGCGCCGTCGCCATGGTCGTCGCCGCCGCCGCGAGGTTGAGGGCCGCGTCGCGGTCCCCCTCGGCCTTGGTGATGGTGGCCCGCTTCTCGCGCTCGGCGGAGGCCTGCCGGCTCATCATCTTCTTCAGCTCCTCCGGCATGTCGATGTCCTGGATCTTGATGTTGCTCACCGAGAGCCCCCAGTTCTTCGATTCCTGCTCCACCGCCTTCTCGATGTCGGAGCAGATCTTCTCGCGCTCCGAGAGGAGCTGGTCGAGGGTCATCTCGCCGATGACGTCCCGCAGCGTCGCCTGGGCGAACTGGCTCATGGCGTACTCGTAGTTCTGGACCTTCATGATCGCGTCCTCGGGGACGACCACCTTGAAGTAGACGACCCCGTTGATGGACACCGGCACGTTGTCCTTCGTGATCACCTGCTGGGAGGGGATGTCGAGCGTCAGCGTGCGGATGTCCACGAAGATGGCCCGGTCGAGGACGGGGATGACGATGAACAGCCCGGGCCCCTTCATGCTCGAGAACTTCCCCAGGCGCAGGATGAGGATCCGCTCCCACTGGTTGGCGATGCGGATGGCGCTCGCGACGAAGGCGGCGAAGAGGAAGGCCAGGACGCCGAAGAGCGCGCCGGCGACCTCGTTGGACTGGCCGATGGCGAGCGCGAGGGCCTCGCCGACGATGAGCAGGACCATGAAGCAGACGAAGTTGATCGCCTTCACGGGGGAGCCTCCCTTCCGTTGCGGTGCTTCGCGGGACGACCGCGGGCCGGGAGAAGCCTAGCCCGCCGGTCCCCCGCGCCGAGGGGTGGAACCGGTGACCCTGGAATCCGTGCGCTCACCGTCCGGATTTCAAGGTCCCGTCCGGCCGGCCCGGACGGCCGCGTACCGCCCGAAGGCCCGCAGGGCCCGGTCGGCGGAGCGGAAGGTCGGGATCCCCTCCGCCGCCAGCAGGCGGGCCATGGGGTCGAAGGGCTCCCCCGCGTCCACCACCGCGATCCAGGGCTTCGCGCTCCCCCGCCGCAGGCGGCCGAGGCGCCGGACGAGCCCCTCCTCCCGCCCGACGTCCTCCCCGTGGCCCGGCCCCGGGGCCAGGGTCTGCAGGGCGCCCGAGAGCGGCACGCACCCGACGACGGCGGCGTCGGTGCCCCCGTCCGCGAGCACCGCCTCCACGGCCTCGGCGAAGCCCGCGTCGGGGGTGATGGGCGTGAGGTCCAGGGGGTTGTGGACGTCCACGACGCCGTCCACGCGGTGGCGGGCCAGGATCCCCCGCAGGCGCTCCTCCGTCCCGGGACCGAAGGGCGGGAGGGTGAAGGGGCCGAGGTTGTCGGCCATGGCCACGCACTCGAACCCCGCGTTGGAGATCGCGGCGAGGCGCAGCCCCGGGAGCGGCCCCCCGCCGAGCAGGGCGAAGAGGAGGACGAGGTCCTCGAACTCCTCCAGGGACTCCGCGAGCACCACGCCGGCCGCGGCCGCCAGCGCCCCGAGGACGGCGTAGTCCCCCGCGAGGGAGGCGGTGTGGCTCGCCGAGGCGCGGGCCCCCGCCTCGGTGCGCCCGGCGCGGTAGAGGACGACGGTGCGGCCGGACTCCGCGACGGCGCGGGCCGCCTCGAGGAACCGCAGGCCGTCGAGGGGGCGGAAGCCCTCGACGTAGACGGCGAAGAGGTCGAGGTCCGGGTCCTCCGAGAGGCCCGCCAGGCAGTCCCCGACGGTGAGGTCCATCTGGTTGCCGAGGGTGACGAGGTGGCGCGGGTCGAGGGGGGCGAGCCGGCTCGCCCGCGCGACGCCGAAGGCGCCGCTCTGGGAGAGGAGCGCCCACCGGCCCGGGCCGCCGCGGGGCGAGGGGAGCTTGTGGCGGGGGATGAACAGGGTGTCGCAGCGGCCGGGCCGCGAGCGGAACCCGAGGCAGTTGCCGCCGCAGAGGAGCGGCCCCCCCCAGGCGGTCGCGCGGGACCGGGCGAGGGCGGCCCGCATCCGGTCCGCCACGGCCGCGCCGCCGGACTTCTCCTCGAGCCCCCCCGCGAGGAGGACCACGCTCTCGGCCCTCTCCAGCGCCACGGCCTCCTCCAGCGCCTCCGCGGAGCGGGCCGCGTCGAGGGCGAGCACGAGGAGGTCCACCCTCCCGGGGAGCGAGGCGACGCCGTCCGCGGTCCGGCACCCCCCCAGCGACATCCCCCCGGGCTTGAGGATCCAGAGGCTCCCGGGGTCGAAGCCGTCGGCCAGGAGGTTCTCCACGATGATGCGCCCGGGGTTGCGCCGCTCCGAGACGCCGGCCACGGCCACGGTGCGGGGCGCGAGCATCGACCGGAGGCGGTGGAGGGGGCGCGGGGCGGCGGGGAGGCCGTCGGCGGGATCGCGGAGGCGGAAGAGGACGTCCAGCGCGACGAGGCCCCCGTCGGGCCCGATGACGAAGGGGTTGACCTCCCCCTCGGCGATCCCCGGGCCGAAGGCGGCGGCGAGTTCGAGGAAGGCGGCGACGGTGCGGCGGAGTTCCGCGGGATCGAGGCGGGCCGGGCGGCCGCGCAGGGGCCGCGTCGCGAGTTCGGTCACGGCGAGCCCGGAGAGGGCCGCCCCGACGCGGGCGGGATCGGCGAGGGAGGGGGACAGGACGGCGATCCCCCTCCCGGGGCGGAGCGCGCGGGCGAGGAGCTCCGCGTGGATTCCGCCGGGGCCGACGGTGACGACGGACCCGGCGTCCGGGGTCCAGCGGAGGCCGACGAGGAACTCCCCCCCCGGCTCCGCGGAGTGGGGGACGAACTCGTGCACCGAGAACCCCTCCACGTCCGCGGGAGGGATGCGGGCCTCCATGGCGGCCATGGCGGCGGCCACGGCCGCGGGAGCGCGATCGACGACCCGCACGCCGCCGACGTCGCTCTTGTGGGCGATGGAGGAGGACAGGACCTTCACGACGACGCGGGGGCCGGGGAGGGAGGCCAGGGAGGCGTCGTCCACCTCCGCGGGGCGGCGGAACCCGACGTGCGCGGGGACGCGGAGGCCGAGGGCGCCGAGGAGCGCGAGGCCCTCCGCCTCCCGCAGCACCTCCCGCCCGTCGGCGCGGACGGCCGCGAGGATCCCGGCGACGGCGGCGCGGTCCATGGCGGGCACCCCCGGGGCCGACCTCACTCCTCCCCTCGCACCGCCGCCCGGCAGCGCGCGTAGAGGGCGTCGTAGACGGGGAACTCCCTCCGCAGGAGCTCGCGGTCGTCCAGCACGATCCTCCGGAAGCCGTCGGCGATGGCCTCCAGGCCGGCGCTCTCCGGCGGGGGATCCTCCATGTCCGTGTCCGCCCCGCGGACGATCCGCGCGAGGCGCGCCAGGGCGGGGTCCTTCCCGAGGCCGTACTTCCGCACCACGGCGTCGAAGGAGCACTCCTCCCCGTGGTGACCGAGTTCGACCCCGGGGACGTCGAAGGGCGTGGCCCCCTCGCGCGCCGCCACCTCCATCACGCGGTCCTTCTGGACGAAGAGGAACTCCGCCTCCGGGTCCACGAAGCGGACGATGAGCCAGGGGCAGGCCACGCGGTCCACCTTCGGCCGCTCGCGCGTCACCCACTTCATGGCGGAGCCCTCCGGGTGCCGACCCGAGTCTACAGGGCCGCCGCGCGATCCCGCGGGGCGCCCCCGCCGGGGGAGGCGCGGTGGTGTGACCGGAGCCGACGGCGGCCGGACCGCCGGGCGAGCGGGGGGATAGCATGGCCGTGCGTCCGGGGCCGGAGGGCCCGCCCCGGATCGTTCCGCGCCGACCCGCCGTCCCGGAAGGGGGGAACCGTGGAACTCCCGAGGATCCCGGTCGTTCTGGCTCTCGCCCTCGTGCCCTTCGCCTTCCTCCCCTCCTGCGGGAGCACCGAGGAGGCGGCGGAGGTGGAACCGCCCGCGGAGACCGCCGACGCCCCGGAGCCGACCGCCCTCGGGGGCGTCGAGGCCGACGCCTCGGTGGAGCCGGTCCTGCGCGCCATGGCCGGCGCGTTGCGGTCGGCGCGCTCCCTCTCCTTCCGCGTGGAGTCCTGGACCGACGAGGAGATGGAGGAGGGGGTCCACTACTCCGTCGGCGCCGAGTCCCGCGTGCTCCTCCGGTATCCCGATCGCCTCCTCGTCGACCGCGTCGGGGAGAAGGGCCGCCGCGTGATGCGCTACGACGGGGCCTCCTTCTCCGTCTGCGACCCGGAGCGCGGCCTCTGGGGGCGGATCCCGGCGCCCGGGACCATCGACGGGATGCTGGACATGCTCCACGCGGACTACGGCATCGTCGTCCCCCTGGCCGACCTCTTCGTCGGGGATCCCTACGATGCCTACACCTCCGTGGCGGACAGGGCCCTCCACCTCGGCGTGCACGACGTCCGGGGCGTCCCCTGCCACCAGGTCTCGCTCTCCACGGACTGGCTCGCCTGGCAGATCTGGGTCCCCGTCGAGGGCCCGGCGCTCCCGCGGCGCGTCGAGATCCGCTACCTCGACGAGGCCGGCTCCCCCCGGTACCTCGCCCACCTGGACGAGTGGAAGGTCGACCCGCCGGCGGAGGACGCGGCGTTCCTCTTCACCCCCCCCGCGGGGTCGGAGGAGATCGAATTCCGCCGCCCGACGACGGACGGCGAGGCCCCGGCCGAC